>NZ_JAECZP010000004.1:0-346002 GCF_019691255.1 Pseudomonas sp. USTB-Z
CTACGGCAACCCGGACTTCGTCAAGTATGCCGAAGCCTACGGCGCCAACGGCCACCGCGTGGAAAGCGCCGAAGGCCTGCTGCCGCTGCTGGAGCACTGCATCAAGACCCCAGGTGTGCACGTGATCGACTGCCCGGTCGATTACAGCGAGAACGACCGCATTCTCAACAGCGAGCTGCGTGAGCGCGCGCTGGCGGTGTAAGCCCTGACAGGCCGGCGCCGTCTTTTGGCCGGCGCGGCCTGGTGCTGCAAAGAGGCCCGTATAGCCGACGGTAATGTGTCGGCTTTACGGGCCTTTTCGCAATACAAGGCTGCTTCTGTATCCCATTCACCCCAGCTCAAGCAGACCTTGCAGGCTGGCCAGAATGGCATTGGCGTCATAAGGCTTGCGGGTGATGGGCACATGCTGCAAGTGCTCGGGAATGCTGAGGCCGTCGCCATAGCCGGTGGCAAAGAGGAACGGGACCTGCCGGCGAACCAGTTCATCTGCTACGGAAATGGATGTTCCGGTGCCCAGGTTGACATCCAGTATTGCCGCGTCCGGTTTGTGGCTACCAAGCAGTTGCATGGCTTGGTCCTCGGAGCTGGCGGTGATCACGTCCTCGATTTGCGCATCGTTGAGAATTTGCTCCAGGCCTACTGCAATCACCAGTTGATCCTCGAGTATCAGCACACACAAGCCCGAGCGCGCTGCAAGCGCACCGTTTGCACGGGCCAGAGGCGTGGCCGGGAGAGCGGTTTCTGCCGTTTCGGCTACGGAAAGGTGCTTGGCCGGGATTCTGAAAAAGCCTTGCAGGCCTTCGGGGTGATATTCCACTGCGCTGGTGCCACCCAGGTCGAATGGGATGCTGCGGTCGATCAGCACCGTGCCGAAGCCGCTGCGGCTGGGCGGGCGTACCGTTGGCCCACCCATTTCCCGCCAACTGATGGCACAGGCGTTGCTGGCGTCGATTGCCCAGCTCACCGAAAGCTTGCCGCCAGCCCGCGATAGCGCACCATACTTGGCCGCGTTGGTGGCCAGTTCATGCAGCACCAGCGCCATGACCGAGTACGCGCGCGCATCGAGGATGACGTTCGGGCCCTGCAACTCGATCACGTCGGCAGCCGTGCGATAGGGAGAAAGCTCGGCCTCCAGCAGCTTCGCCAGGCGCCCGCCACCGTCACCGCGCACCACCTGGTCATGGGCCAACGACAAGGCCTGGATACGCCCTTTGAGCGTTGCCACATAGTCCTGCAGGGTCTGGCTCTCCGGGGTCGGATGGGCAACCAGTGCACCAATCAGCGACAGGATGTTCTTGACCCTGTGGTTGAGCTCTTCGTTGAGCATGCGCTGGCGCACGTCGGCTTTGGCGCGTTCACTGGCGAGCAGTTCGCTGTTGTGCAGTACCACTTCGACGATAGCGGTACGGATGGCATCGCCAAACTGGCGGTCCTGCTCGGTCCAGGGTAGCGACTGCTGGTGAACGGTTTCTTTCCAGATGGCGAAGCTCTTGCGGGGCGTCAGGCGGTCGCCCAACGCGCCGCTGTCATAGGTCTTGTTCGGGTCCCCGGCCCAATCGAGTGTCTCGACCACCTCCTTGCGGAAGAAGATCAAGTAATCCCTTGGGTGTTGCGACATCGGGACGATCAGCACACCCGACACATCATTAAAATACGCCTGGGCCGACGGAAGCACCGTCGACAGGCGATTGGACGCCCAGATTCGGCCTTCGCTGACCATGTCTGCCAGGCGCAGCAGATCAGGCACGGCCGTTTGGGGCGGCGCGAGCCCTGCGCACGACCAGCGGCCTAGCAGCGACATGCCGATGCCGTCGCAGGGAATCAGCGACATCAACCGGGGCAGGCGTGCGTGGAAGAACCCATCAATGTCCGCCGCCTGGTTGGCGTCGCGCAGCAGGCTGTCCAGGGCTTTGTGGATGCGCACGGCAGCTTCGAGTTTTTGCCGGCTACGCAGGGTCTCGATATGCAGGGAGAAGAACTCACCGAACATCTCGGCGGCCACACGTTGCCCCATGGCCAGCGTGCGCGGTGCGTAGTGATGGCAGGCAATCATTCCCCACAGCTCGCCATTGACGATGACGGAAATCGACATCGAGGCGCCCACGCCCATGTTGCACAGGTATTCGCAATGGATCGGCGAGACGCTGCGCAGGTGCGCGTAGGACAGGTCGAGCGGTTCGCCCGAGGGGTCGAGCACCGGGTTGATGGCGACCGTATTGAACTGGGCGTCGGAGATTACCCGGATCGGGTTGCGCAGGTAGAGCGCGCGGGCCTGCTGGGGGATATCGGAGGCGGGGAAGTATTGGCCCATGAAGCTTTCGAGGTCGCTACGCTTGGACTCGGCAACCACCTTGCCGGCACCGTCGGCTCCCAGCTGGTAGATCATCACCCGGTCGTAACCGAGCACCGCCCTGACAAAGCGGGCGGCGTCGCGGAACAGCTTGTGGGTCTGGTCGATTTCGCGCAGTTGGGCAATCAGTGTGCGGGCCAGCTCGATCGGTTCGGCGATGCTCGCCCCGGCGGGCTCGAATTCGAGGATTGCCGTGCCTTTGTACAAGTGGGCGGCGATGTCGACGGCCGCGCCGTTGGGCAACGTCACGCCGAAACTGAGCGCGGGCCGCGAGGCATCCCGGGTACGGGCAAGTGCGTTGCGAAGCGTATGCGTGACCTCGTCACCCAGCACCGCGTGCAGTTTCTGACCATTGATATCGTTTGCTACACCCAGCATCTGTGGGGCGTTGACCGAATGGCGCAGCACCACGGTCGCCGAGGCATCACAGGCCAGCAGGCAGCCATGGGGCTGGATGCTCCCGGGAATCTGGATGGGCTCCCGGTCGCAGTTGGTCAGGTTAACGTGGGGGTTGTAGGTCATTGGCCCGTGCCTGTGGGTAAGGGGAGGCGGGCTGCAGGTCCGCCATCGTCCGTCAGCCTAGCAGGCATTGCACGCCTTGGGGATGGCGGGTCGGGCAATGCCGGTCCATTCCCAAGGCAATGCTTTGATCACAGCATGGAGTACGGATGTACTCCCGTCGAGAATCGCTTGAACGCAGCTACGATCAATGGTCTTATCCCGCGCTTGAGCCAACTGGTATTGCAAGATGAACCGCCCGCTGTTTATTTCCATCGATGGGCCCAAGGGTACCGGCAAGACCACGCTGCTGGAGGCTGTCACTCAAGCGTTACGGCTGGACGGGAACAAGGTGATCCGCCTTTGCGAAAGAAAGAATGATCCTCACCGGGGCGAGACCATGGCCCTGGTCAACCAGCTTTCCAGAAGCCCTTGCCAGGACCTAGAGTTCAAGGTTTGCGAACGCTTCGCTGAAAGCCGAGCCTGGATTTCCCGACATGTACTGCCCAGGCAGCCCGCTGACAGCATCATCCTGATTGACCGCTGGTACCCCTCTGACGCTGCGTTTCGCCGCACAGTGCCGTTTGACAAGATCCTGCGCCTGAACCTCGAACGAAACGTGCAAGTGCCCGATTTGCATGTCGGGGTTGTCACAACGCCTGAAACCTCGTGGGCGAGGGCCGCGGCGCGCACGCGTGGGCTGGGCAGTACGGTGATCCATAACCTGGATGAACAGGTTGCCTGTACCGAGGCGTTCGAGCGTGCGGTTGCGGAGCAAGGCTGGGTGCTGTGCCGTAATGAAGGGACCGTCGACGAGGCAACGCGGCAGGTCGTTCGCGAGATTCAGGGCGTGCTTCGACACCTGTGAGGCTTGGGTGAGTATGGCCTGTCTACTGCCTCTGCAGGTATCAGGCGCCCTGGCGGTCGATATCACGGCGCAGGACTACCGACGTGGTAATGTCATCCACTGATTCGTGACGTGCCACGTTGTCGCGTACCTGGTTGAGGTCGTCGATCGTTCGGGTCTCCACTTCAACCACCAGGTCGAGCTGACCGCTCACCGACGACACCCGCCGTACGCGCGCGTCCGTTGCCAACTGGTCGAGCAGCCCCATGGCAGGCGTGCGCTGCAACGTCACCAGCAAGATCGCGCGTATCACGTTGGCGTCTATTTCGCCGATGTCAGCGCGATAACCGCGAATGACTCCGCTGCGTTCAAGGTTGGCGACACGCTCGGTGGTGGCACTTCGGGAAAGGCCTATGCGGCCGGCTAACGCCTTGAGCGCAATACGCGCGTCCTTCGAAAGTACCTCAAGAATCTCACGATCTTTAGCGTCCAGGTCACGCATTGCAGCCCCTTGATAAGCTTGCCGTCATTATGCCGGTCGGAACCGGCATAATGCCTGTTGCGCCCGACCGTATGCAGGGTGTCCGTTTCGGCGGCGCATGACAAGCTATTGAAAAACAATCAGCGCGCTCGGAACCTGATGATATGACAGACCTTTCCCACCCGGCACCTCGGTTTTCGGCAAGCGATGCAGAGGGCCTTGCAAAAGATTTCTTCAATGTCACCGGCACTGCAACGCCCCTGGATGGGGAGCGTGATCGCAATTATCGCCTGGAGACTGGCGTAGATGCAGGCTGGATACTGAAAATCGTCAATGCCAGCGAGCCCAGGGTAGAAAGCGAGTTTCAAACCGCGCTACTCGACCACCTGGGCGTGCATGGCGCGCATTTGGGCGTACCACACCTGCGGGCCAGCGTGACGGGCGACTACCTGCCGTCTGTGGCCAGCAGCACCGGTGAACAGCACGCTGTGCGCCTGGTCAGCTGGCTGGCCGGCACGCCACTTGCCAAGGCCAGACGCTCCCTGGCGCTGATGAGAAACTTCGGCCAGGCACTCGGTGAACTTGACCGTGCGCTGCAGGGCTTCATGCACCCGGGCGCAGTCCGCGACCTGGACTGGGACTTACGCCATGCTGCGCGCTCCCGTTCGCGGCTGCACTGCATCAAGGACCCTGATCGCCGGGCCGTTGCCGAGCGCTTCATCACCCGGTTCGAGCAGACGGTACAGCCTGAACTGGCGTCCCTTCGGGCCCAGGTGATCCACAACGATGCCAACGACTGGAACATCCTGGTCGATGCCGAAACGCCCCGTAACGTGACTGGCTTCATCGATTTTGGCGATGCCGTGCACACCGTTCTGATTGCCGAGGTCGCAATCGCCAGCGCCTACGCCATTCTCGACATGGACGACCCGATCGGCGCTGCTGCTGCGCTGGTGGCCGGCTTCCATGAGAAGTACCCGTTGCAAGCGCAAGAGCTTGATGTGTTGTTCAACCTGATTGCCATGCGCTTGGTCATTAGCGTCACGTTCTCCGCTTCCCGGCAGGACCAGACCGACGACAACCCTTACCTGGCGATCAGTGAAGCGCCTGCCTGGCGTCTACTGGAACAGCTCGATTCGATGAACCCACGGTTGGCCACCGGCATTCTGCGCAAGGCCTGTGGTTTCGATGCCATCGAAGGTGCGGGGGAAGTCCGCCGCTGGATTGCTGACAACCACAAGTCGTTTGCCGATCTGGTGCGCCCGTCAGCCGCCATTCTGGACAAGGTCATCGCGCCGTTTGGCGATGCCAGCCATGAGATGACCATTGCCTCGGCCCAGCAGCGCCCTGCAGATGCGACGCGGTGGTGGAATGAATGCTCTGCCGCGCACAAGGCCCCGCTGGGCATCGGGCCATGGGGCGAGGTACGTGCCGTCTATACCGACAGCGCCTTTGAGTCTCGCTTCATCAAGGGGCAGCACCGGACCCTGCATGTGGGGGTAGATTTGCTGATGCCAGCGGGTACGCCGTTGTACGCACCGATCGCCGGCACCGTCAGAAGCGTCGAGGTTGAGCAAGACCCTCTGGGTTATGGCGGCCTGGTGATGCTCGAGCATACCCCGCCCGGTTGCCCGCCATTTCTGACACTGTGGGGGCACATGGCCCACGAGGCGCTCAGCCGTTTGAAGGCCGGTGACAAGCTCGAAGCGGGCGACCTCGTCGGTTACATGGGCAGCGATCACGAGAACGGCGGCTGGATTCCCCACCTGCATCTGCAGTTGGTCACCGATACCCAGTTGCGCGCGTGCGAGGTCATTGGCGTGGGTGAGCCCGCATACCGCGAAGCGTGGGCCGACCTGTTCCCCGATGCCTCGGCCCTGGCCGGTATCCCGCCAGAGACCTATAGCCAGCAGGGGATGACCAAGGCCCAGATCATTGCCAGGCGCAAGGAACTGCTGCTACCCAACCTGTCCATTTCGTACACCGACCCGATCAAGTTCGTGCGCGGTGATGGCGTATGGCTGATCGACAACTTCGGGCGGGCCTACCTGGACTGCTTCAACAACGTGTGCCACCTGGGCCATAGTCATCCCGACGTGGTCGAAGCCATGACCCGCCAGGCTGCGCTGCTCAACACCAATACCCGCTACCTGCACGACAACATCGTCGAATACGCCGAACGCCTGACCGGCACTTTGCCCAAGGGCCTTTGCGTAGCGTCCTTTGGCTGCTCGGGGAGTGAGGCCAACAGCCTGATGCTGCGTATGGCGCGCAACTACACAGGCAGTGATCAGGCGATCGTGCTGGACTGGGCCTACCACGGCACCACTCAGGAACTGATCGATCTGAGCCCTTACAAGTACAAGCGCAAGGCGGGCAAGGGCAGGGCGTCGCATGTTTACGAGGCCGTGGTCCCGGACAGCTACTACGCGCCTGCGCACTGGCCCGTGGAAGCGCACGGGAAGCGCTTTGCCGAGTCGGTGGCAGAGCAGTTGGATGCCATGCGCAAGGCAGGCAAGCGCCCCGGGTTTTTCATTGCCGAATCGATCCCCAGCGTGGCGGGGCAGGTGTTTTTGCCCGAACACTACCTTGAGGAGGTGTACGCCATGGTGCGCGCCGAAGGTGGTCTGTGCCTGGCCGATGAGGTTCAGGTCGGGTTTGGCCGGGTCGGCAGCCACTGGTGGGCATTCGAGACCCAGGGCGTGGTCCCGGATGCCGTCAGCATGGGCAAACCCATTGGTAACGGCCACCCGATGTCGGCGGTAGTGACCACGCGCGAGGTTGCCGATGCTTTCAACAACGGTATGGAGTATTTCAATACCTTCGCCGGTAACCCAGTGTCATGCGCGGTAGGCCTGGCGGTACTCAATGCAATCGAGCGCGACCAGTTGAAAGAAAACGCCTTGAGTGTCGGCCATTACCTGCTCGAGGGTTTGCGCAAGCTTCAGCAGCAGTTCGACGTGATTGGTGATGTGCGTGGGTTGGGCCTGTTTCTCGGCGTCGTGCTGGTTACCGACCGCCAGTCGAAGGCGCCAGCCACGGCCCTGGCCAGAAAAGTGGCTGATGGTGCCCGGGAGCGCGGCGTGTTGATCGGCACCGAAGGCCCGCATGACAACGTGCTGAAAATGCGCCCTTCGATGATTTTCAGCCGGGCCAATGCAGACTTCCTTCTCGAGGTGCTGAAAGACAGCTTCATCGCCGCGCTGAAATAGCGTTTCAGCGCGGGCAGGGCGTGCGCATGTGCACGCCCTGCGGCGCACCTATCTGAAGGCCCGGGCAGGTTACCAGCATCAAGCGCCTCTGATGCTCAGGCCTTCGCGAGCCTGGCCATGCAGGCCGGAGGCCTCTGGCAATGCCGTGACCTTGATCGCGCGCACCGGCACGGCGAACTTGGCGCCGATTTGCGAGAACCGCTCCAGCAGCCTGAAGTTGATCGCCTGCTGAATGTCCATGTAAAGGTTGTAGCCTGGGTCCCGGACAATGTAGACACACTCGAACTCCAGCGCCTCTTTGCCGAAGCCGCGCAGGTGAGCGCGATCGAAACGCGCCTGCTCCTGGGCCTTGATGGCGTCTTCTACGATGCCTGGCGCTTTCTTCACGGCCTCGGTGGGCGTGTCGTAGGAAAGCCCGAACTCGAACACGATGCGACGCTCTTGCAGGCGCTTGTAATTCTGGATGGTGCTGCTGATCATGCTGGCGTTGGCCATGACGATCTGTTCGCCGCCGAGGCTGCGGATGCGTGTGGTTTTGAGGCCAACGTGCTCAACGGTGCCCGCCAGGGGCCCGATGACGATGAAGTCACCGATCTCGAACGGCTTGTCCACGGCGATCGACAACGAAGCGAACAGGTCGCCAAGGATATTCTGCACAGCCAGCGCCACCGCGATGCCACCCACGCCAAGGCTGGCGACGAAGGCGGTGATGTTCACCCCCAGGTTCGACAGCATCGCCAGCACTACGACTGACCACAGCAGGACCCGCGCGCCCCAGGCCGAAAGGGTTGCCAGTGCGCTGCCCTGGTTCAGGCCGTCGGTACGGTGGCGGGCGAAGTAGCGGCTCAGGCCCAGGCCGATGGCGCGGTTGGCCCACAGGCCAATCTGCAAGGCAGCGACCACGAACCACAGGCTGCTGACCCTGCTCAGCCAGCGCTCGGGCAGGTCGAGCATGCTCAGGCCCACCAGCAAGGAGGCCAGCAACAACAGAACGTTGCTGGTGCCGGAAAGCACCTTGGCCATTATCTGGCTCAGTGGGCCTTCGTGTTCGGACCAGCGCCGTACCCGGCGCATCAGGAAACTGATGGCGGCACGGGCGACCAGGAAGACTATGGTGGCGACTGTCAGCGCCACCAGCAGATTGAGAATGGAGATGCCGAATAGGGTGGTTTCGGTGAAAAACGCGATGATGCGGTCGTTCATGAGTACCTCGCCTCTGGGGTGATTTGCCAAGGTGCTCTCTTGGGACGTCAAAGAGGCGCTACAGGTCGATCGGATTTCACCACGCTAGGCAGACGGAGTCAGTCTCGGTAGATTTTCTTCAATAACCGCAACAACTTGTTCAGCATTGGCACGACTTGCGGGGTTCGATTGCCAACGCACGCTTGCCGCAACGGCTGCAGGCCCATGCCAACCTACACCTGTTCGACGATGCCGTGCGCACGCTGCGCCCAGCGCCGGGTGACGCCGTGGCCCAGGACCCTGCATAGCACTTCCTTGAAGGAGCTAGTGCTGCTTGTGCAATGCCTCCTGCTCCGGTTCGGCGACCGTGACCCGGTTACGGCCCGATACCTTGGAAAGGTACATGGCGCTGTCTGCACTGCTGAGCAATGCGCTGAGCTCAGTGGCAGGGGCGTTCGCGAACGCTAAACCTATGCTTGCGGTGACCGGGTGTTCATCATTCACACGCAGTTTGGCTATCAGGGCCCGCAGGCGCTCGGCAACCTCAATCGCCGTGTCTGGCGGCGTATTGGGCAGCAGGATGGCGAACTCCTCGCCGCCCAGCCTGCCGGCAATGTCGTTGTCACGCAGGCTGGCACTGATCGCTGCACCGATGCGTTGCAGCACCTGGTCGCCTGCGGCATGCCCGAACGTGTCGTTGATCTGTTTGAAATGGTCGACGTCCAGCATCAACACGGCCATGAATGTACCCGCATCCCTGCACTGGACGTGCTGCGCCGAAGCGTTGTCGAAAAAAGCACGTCGGTTGTTCAGGCCGGTCAGTTCGTCCGTGCACGAGGCCACCATGGCAAGCCGATGCGCGCGGTGCATTTCGTGTTTCAGGCGCCAGGCCGTCGTCAATGCCGAGGACAGGCTTTGCGTCGCGCTGACCACGAACCAGGCGAACACCAGCACCGCCAAGGCTATCCCTTGTTGCAGCGTGGAAGGTTGCAACAGTAGCCAGCCTGTAGAAGGCAGCAAGACCAGGCCCATCGACACCAGGGTCATGTTGCGGTAGGAGGAGTAACACGACACCGCGCTGACAGACATGCCGACGGCAAACAACATGATCAGCGTCTGCCCCAGCGCGTCGTCGGTGGGCATTACGGCAAAGGCGCCCCAGCCCCAGATAGCCGCCGACAGCATCAGCGTGACCCAGTAACGCCACTCCCAGCGTTCGGCCGTGCGCTGGTTGGCCGGTGCTCGCAGATAGGCGAAGAACATGGCGGTACGCACGCCGGTCGACAGGCCCAATAACGTCATCCAGACCATGACCCTTTGCGGGTCGAAACGCTCCCAGCCCAACCAGCACAGCATGACGGCGGCCAGGAAGCTGCCAAGCACAGCGGGCGCCGACTGGACAAACAGCTGTTCAAGCCGATCCCTCCGTACGGAGTAGGCTATTTCATCGCCGGGATCAAGGTTTGTCATGGCTGGCGCCGCCGCGTGTGACCGGTAGCGGATTCTGGCACTTTGACGGCGTCCTGGAAAAGCCTCCTGGCGTTCACATGTGATGCCCTTTGCCCTGTTCGATTGCTGGATTCAGAAAGCGTTGCGGTAAGTAGTGGCAGTGCAGCACGGGTTATCGCCACGGTTACGGCACCTGCGACGTTTCCCGTATTTCACGTCGTTGCGCGGATCCTTTACTTGATCGAAGGCTGCCTTGGCTGCACAGTTTCCCCTCGCAAGTTCAATCACGAACATAGCGTGTTTTCCGGCACTTCGAAAGCCAATTGATCGCGACGGCCAACAAGCGGTCGAGCAAGCCAAGGCCACTGAGGGCGTTGCCCGAGCCACTGGCGCCGACCAACGTGCAGACTTTCAGAAGTCGAACGTCACGCCGGCATACAGTGCTCGACCGTCACCCGGGGCGTGCAGGGAAGCCTCCGCACCATCCGGGTCGTACCACACGTACTCATAGTCGCGGTTGGTGAGGTTCTTCAACTGCAGGTCGACACTCATCGCTTCGGTGACCTTGTACGTCGCGCCAAGGTTCGTGAGTACGTAACCGCCATACCGGCCCTGGGTATTCTCGCGTTCCAGGTAGTAGTGGGTCTGGCCATTCATCCAGGCTGTCAATTGCAGGGCAGGGGTGGCCTGGTAGCTGATGCCGGTGTTCCACAGGTGATGCGGCACGTGGTCGATTTCCTTGCCTTTGCTGGCTGGCAAGGCACTGCTGGGCTCAAGGATTTTCGAGTACTGCCAGGAATACGACATCCACATCTCGGTGCGTGCGTCCGGGTGCAGGTTAACCTGCAGGTCATAGCCCCAGCGGCGTGTCTCGCCGACGTTGTCCGACTCGCCGCTGGGGTCGTTCAGACGGCGGCTGACCTCGCCCGTGGCGTCCTGGCGCCAATAGGCGAAGCGGCCATCGACCCAACCGGCTGGCGTGAACTTGACACCGGTTTCCCAGCCTTCGTTGATCGACGGAGAAAGGTCTTCGTTGCGCGGTGGTACTTTGTAGGCGGCCGCGCCCGTACCCACCTGGAACGTTCTGCCCCAATTGGCATAGACGCTGGCGACCTTCCAGGGTGAATAGACCACGCTGAGCTTGGGCTGTTTGATCAGGCCGTAGTCGTTGATGTCGTAATCCTGGCCGGTCATCTCGTTGGTGAAGTCACCGCTGATCCTGTCCACACGGTACGCCGGGACAATCTTCAGCGATTCGACCGGTTCGATCTCCGCCTGCACATAGGCCCCCACGGTGTTGAAGTCGTAACGCTGGTCGCGGGTTTGCGCCTGCCGCACGCGGTTGAGCGTGCGGTAACGTTCGCTGCGGTTTTCCTGCTTCTGGATATCGCTGCCGCCTTCCAGGGCGAAGGCATGCAGCCAGTCGACCTGCGGGCGCCAGGTGAGCGAGGTAATGGCGCCGTACTGGGTTTCGTACGTGTCGCGTTCCTGCTGCGAACTGCTGCTCCAGTACTGGGTCCAGCGCCGGTCGTCAAAGGTGTTGACGTAGGTCCTGGCGGACCAGGACAGGGTCTGCGCCAGTTCGGTATCGAAATGCAGGCTGACCTGGTTCATCCGCCGCGTGCCCTTGTCCGTGGCGTTGTAGTCGTTGCTCATGCGCGGGTGGTGGCGGGCGTTGTCCTCGGTCAGGTAGCCGGCCTCCTGCGCTTCGGACTCGTAATGGCGGGCGATCAGGCCCACGCGGTAGTTGCCATCGTCCGGGGTGTAGAACCATTTACCGCCGAAGCTGTAGCGTTCGGTGTCGGCATGGTCGCGGTAGCCGTCGACCTGCTGGCGGGCGAAGAAGTAGTTCTGCGTCCAGTTACTGGTCTCGATGCCCTTGGCCAGTTGCACCTCGCGGGTGTTGAAGCTGCCATAACGCATGCGCGCTTTGTTGTAGTTGCCGCCGGTACGGGTATTGATGTTGACGTTGCCCGCAATGTTGTTCAGGCCATAGCGCGGATCGCTGGTGCCACGCACCACCTCGATGCTGTCGATGTCCATGGGGAACACCGAGTCGATGAAGGGCATGTTGCCGTCATTGGTGTTGCTGGGAATGCCGTCGATCAACAGTTTCACGGCGTTGATTTCGCCTTCGCCATTGAAACCGCGGAACGAAAGCTTGCCGGAGGTGGTGCCTTGGTTGAACTCGGTGAGCATCACCCCCGGTGCCCGGCGGAACAGCTCCCAGCTGTAGGCAACTGGCATCTTCTCGAGGATGTCACCGCCCAGAATATCCACCGAACTGAGCACGCTGGTTGTGGCCAGGGGGCCGCTGTCGGTGCCGGTCACATTGACCGCGCCGAGGGTGAGTACCGAGTTTTCGGCAGGCAGTGTTTCAGCGATGGCAAGTGACAGTGGGTTGAGGCCGAACAAGGCGAGCACGGGCAATACGGCGCGTGCGGTGCAACGGGACGCAGGCATGGGTGGTTTCCTGGCAAAACGGTCGGGCAAGGTCAGGCGTCGTGCAGCGCACGCCATGACCACAAGACAGCAGCGACGGTTCAGGCCAGGGGCGAGGCGCGGGGTTCAGCCGAGGCCACTGGTCCCGTGGCAGCGGCAAGGCATGACGGCCCGAACGAACGTGGAGCGAATTGAGCCGCATCCGTTGCGGGCTGTATACGTTCCGTGGCAGGCCATTTTGTCGCAGGTGCACCACGCTGAGGGCTCAATGACTGCGCATGCTGGCGGCCACCCTGAACACCCGCATCAGCCAGGCGAACAGGTGTAGCGCCTTCAGCGGCTGTTGCGCCCAATGGTCGGGCAACTCGGCGCAGCACCCCGCCGGCAAAGCCGGCTGGTGGGCAAGGCGCTCGGTCGGTGTCAGCTTGGGGTAGCCGACATACAGCATGGCAACCCCAGAGACGAACCACCGCGCCATGCACAGGCAGGCGACGATGCCCAGCCAGCGGTGCCACAGGTACAGCTGGCTCCACGCTCATCAGTAGCGCCACTGCACAGCGACTTCCAGGCTGCGCGGTTCACCCAGGTAGTACTGGGTGTTGGTCTGGTGGATGAAGCGGGCATACACCTCGTCGGTGAGGTTGCGCAGCCGCGCGCTGACTTGCACGTGCTTGTCCAGGTCGTGGGTCATGGACAGCCCGTAGACGGTGTACGACGGTACCCATGCGGTGTTGGCGGTGTTGGCGTACACCGATGAGACATAGCGGGCATCGGCCCCGACCTGCCAGCCGGGCGCCAGGTCGTAGGTCAACCAGAGGTTGGCCACGCGGTCGGGGATATTGACCGGGTGCTTGCCCTTGCGCGAGTACACCACGCCGCCGATGGTCTCGTTGAACTCATCGTATTCGGCATTCACCCAACTGAAGTTGCCCGCCGCCAGCAGCTTGGACGTGACCTTGAACGAGGCTGCCAGCTCGATGCCGGTGGAGGTCTGCTGGCCCGCCTGCTCGGTGGTGTTGGGCACGGTCGAGGAGGGCACGGAGATATCCTTGCGCACGATGCGATACGCCGCTGCCGTCGCCGAGCCGCGGCCGTCGAGGAAGTCGAACTTGCTGCCTACCTCGACCTGACGGCCGGTGCTCAGGTCGAAGTCGCCGACCTGGCTGATCGAGGCGCTGGTCAGGGTACCGCCTGGTGGTTCGGCCGAGGTGCTGTATTGGGTGTACAGGCTGACGTTGGAGGTCAGGTCATAGACCAGGCCCAGGCGACCGGTGATGGCGTCCCAGCGTCGGTCGAGCCTGGCTCGCGCCACATGGTCGACCACGTCGAAGTCGATATGGTCGTAGCGCAGCGCGGTGATCAATGACAGTTGATCGGTCAGGCGGGTACGGTTCTCGACGAAGGCCGAGGTGGTGTCGGTGGTGGTGGTTCTGCCCTTGGTCATGGGCGCGTCCATGCCGGGGATATCGAGGAAGTGCCCGGGTTCGAAGCTATTCGGGTCAACCGTGTCGAACGCCCCCTTGGACAGCGGGTAGTTGGTTTGCTGGTTGGTGCTGTAGTCCATGCCGAACGCCCAGTCGCTGGCCATGCCGAACAACTGGCCCTGGTGGGTCAGCTCGAGCTTGTTGCCGTTGACCTCCTGGTCGTGCCGCTGGCGATAGCCGCCGGAGCGAGCGATGGCGCTGTTGTCGGCGTTGTAGCGATACACCTCGAGATTGCGGTAATCGCGCTGGCCGTTGTAGTGGTAGAAGGTATTACGCAGTTGGGTGTTGTCGTCGACGCGGTAGTCGGTGATCGAGCGCAGCCACCGGGTGCGCTGCTCGTAGCGACCGTCTTCGACGTTGTAGTTGTTGAAACGGTTGTGCTTGTCGATGTGCAAGGTACCGACCAGTGGCTGCAATACCGGTGTGCCCCAGTAGGGGCTGTCCTCTTGCTCTTCCAGGTACTCGATGGCCAGCGTGTGCGAGAGCTGGTCGTTGATGTCGCTAAGCAGCGAGAAGGCCAGGTTGCCGGCCCCATTCTCCTGGCGATCGATATAGCCGTTGGTGCTGGTGCGGCTGTAGTCGAGGCGTGCATAGTGGCGTGGGCCGTCGCCCGTGTTCAGCGCCTTGTTGAAGGCGATCGACGTTTCCATGGTGTCGTAGCGTGCATAGCTGACGCGCCCTTCGAAGGTGTCTTCGTCACGGCTTGCCAGCCGGGTGATGAAATTGAGGCTGCCACCGACAGCGCCGCTGCCGTTGAGGAAGGAGGACGGCCCGCCGAGCAATTCGACGCGGTCGTAGATCCAGGCGCCCACCGGGCGCGCCGCGCCGCCATACTGCAAACTGATGCCATTGAACAACTGGCTGATCTGGGCACCGTTGAACCCTCGGTACGCCACATATCCCCCCCAGCCGGGCGGAGCCGAGGCGTTAACCCCGGGCAGTGCATTGGCGGCGTCCTGGAAGTTACGTGCGCCAATGCGCTCCATGGTCTTGCGGTCGGCAACGCTGACGGAGGCGGGGTTCTCCCTGGCGCTCAGGTTCAGCCGCGAGCCGCTTTCGATGGGGCGATCAAGGTCAAGGCGGGTTGCCTCCGTGGGTTGATTGGCTGTGGCCGTGACAGTGCTGGCCGGCAGGGTCAGGGTGTCATCCTGCGCCCAGGCACAGGTTGCGCTGCCAACGAGCAGCGCCAAAGTGGTCATGCGGAACATGCAAGGCTTCCTGGCTGAAATCGGTGAGCACACGCCCGCTGCCGATCAGGCGGCACGGGGACGTGGCGATGTCAGAACGCGAGAAGCGAAGCGGGAGAGGCGCGGGGATTGACCAGTGGCCAACGCTGCTTGGGCAGGCGTGGCGGAGGTTGGTTGGGTAAAGGGCTGCCCGGCTCGCCGGCGAGCAGGGTCAGTAGGCCGAAAAATACGGCCAGCAGTGTGGCGCTGAACAGGCTGGCGATCACGCAGTCACCGCCGGCAGGCAGGCTCGGATCGCTGAAGTCTTGCTCACCTTGGACCATGCCGCTGCTGTCGGCCGTGCACCAGGCGGCATCATCCATGCCAGCCAGGCGCAACCCGGCCATTTGCCCATGGCCCATGGCGCACAGCAACGAGCCGAACAAGATGCTGAAATACAGCACCCAGGCGACCTGTGATCGTGTGTGGTGGGCCAGCTTCATTGCAGGACTCGGCGTGACAACTGAATGATCAGGTTTAGAGGTTGGCGAGCGATTCTACATCTTCTGGTGCATCTGAACAGGGGGGATTTTTCAAGCACGAATAGTCAATCGGGTACTGTCGGGGGAGGGCGATCGCAGCAATGTCGGCTTCATGTACAGGCCCACCGAGACTCAGTGCTCACCGATGAGTTCGGCAGCAAGAGCGCGGAGTTCGTAAAGCACAAGTCCACTGCCCGCGTGTGCAAACAAGCGCGCGGCATGCCGGCTGCAGCCGGGTTAAAATGCGCAGGGGTAACGAGATGGGCGACACCCTCGGAGAGGTAGGCCGCCACTCCTGTTGTTGCCAGTATGGGCGTGGTGAGATCCGGCCCCGAGTCAGTTCAAGCATGATGGCTGAGGCAGTCAACGCAGCGCGTGTGTGATCGATGGGAAGCTGCAGTTATTCATAAGCTGTTCCTTCAAAGCCTCCACCGCTTTAGGCCTTCTGGGGTTGGACTTGTAAAGCAGGACTACCTGGCGCATGTAGCGGTCAGCGTCCGACACGGGTGTTGCCTGTACGTCGTCCGTTTTCAATCCCGCCCATAGCGGGACGACGGAGGCCCCCATACCTTTTGCGACCATGATGTAGATTGCATCTAGCGCATCCAGATTACAGAGGACATCGGGTTGCAGGTTATTGTCATTCAAGTACTGCTGTGCAATCTGCCCACCCCAGGCATTTGAGTCATATCGAATCAGGTTTCGACCAAGAATCGTCGAGCGGATGTCGCGCTTGTCAATCGGGTCTTTGGTCAAAAGCATCAGGGGTTCTTCTCGAAGCACCTGTACACGAATGGTTTTGGGGACGGTGAAGGGCGGACATACCATGATTCCCGCATCGAGCTCTCCGCAGGCTACTTGTTCGTAAAGTCTGCGCGAGTCCCCTGGCGTGATGCGTAGCCTCAGTTGCGGGGCAATGCTTGATAGCTGATTCATGGCCTCTGGCAATATGCCTGTCAACGCTGTAGAGATCGCACCGATCTCGAGATACCCCGACAGGCTACTGGTGTCCAGATCCTCTTTCAGCTCTGCTGCCCCCTGGATCAGATCTCGAATCTTCGGCAGCAATGACAGGCATTTCTCGGTCGGTTCGACAGCGTGTGCGCTTCGGATCAGGAGTTCGCACGCCAGTGACTTCTCGAGTGCTTGTATACGTTGGCTGACTGCAGGTGCTGTCAGGTTTTCCCGTCGAGCAGCTGCGGCAATCGAGCCAGTTTCTATTACCGCAATCAGGCTTTCGAGAAATCGAGTGTCCAAAACATTTCCTTTCGCTGAGAGATGGAAAAATGCGCTTTAGCACGTGCGCGAGGCTACGCTAACCTCCCCAAAAGTTCTATCGGAAACCAAAGAGGGTAGTTATGAAATCGTTATTTCATGTTTCATACCATGTTACAGACCTCGAAGCGTCTCGTAACTTCTACGGTAACATTCTTGGCTGCAAAGAAGGCCGCACGAGTGAAACTTATGTGGATTACGATTTCTTCGGTCACCAGATTTCGCTTCACAAAGGTGTTCCTTTTCCAACTACCCGCACCGGCAAAGTCGGCGACCATGAAGTGTTGATGCCGCATATCGGCTTGGTGCTGCATCTGGATGACTGGTTCGCGATGGCAGACCGCCTGGCGCTTTATGGTGTGCAGTTCGACATACCGCCGGTTGTACGATTCCCGGGCCAACCTGGAGAGCAGCGAACGATGTTTTTCCTGGACCCCAGTGGCAACCCGATCGAGATCAAAGGGTTCAAGGACTTTGAAGGTGTATTTGCCACCTGATTGGCATAAACCTTCGGGATGCGCCTCCCGCTTTGTCTGCGTGAGATAAGAGGCGTGTATCAATGAGTGGCCACTCAATAAAAATAACAGGCTCCAACGATGTGTTTGGCATTTTGCCGGCCAATGTACAGTCCAAATTATAATAACTGGAGGACGTATGGCAAAGACTAGTCTGGTGACTAGAATTATTGCAGGTCTTGTGCTCGGGGTTGTAGTGGGGGCACTTCTCAATTTCTTTCCCGAGTATAAAGCCTGGATAATCAGCAGCCTTTTACAACCCGTCGGCGACATTTTCATCAAGATGATGAAGATGATTGTCGTACCCCTCGTATTCGCGTGCATGGTCGGCGCGATCGCAGGCAATGGTGATAGCAAGGCGATAGGGCGGGTCGGGGTGAAAGCCCTGTTCTACTTCTTCGTCGTGACCAGCATCGCAATTGTGTGTGGCCTGCTGGTTGGCAATCTTGCGCAGCCAGGCGTAGGTGCCAACTTGACGACCCTGGCAAACACCCAAACGCTCTCGCTTCCGTCTACCTCGGAGAACACTGGGTTTGGTCAAGTCATCCTCAACATCATCCCGGACAATATCGTCGGTGTAATGGCGCAAGGAAAGCTGCTGCCTGTCCTGTTCTTCTCGGTCATGTTCGGCTTTGGGCTAAGTGCTCTGGACAAAGAGAAGAAAATGCCGTTGATCGCGGTAGTCAATGCCATTTCCGCGACGATGTTCAAGGTGACGCATATCGTGATGCACTACTCACCCATCGGGATCTTTGGCCTGATCGGCGTGACGGTCGCCAACTTCGGGCTTTCCGCGTTGCTGCCTCTGGCAAAACTGATTGCCGTCACCTATGTCGCGGTCATTCTGTTCGGCGTGGTTGTGCTGGGCGGCATCGCGAAGGTTGCAGGGATCAACATCTTCGACCTGATCAAGGCGATCAAGGATGAGTTGATCCTGGCGTTCAGTACCGCCGCCTCGGCGACTGTCATGCCCCAGCTGATTGAAAAGGTCGAGGCCTACGGTGCGCCGCGTTCGATTGCTACGTTGGTTATCCCTACGGGTTATTCCTTCAATCTGGATGGCGCATCGCTGTTCGTGGGCATCGGCACGCTGTTCATCGCGCAGCTCTATGAGATTCCCCTGAGCTTGGCTGACCAGGCGATGCTGATCATCATCATGGTGCTGACCTCCAAGGGCGCAGCCGGCGTCCCGGGTGCCATGTTCGTCATCTTGACCGCTACGCTGACCAGTGCCGGTCTGCCGGTGGAAGGTATTGCGTTCATCGCCGGAGTCTATCGCTTGATGGACATGCCGATCACGGCGCTGAATGTCTTGGGCAACGCACTGGCGCCTCTGGTTGTGGCGAAGTGGGAGAACCAATACCGGATGCCTGCTGCCCCGGTGGTAGCGCCCGAGGAGCGCCCGCAAGTGTTGACCTCTTCAATTAGCGCTGGGAGCTCGGCAAACGCGACCTAGTGTGTTCATCGACATGATCGCCCTGCATGTGATACAAGTGCCCATCATGCAGGTAATCGACATGCCCATCGTGTTCGATTGCCGTGTGGCCGCAGCTGGGCTTGTGCCAATGGTCATGGTGCGGATGCTGGTTGCAGGCACTCATTCCGAACGCCTCCAACTGCCATACCTCGGCCGTCATGGCCGAGGTAGGTCGCTTAGTTTACTCGTGGTGCGGCTCACCCAGGAACGACAGTGAACTGAACAGGCTCTGCTGGGCCACGGGGCTGCCGTCTGCCATTGGCAGGGTAGCCTGGGCCGCGATGATGTTGAGTCCTTCATTGCGTACGGTGATACGTGCCCGGCCTTGCTTGTCGGTGGTGGCGCTGACCTGGTGAGGGGCGCCCCGGTAATCACCCTGCAGCGGTATATCCGCAGCCGGCTTGCCATCGAGCAGCACCTGCACTTCCAGCGTCTTGCCTGGCCCGACTTGCAGAGGGTCGCTCAGGGGGATAATCGCCAAACGCAGCATGTTCAGTTTCGGCAGGCGAGCACCGCGCTGGTAGATTGCCAGGCTGTACTTCAAGCTGTGGGTGGAGGCGATCGCATCCTTGACGTGGGTGCGATCCTGATTGACCCATTGCCTGTCCGGGCGCTGCGACCAAGGCCCGTTGTCCAGCAGCACGGCAAGTGCCGCAGGCGGGGTAAGTGGTTGCAGCACGGCATGATCCGCCAGGCGCTTGACCGTGACCGGGACCATGTTCCCGGTCGCGTCGAACGCCCAGGCGCGCTTGATCTTTTCCGCCTTGTAGGCGTTATCCTCGGCGCCGTGGCCGTATACGGCCTCGATATTGCCACGTCGCTCCTCGGTCCACAGGCCGTGGGCGCCTGCGTTGACGCTGACCATCAGGGTCAGCAGGGAAGCGACTTTCAACGATGGATGCATGATGGTTCCTCGGTTCAAAGGCTCAGGGTCAGGCTTACACTGAAGTTGCGTGGCTCCCCGGGCAGCACCCAAGCGCTGTTGTACGAGCGTTCGTAGTACTTGCGGTCGAACAGGTTGTTGAGGTTAAGGCCGACGGTGACCTGTTCGCTGGCTTTGTAGTGCGCCAACAGGTCGACCGTGCTGTAGGCGTCCAGGGTGAAGTCGCTGCCGGCCTGGCCGGAGCGTTCGCCGACGTAGTTCACCGCCGCGCCCACATCCGAGCCGCGCAGGGCACCGTCCTGGAATTCGTACACGCCCATCAGGCTGCCGCTGTTACGGGCGATGCCGAGCAAGTCGCTGCCTTTGGGCAGGGCTGCGTCGCCCTTGGTGACCTCGGCGTCGATGTAGGCGTAGGCGCCGATCACTCGCAACGCGTCGGTCAGCTGGCCGCTGAACTGCAGGTCCAGGCCTTGGCTGCGCGCTTCGCCCGCCGCCACGCTCTCGCCAAGGGCGTCGGTGGTGATGACGTTCTCCTTGTCGATATGGAACAAGGCGATGGTCGCGCCCAGGCGGCTGTCGAGAAGGTCGAGCTTGACCCCGGTCTCGTAACCCAAGCCCTTTTCAGGCTTGTACACCTGGCCCTGGGTGCCGATGGTGTTGGGTTTGAACGAAGTGGATGCGTTGGCGAACACGCCGACTTGCGGGGTCAGTTGATACAACACCCCAATGCGCGGTGTGGCAACGTCCTTTTCCTGGCTGTTGCTCAGACCCATGGTGCGGTTCTGCGAGGTCTGCTCGAAGCGCTCCAGGCGTATGCCCAGCAACCCGCGCAAGCGCTCGGTGAAGGCGATCTGGTCTTGCAGGTTGATCGCATAGCTTTCAGTGTGCTCGAAGAAGTCGTTGGCACGGGTGATGGCCGGCTTCGGCTTGCTGTATACCGGGTTGTAGATATCCAGCCCATACGCTGCGGAGGTGGCGCTTTGCGGGTACTTCTGGCTGTTGCGGTAGTTTTCGTACTCCAGCCCGACCAGGGTCTGATGCTGCCAGCCACCCAGCTCGAACTGCCCGTGCAGCTCAGCCTGGGTGATGTTGTCGTTCCATTCGAAGTCGCGTTCGCGATAGAAGCGCGTGATGGTGGTGCCCACCAGGGCCTGGGGCTCGGAGCTGTTGCCCTTGAGCGTACCCTGGGTGTAGTGGTTGGCCAGGCGCAGCGTCCAGTTGTCGTTGAGCACGTGTTCCAGCGCCACGTCGAGGGTCTGGTTGTCGTTGCGGATCTCGCCGTCATTCGGCTCGCCAAGGAAGGTCGAGCGCTTGACCGACCCCATTTCGCCGTTGACCGCCGGAATGCCGCGGTCGAACACCGACTCGGTGCGGGAGAACTCGGTGTCGATCATCAGTCGGGTGTCGGGTGACAGTTGCCAGCTCAGGGAGGGGCTGACGATACGGCGCTCGCTGCCGACATGATCGCGGAAGCTGTCGTTGTCTTCGACGGCGAGGTTGATCCGGCCCAGCAGATTCCCCTCGCTGTCCAGCGGCGAGTTGGCGTCCAGGGCGGTGCGGTAGCGGTCCCAGCTGCCTGCGCTGAGGGTGAGGGTACTGAAGGCTTCGGCCTGGGGGCGCTTGGTGACGATGTTGACCAGTCCGCCAGGGTCGCCACGGCCGTACAGGCTGGCCGCCGGGCCTTTGAGCACTTCGATGCGTTCGATGTTGGACGTGTCCGGCGCGCTGTAGCTGCCGCGGTTGATGGCGAAACCGTTCTTGTACAGCTCGCCCGTGGTGAAGCCGCGCACACTGTAGTTGAGGAAAGTCAGGCCGCCGAAGTTGTTCTGCCGCGACACGCCACCCGCAAAGTCCAGGGCGCGGTCGATGCGGGTGGTGTTGAGGTCCTTGATCACCTGTGCGGGCACCACGTCGATGCTCTGCGGCGTGTCGCGCAGGTCGGTATCGGTGCGGGTGGCGGTGGCAGAGCGGTTGGCACGATAGCCTTGCACCGGCCCGTCGGCGCGCTCTTCGAGGTAGGCGTCGGTGATGGAGGTTTCGTTCAGCAGCAAGGGTTGTGCCGCTGAAATCGGCTGGCCGAACAAGCCCAGCGTCAGGCCGGCCAGAAGGGGGGCACGAGGGTTCACGTAAAGTCTCCGTTTTTCACGCTATAACGTTGCATTTTTTGGTGCGTCCTGACTTGGGCACTGTCCACGAGCTCGAAGGGGATCACAACGGATACACCATCAGGCTGCACTCGATGCCAACATCGATGCCGCGCGCTGCTTCGGGCGGTGCTGCATCAAAGATGACTAGAAACCCTTACGAGTAGAGGGGCCGCCTTGCGTCAGGCCTGACAAATGAATCCTGATGAGGAAATGTTCATGTGTTGGGATACGCATGTTATTAGATGTAATAACGTAACACCAGTGGTTAGCGCTCATTACCGGTTGCAAATGATTCTTGTTGGTCAGGCGCAGATGCCTGCGGGGCGGACCAGGCCGAGGCATCGTGCGGGTGCAGGCTTTCCAGGTGGCGAACGTGCACTTGGCTATCGCGGTAACCGCGCAGGCTTGCCTGAATACGCCGCGCAGCGTCTTCGACGAACATCAGGTTCTGCCCGTTGAGCGCTGCGAAAGCCTGTTCGTCAGCCCGTTTTACGGCGGTCTGAACCGGCGTGCGCAAAGCGCCTTCGACTTGGTCGATCAGGGCCAGCAACCCGAGATCCGGGGCATCGGAAGGTACCGTGACGCGCACTCGAGCTTCGCTGCGTTGGCTATGTGGCGTCGCCAGCGACGCGTTGCTGCGCAGCCACTGCGCGACGGCGCTGGCTTCGAGCAGCGGCTGGTCCTTGAAGGTTCGCAGGAAGCCGTCCTCAATCAATTGTCGGGAGAGAGCGGCCGAGCACGGGCAGGTCGAGGAATAGCCGATCCTGACCTCGATACTCAGGTTCAGTGCCCCGCCGACCTTCGTGGCGAGCACGTGAACCGGGTACGACTTCCAGCCAGAGAGGCCCTCGGTCACCAGCGCAGGGCGGCGAACCAGCAAATCGAAATCCAGGCGCAACCTGGCATTGCGGCTTCCGCAATCCTGATGGCTGTCGATCATCTCCTGCAACAGCGCGAAGAGGCTTGCCGGCGACACCGCCGCAGCCTGCCCCCAAGCGTCCAGCAGGCAATACAGCCTGGACATGTGAATGCCTTTGACGTGCGGCGCCGGCAGGTCGACCTGGACATCCGCCCGGGCGTGTAGCTCGCGCTGGTAGGTCGGTTCTTCGATCCTTACCGGCAGGTCGATACCCTGCATGCCGACCCATTGCAACGGGCTTAGGCTGTGGGCCAGGTCGGTGACGGAAACGTCGGGTAATGCTGAGCTCATCATGTCTATCCAGTGGTGGGAGCCTTGCACGTAGCAGCAAGGGGTATGAATCAGTTCCAGCCGGGGAAGGGGTTGGTCAGCTTCATCCAGCCTTCCGTTCCCTGGGCCCTTTCCTCATCGGTCAGCAGCGCGCGACGGGCCCGGCCTGGGACCGGTTGCCGGCCATGGACGGTTCGCAGTCGAGCCAGAGGTAACGTTTAATTTAGTTAGTTATAACATAACATTTAGGTTAGATTGCAAATCATGTCCGTGTTCTTGACCAGGTAGAGGCAGGAAGCCGCTTCGCGTGTGGCTGCTGGAGTGGGAGAAAACTGCTGGACAAGATCAACGCTGACCTAGAATGCGTTGCCTGGGGCGAGCTGAAACGTAGTCGCTGGGGTCGAAGGCCATAAGCAGGCGGTCGCGAGCGGGCATTTTGTGCACGTTTTCGTTGACCGCCATAATCGGCGACCAGTGCCGGTGGGGCTGAGGGACCTACTGGAGAGATTTGTCGAGTTGAGTTAGCTCATGTGCGCTGAGTGCTGTGTGGTACCTTTCGTTTGGCATACCACGCGAACAGCATGATTGCTAGCAAGCACACTGCAGTTTGGGTCGTTCCCAGTATGGCAACAGTGGGAAACTTCGGCGTTGAAACCATCCAGGTCGACACTGCTCCGATTGCCATGGTGAGGAATCCCAAAAGGGCTGAGGCCAGTCCTGCTTCTTTCCCGAACGGTGTCATGGTCAAGGCCGTTCCCAGCGGATTGGCAATACCCATACCCCATAGGAAAAGCACCATCGACAATGAGTACCAGCCCAAGCTTGGATTGCTCGGGCCTACCAGCAGCAATGCACCCGCCAAACACGCAGTCGCTAGGCCTGATAAGGTGATGGCTCGGCTACCCCAACGGTGAGCCAGGCGAGGAGCAGCCAAGCCAGCGGCAAAGACTACGAAGACAGTTGCCGCGAAATACAGACCCACTTGGAGCGAGTTAAGCCCCATACCGTCCATCAAGATGGACGGCGCAGCGGCGAACGAGGCGAATAAGCCGCTCATCAGCAGGCTGGTCGCCAGTGCGGGCAAAATGAAGAGACGGTTGGACGCCAGTTTGACGTATGCGATCAGGACCGCAGGTACTGATTGAGTCACCCGACGACGGCCAGGAAGGGTTTCACCTATCCCTCTGGCGTAGAACAGCGCGATAAGGATTGCCGACATGCCGACGACTACAAAAAGTGCACGCCAACCCAAAGTGGTGTTCAGCATACTGCCGATCAAAGGTGAGAAGCCTGGTGCTGTGGCGGCAGCGATCATCGTCAGCGATAACGCGCGTGCCAGGTTCTCACCCTCATAAAGATCGCGAGCGATGGCTCTGGCCAGAACCGCGGCGGCACACACGCCAATTGCCTGGATTACTCGTCCGAGGATCAGCATGTCGAATGTGGCGGCGTTAGCCGCCCAAAACGTACCCACCACGAAAATCATCAGCCCACCCACTACCAGCCGCTTGCGGCCATAGCGATCGGCAAGCGGCCCTACCAATAATTGGGCGAAGGCGAAGGTGATGAAAAAGCTGGAGAGCGTCAGCCCGAGTTTCTGGGATGAGACGTTGAACTGTCGAGCCATTTCAGGAAAAGCGGGCAGGATGATATTGGTGGACAAGTTGCTGATGGCAGCGAGTGCTGCCAGTAGAAGGATGACCTTGGCCGTCAGAACGTTGGCCCTCTGAGTCTCGCCGTCAGCTTCGTTGGCGTGGGTTTCGAGTTGGCTGTTCATACGTTGGCCTCCCAGCGGCGGAACAGCACGCTGGCGTTCACACCACCGAATCCGAAACCGTTGGACAAGGCGTATTCGATGGGCATTTCACGGGCTGTTCCTGCAACCAGGTCAAGGCCAAGCGCAGCATCATCGACTTGAGTCAGGTTGAGCGTGGGGGGAACGATCTGGTCTTGCAGCGCCAACACCGTGAAAATGGCTTCGATACCGCCTGCCGCCCCCAAGAGGTGGCCGGTGGCCGATTTGGTCGATGTAATCGCCACGCCGCTGCCGCTACCGAATACGGCGCGAATCGCTGAAAGTTCACCCTTGTCGCCAACCTGGGTAGAAGTCGCATGCGCATTGATATGGTCCACGTCCCCAGGCGCTACCGACGCCTGTTGCAGCGCGAGTTGCATGGCACGCCTGGCACCGCTTCCGTCTTCGGGACCAGCGGTCAGATGGTAGGCATCAGCGCTCGTTCCGTAGCCGACCAGCTCGGCCAGGGGCTTGGCGCCACGGGCCAGCGCATGTTCCAGCGACTCGATCACCAGCAAGCCAGCCCCTTCAGCCATGACAAACCCGTCCCGTTGGCTATCGAAAGGACGGGAGGCTTGCTCAGGGCTATCCGAAAAGCCCGTGCTGAGCGCTCGTGCAGCCGCAAAGCAGCCTAGCGTCACGCGATCGATTGCCGCTTCGGCGCCACCGCAGATCGCGATATCCGCTTCGCCGCTTCTGATGAGCCGAGCGGCATCGCCGATGGCCTGCACCCCCGCAGCGCACGCTGTGACGGGTGCCCCAAGTGGGCCTTCGAAACCGTAGCGTATGGAGACATGACCCGCTGCCATATTGGCCAGGAACGATGGCGCCGTGAAGGGCGACAACTTGCGAGGGCCACGTGTGTCAGTGGTGCGCACCGCCTCTGCGATGGCGCCGAAGCCACCGACTCCGGAAGCGATGACGGTGGCGGTTCGCGCGCGTTCCGCCTGACGCTCGGGATGCCAGCCGGCTTGCTGCAATGCTTCATCCGCTGCTACCAGCGCAAACTCGATGAATCGATCCATTTTCTTGCGTTCCTTGGCGTGGATGACCTGCTCGGGTTGATAGCCTGCCACGGCATCCTCGGCCAATGTGGGCACGCTGCCGCCCACTGACACGCCAGTGCCTTCGACGATATCGGCAGCAAGCGCGCGAATCCCGGACTGGCCAGCCAGCAATCGACGCCATACTTCCGTTACGCCACAGCCCAGCGGGCTGACAACGCCGGTGCCGGTCACCACGATGCGCTTTTGAATAACGTTGTGAGCCATTTCGACCTCTCGTTGGATCATGAGCGCGCCACGAATGACACCGGGCGCGCACGGGTTGCAGGCAATGTTCAATCAGGCGCGGCGTGCAGCTGCTGGCTTGGCAATGCGGCTATCTGGGTGGATCTTGAACCAGATGGAATACATCGCCGGCAGGAACACCAAGGTCATGATCGTGCCCACGAACGTGCCTCCGATCAGGGTGTAGGCCAAGGTGCCCCAGAACACCGAGTGGGTGAGGGGGATGAAGGCCAGGATGGCTGCCAATGCCGTAAGCAAGACCGGGCGTGCGCGTTGCACTGTGGCCTCGACCACAGCGTCGAAGGGGGCAAGTCCTTCAAGCTGGTTGTGGTCAATCTGCCCGATCAGGATGAGGGTGTTGCGCATCAGAATCCCGGAGAGCGCGATCAAGCCGACTAACGCGTTGATGCCGAACGGTTGGCCGAACAGCAGCAATACGGGTACTACGCCGATCAACCCCAGCGGTGAAGTCAGAAACACCATGACCATCGCCGAGATAGAGCGCACCTGCAGTATGATGATCAACAACGTCAGGGCAATCATGATCGGCAGGAGAGGGACGATAGCCTGGCTGGCCCTGGCCGACTCCTCGATAGAGCCTGCCATTTCGATTTTGTAGCCCGCAGGCAGCTGCCTGACGATGGGCTGGAGGTCTTTCCAGATCGCCGTGGATACATCAGGCGGCTGCAGCCCTTCGGCGATGTCACCCCGCACTGTCATGGTGGGCGTTCGGTCGCGGCGGCGGAGGATGGGATCCTCCATACGAATACTCACATCACCGATCTGCGAAACAGGAACGCGCTGACCGTTCGAGCCTACCAGGGTGAAATTCTCGATCTGGGCGGGATCGAGTCTGATCTGGCCAGCGGCACGCCCTACAACCTGCACAGAGCGGATATCTTCCCTGATCGACGTGATCGGCACACCGGTCAGCAGGAATTGAAGCTGCTGCGACACCGAGGCGGACGTCAGGCCAACCGCCTGCAGGCGATCTTGATTCAGGGAGAAGTGAAGCGTGGGAACAAGCGGGCCCCAGTCGGTATTGACGGTCTTCATCATGGAGCTCGCCTGCAGCACGCTTTGGACGCGTGCTGCAATCTGGCGCAGTTGCGAGGCATCCGGGCCCATCACCCGATAGGCGACCGGGTAGGGGGAGTAGGGCCCGAATACCAGTTGTGTTACCCGCACTTGAGCGCCGGGTGCCAGACCTTCGGAGGCCGCCTCCCGAAGACGATGCTTGAGGGCCTCACGAGCGCCCTGGTTTTCGGTCAGGACCACAATCTTGACAAAGGACGGGTCGGGCAACTCAGGGGCCATTGCCAGGAAGAAGCGGGGCGGGCCTTGGCCGATGTAAGTGGTGACAATCTTTGCCTCCTCTTGCTGACGTAGCCAGGACTCAACCCTGATTGCAGTGGCGTTTGTCTGTTCGATGGAGGTGCCATAAGGCATCTGCAGCTCCACAAGCACTTCGGGGCGGTCGGAGGTCGGGAAGAACTGCTTCTTTACCAATCCCATGCCAAGCACGGCGGCCACAAATGTCGAAACCACGGTGCCTGCCACGAGCCATTTATGTGCGATCACCCAGCCCAACAAAGTGCGGAATCGGTTGTAATGACGGGTGTTGTAAATAGCGGCATGACCACCTTCAATCGCCTTGATCTGAGGCAACAGCTTCACGCCCAGGTAGGGGGTGAACGCTACCGCCACCACCCAGGATGCGATCAGGGCGATGCCGACAATCCAGAACATGTTGCTGGTGTATTCGCCGGCAGTGGACTGGGCGAAACCGTTAGGCATGAATCCGATGGCGGTAACCAGTGTGCCGGACAGCATGGGGGCTGCCGTGTGGCTCCAGGCATATGCCGAAGCCTTGATGCGGTCGTAACCTTCCTCCATCTTCACGACCATCATTTCGATGGCGATGATCGCGTCGTCGACCAGCAACCCTAAGGCCAGGATGAGCGAACCCAGCGTAATCCGGTCGAAATTCTTGCCTGTTGCTGCCATCACCACGAATACGATCGCCAGTGTCAATGGCACCGCGGCTGCGACGACAACGCCGACATGCCAGCCCATGCTGAGGAAGCAGACGAGCATCACGACCAGCAGGGCAACAAAAAACTTGATCATGAACTCGTCGACGGAGGACGTAATGTTTACTGCCTGATCGGTGACCTTGCTGAGCGTCATGCCCAAAGGCATGCTTTCGTTGATTTTGGCTGTTTCGGCCTCCAGGGCTTTGCCTAGGTCGAGGCCGTTCCAGCCTTCGCGCATGACAATGCCAAGCAGCAAGGCTGGCTCGCCATCGTTGCGTACCAGGAACGTCGCGGGATCTTCATAGCCGCGTTCAACGTCAGCCACATCCGACAGTTTCAGGGCGCGGCCCTGAGCGACCACAGGGGTTTCGCGAATCTTTGTCAGTTGATCGAAGGCGCCGTCAACCCTGACCACCACGTGTGGCCCCTGCGTTTCCACCGAACCCGCCGGTGACAGGGCATTCTGGTTGTCCAGGGCCGAGAAAATGTCCTGTGGCGTGATGCCGAGTGTGGCCAGGCGGTCATGAGAAAAGGACACGAATATCCGTTCAGCCTGTTCCCCGATGATGTTGACCTTCTTGACGCCCGGCACGTGCAGCAGCTGCTGGCGCAGTGTTTCGGCGTCGCGTACCAGCTGGCGCTGCGGTTCGCCTTTGGCTTTGAGCGCGTAGACTGCAAATGTCACGTCCGAGAATTCATCATTGAGCATTGGGCCAATCACGCCCGCTGGCATGAGCTTGGCCTGATCACCCGCTTTCTTGCGGGCCTGGTAGAACTCCTCCTGAACCGCCGAAGGCGGGGTCTTGTCTTGCAGCGAAACCATCGTGAATGCCAACCCGGGCCGGGTGTAGGTTTCGGTACGGTCATACCAACGCAGCTCCTGCATGCGTTTTTCCAACGGTTCGGCCACCAGATCTTGCATCTCTTGTGCAGTGGCGCCGGGCCAGGCAGTGATAATCGTCATCTGCTTGACGGTGAAGGGCGGATCTTCTGCACGGCCCAGTTTGAAGAAGGCCAGCGTTCCGGCGAAGGCGATCAGCACAATCAGGAAGAGGGTGATTGATCGCTCGCGTACTGCGAGCGCGGACAGGTTGAAACGAAGCTGGCTCATGGCTGGTGCTCCGTGACCTGAGCTGTTTGAGCCTGTTCCATGACCTCAACACCATCGCGCAGCAGATGCGCACCCAGTCCCACGATCCGATCGCCAGCGTTCAGATCACTCTTCACGACAGCTTTTTCGTCACTGACACTTAGCACTTCCACCGCGCGCCACGACACCTTGGCCGGCTGGCCAGCTATCACCCAGACCCCGGCTCCGTTACCCGGGTCAAAGAGTGCGCCGATGGGTATCTGCTTTGCGTCAAAATGCGTATCAGTATTTGGAATATCAAGCGTAATGGTTGCACCTAATGGCGCGCTCGCCAAAGGCCCAGTGAGCACGTACCTGGCCTCGAATGTGCGCGTAATCGGGTCTGCAGCATCTGAAAGTAAGCGCAGATGAGCAGGTACGGCCTGTGCAGGCTTGCCAAATAGCGTGGCGAGTGCAGTCGAGCCAGGCGCCGGTCGAAGCGTTTCTGGCAAGTAGACGACAGCTTCTCGTTGCCCAGCCCTGGCCAGCTTTACAACTGCTTGGCCAGCACTGACGACCTGGCCCGGTTCGGCCAGCGTGTCCATCACTACACCGTCGGCGTCGGCTAGCAAGACCGCATATTCAGTGGCGTTCCTGGCAACGTCAGCCTGAGCATGCGCGGCACTGAGTTGCGCCTTGGCGGCATCAGCCGCAGCTTTGATCTGGTCGTAAGACGATGCCGAGACCGCGCCCTCGGCCACCAGCCCTCGATAGCGAGCTTCGTCGTCACTGGTCTGCTTGGCCCGTGCCCGAGCAGCAGTTACTGCCTCTTGCTGCGCGCGCGCCTGCAGATTCAGATCCACCGGATCCAGGCGCATCAAGGGCTGACCGCGTTCGACTGTTTGTCCGGTATCGACCAGGCGCTGCAAGATCTTTCCGGATACTCGGAAGCCGAGGTCACTCTGCGTGCGAGCTACCACAACCCCGGAAAACGAACGTGCAAGTTCTGACGCGTCCTGCACTGAGACCGCTTTCACGACTGGCGGTTTATCTCTCGGGTCCTTTCCAGGTGAAGAGTCCCCGCAAGCTACGAGGGCGAGTGGCAGTAAGCAACCGACTAAGGCGGCAGGACGCAGGCGCATGGGATCCCTTTCTCAAAAGGCGATGTAGGAATCCCATTTTTCTACTGGTGACCAATATTGTCAATGGTCACAATCTGCTAGGGGGCGAGGCTTCTGAGTATCAAGGCCGGCAGTTGGATGACCGCATCCTCAAGCGTGTCCAGGTTATGCTGAAGGAGCGCGGCATTTACGTAGGGCCTCATGATCAGAAAGATGGCCAGCGTCGCCTCATCCACTGGTGTCTTGCGTTCGAATTCTCCCGCGCTGCGGCCCTGTATCAGGATCTCTTGAATTAACCTGCTGATATTGGCTTCATGGGATTTGACCGACGACCACTGGTCACGCGATGCCACTGCGGCTATGTCGTAGAGTTTTCGCTCCTGGAAGAAAAGATCAGCCCCAGCCTCTGCGATATTACGGAATAGACGCCTTAGCTTCTCCGAGGCACTGGGGGCATTGCCAGTGGCCGCCTCGACGCGTTGCATGATGAGCGCCAGCCGACTGGAGCAGATCACCTCGCCGATCGCTTGCTTGGATTCAAAAAATTTGTAGATGTAGGCCTTTGAGAAGCCGATTGATTTTGCCAGATCCGAGACAGTGGTTTTGTCATACCCATAGTGGGCGAAGTGCTCCATCGCAGCCTGGATGATCTGATCCCTCACATCGTGGTCAGCAGGCCCTCGCGCCGGCGAGGGTGGAGAAGGTTTAGTCATTGGAAGCGTCCTGGAACGGGTTGACAGGCTGTGACCAAAACATGATATGGTCACTGCCGCTCTTGGTCTACGAGAATCATCATGCTTCCCTACCGAACTATTGCTCTGCTGCTGAGTTCCAGCCTCTCTGCAGGGTGCATGGTTGGCCCGGATTATAAACAGCCAAACGCACCGCTGGCCCATCATTACATCAGTAGTGCCGGGCTGGCTGCCACGCCAGGCGCGAGGGCCGACAAACTCGATAATTGGTGGGATGGGTTTGGAGATCCGCTGCTGAGCACACTCGTGACTGAAGCGATAGGGCAAAATCTTGAGCTTGCCCAAGCCCAGGCCCGCGTTGTGCAAGCTCGGGCAACCCTCGGTTCCGCTACCGCAGCACTCGTGCCTTCGGCGAGCGTGAATGGCCAAGCAGCTCGTTCACGTCAATCGATCGAGACACCGTTAGGTCAGGTCTTGAATTCAACACCGGGCTACGACCGCTACGGGAGCAGTTACGAGCTGAATCTCGATGCAAGCTGGGAAATCGATCTGTTTGGAGGGCTGCGACGCAATCGTGAGGCAGCTATGGCGCAGTACCAAGCGTACGAGGCCGGTGCGGTCGCGACGCGTCTTGCCATTGCAGCCCAGACTGCCGACATCTATATCACCGTTCGAGGTCTTCAGGCTCGTCTCGCCATTGCTCAAGCTCAGGCAAGAACACAGAGGGAGCTTTTGGGCAAAGTCAAACTGCTCAATCAAAAGGGGCTGGCGGCAGACTATGAGGTTCGCCAAACCGAAGGCGAGCTCTCGCAAGTTGACGCAACAATCCCAGGCTTGCGAGCAAACCTTGATGCTGCACTCAATGCCTTGGACGTTGTGCTTGGCAGCAGTCCAGGCACCCATCGAACTCAAATGGCAGCACCCTCGCACATTCCGAAGGCCCCTCAGTTATCTGACATCGGCGAGCCGGCCCAATTGCTGCGCCGCAGGCCTGATCTGATCGCTGCCGAGCGAAGAGTCATGTCTGCAAACGCGCTTATTGGCAGTGCAATCAGTGAGTATTATCCAACGTTTTCGCTGGGAGCACTCGTTGGCACTGCTTCGACCTCTGGCGGTCAGTTTTTCACCGGTGGGGCAAGCCAGGCGGCTGCGTTTCTTGGCTTGCGATGGAGACTTTTTGATTTTGGCCGGATCAATGCAGAAATCCAGCAGGCGAAAGGGCGTGAGGCTGAAGCTTTGGCCTATTATCGACAGGCCGTGCTGGGAGCTTCGCAAGACGTCGAGACCGCATTATCTGCACTGGTCAACCGCCAGCAGCAGGCACAGTTCCTGGGCGAGGGGGAGGCATCCCTTGCGCAAGCGCGACAATCGTCATTTGCGGCCTACCAGAAGGGCGCTGCAAGTCTATTGAACGTCCTGAACGCTGATCAACAACTGCTTAGGGCTTCAGATTCACGAGCGGTCGCGCAAACAGAGGCGGCCCGTGCTGCAATCGCTACGTATCGCGCATTGGGAGGAGGGTGGTCCCCCTCTTCAATGGCAGCGATACGAGAAAGAAAAACTTGATGTCGCTCCGTTGGTTAGCGCCGTAGACGTATCCCTCAGGTGCGCCCCCCACGCAGATAATGGACCGGTCGGGTCAGTCTGTAGAGGTCGCCCTCGTGCATGACTTGTGCTCGCGCTCATCAGCGGCGCCTGCGTTGCGTGCGAGTAATGACTAGCCCGGCAATAATGCCCAGGACAGCTGCACCCACCCACAACGGTGTGTTGTTTTTGCGGCTTCGCCAGCCACCGTCCACGCGGCGTCGGCCACTCGGCGGTTCGAACAGATTGCCCGAGGAAATGGTTGCACGGGGACTGCGGTGTATGCCCCAGCGTGTCAGCCATCCCGAAACCTGCGGTAGACCTGGAACGAGGAAGCTGGCCAGGTGGGCAAGGCGGGCGGCGGTGCCGACCGTGGTGTGTGCACGAGGGGAAATGGCGCATGCGACCATGGCCTTTGCCACCCGTTCTGGATCGTAGATCGGCCCAGGCGGGGTGAGGGCATGGCCGGTGTAGTTACCGCCATCCCTGAACCCTGGCGTGTCCATGACCGCTGGATAGATATCGCAGACATGGATATCGGCAAATTCCGTCAACTCTCCCCGCAGCGCATCGGTCAGGCCACGCAGGCCGAATTTGCTTGCCGAGTAGGCCGCTGCATAGGGCTGGGCAACCCAGCTGCCCAGTGACAGCGTGTTGATCAGGATGCCGCTGCGCTGCGCCTTGAAGTAGGGCAGGGCCACATGAGCGCCGCGCAGGTAACCGACCAGGTCGGTTTGAATGACCTGTTCATGGGCTTCCAGCGGCGTTTTCTCGAAGCTGCCGACCACACCAACGCCGGCGTTGTTGACCCAGATATCGATCCGGCCATGGCCAAATTCGGCAGCCTGTGCGGCCAGCGCTCGCATTTGATCGCTGCTGGTAACGTCGGTGGTGATTGCCACGGCGTCCGTCCCGCAATCGGTGCACTCGTCCAGCACCTCGAACAACGCTTCTTCATCCCGTGCGGCCAGGACCAGGCGAGCACCTTTGCAGGCAAACGCATGCGCGGTGGCCCTCCCTATGCCACTTGAAGCGCCGGTGATGACCACGACCTTGCCGCGCAACGGGCCTTTTACCTGTGCTGAGCATGAAGGCTCGGCCGGCGGTGAATCTTGCTCGAACGCGTCAGTCGCAGATTCGAGGAAAACACGGGCTTCTATCCTCGAGAGCTCCAGGGCGGTGCCGTCGACCAGCACCAATTTCAGCCCCTCGATGGTGCCGGCCACCCGATCGGGGAATACCGGCTCACCCTCCGCATCCAGGCTGTCATAAATGAACTTCGTGCCTTCAAGCCAGCCGACAGCCGTCAGCAGTTCGGGGCCAAGGTAATATCTACCGTCCAGAAAAAAGCCGGGGAATTGATGGGCGCGCTCGACGTTCTCCACGCGGTAACGTTCGCCTGGTTTCATGCCTGTCGCTTGATCGATCATGGTAATGACCCCTTTCGATGTGCGTTGCAAAACGTTCAACCTTTGCTGTGTTCGTCGGATGTCGGCCCGGTTCCGCGCTTGATACCGCGCGGCCCGGCAACGCCCCAGATGGCCAGGCCCACGATCGGAAGCACGACGATCACCAAGGTCCATAGCACTTTGCAGGCGTCGGACTGGTCGCTTCTGAACACACTCACGATGGCCCATAAGTCGATGAGCAACAGAATGGCCGCCACTGCAATCCAGAAATACATGGCAAGGTCGTTCATGGGCTTGTCTCCTGTGGCTTACACGTATTCGGGGCCTAAGGTGCCGGATGCCGCGCCGGGAACCAGAATGACCTTGCGGCAGTTGTCCTGTTTCTGGTCGAACATCCTGTAGCCCATGGTCGCTTCCTCCAGGGCGAGGCGGTGGGTGACGATGCGCTCGGGTTGCAGACGACCGGCCTCGATGTGCTCAAGCAGCTCTGGCAGGTATTTCTGCACATGTGTCTGGCCCATCTTGAACGTGAGGCCTTTGTCGAATGCGTCGCCGAACATGAAGGCGTGGATGAAGCCGGCATACACGCCGGGGACACTGACAATGCCTCCGCGGCGCACAGCTGAAATGCTCTGGCGCAAGGCCTTGCCACTGCTGCCTTCGATCTTCAATGCCGTCATGACTGTTTCGGCGGTGCTGCCCTTGGCCTCGAAGCCAACGGCATCGATGACCGCGTCGACACCGCGCATGCCTGGTGTCTGGCGGATGATGCTGTCGGCAGGGTCGTCATCCTGCTCGAAGTTGATCGCGGTGACACCGTAAGCGTCCTGGGCATAGGTCAGACGGTAGTCGTTGTCATCGACCATGAAGATGGTCTGGGCACCGAGCATTCGCGCGCAGGCGGCAGTCAGCAGACCCACCGGCCCCGCGCCATAAATGGCTAATGAAGAGCCCTGGCCGATCTCGGCGTTGAGGACTGCCTGCCAGGCGGTTGGCAGGATATCGGAGAGAAACAGCACCTTGTCATCAGCCAGCGCGGTTGGCACCTTGAACGGGCCAACATTGGCTTTCGGCACTCGAACGTAATCAGCTTGCCCTCCGGGGATGCCTCCATACAGATGGCTATATCCGAAGAGTGCGGCTCCGGGCGGGATGCCTTTTTTGTTGATGAGTGACCCGCGACCGGTGTTGGTGGTTTCGCAGGCGGCGAACAAGTCGTGTTGGCAGAAAAAGCAACTGCCGCAGGCAATGACGAAAGGAACCACCACGCGGTCGCCGATCTGCAGGTTGGTAACGGCCCTGCCGGTATCCTCGACGACCCCATGAACTCATGGCCAAAAATATCACCCGCCTCGGTCTGCGGGATCTTGCCCCGATAAAGGTGTAGATCCGAGCCGCAAATGGCGGTTGCGGTTACCCGAAGGATGATATCGTCCGGATCTTGAATGATGGGGTCTGGGACAGTATCGACCCTGACATCGTTTGCGCCGTGGTAGGTCAATGCTCTCATGGAATTTGCTCCTGCAGCCGTGTATTTCCGTGATGGGTATGCAGGGGAAGCCAAGAGGGAGGGAAAAGTTCAAGCGATCAGCCCGGTTGCATCGCGGCGTTTTTCTTCCAGCCCCGCAGGTTCATGGCGCACAGGAAAACCTGCAGGATGATCAGTGCCCAGGCCTGCGCCTGCCATCCCCAGATTGCCCACAGCACATTGCTGGCAATGAAGCAGCAGAAGCCCAGTTTGCGCCGGCCTGGGCGCCCTGAGCCGATGCACCAGGCAGCGAGCACAGTCAGGACCATGGCAGGCCATTCGAGAAAGTCGATCCAGTCATTCATCACGCGTACCCAACTGATTGCGTTTGGAAGTAGGACTGGCGAGCACATAACCTGGTTCAGAACGCTTGGCCGAGACTCGCGGCCGCCGGAATTATGGAGCGTCGCGCCCATCCGCCTTGCCACTCCCGGGTGGGCGCGCGGGTGTGTATCAGGCTGCGCGCTGTCTTTAGTCGACCATCCTGGCTTATCGATTGGGCGTCGCTCAACGGGTCATTACCGACAGCCCGGCCAAAGCCAGCAGGACAATGATCACCCGCACATACCAACCTACACGCTCGAAGCGCCAAACTCGCTTTTGCATGGGTATGTCTTCCCGGATGGGATAACGTCTGGAAATCAGCTCGTCGTCCGCTTTTCACTTGCCCTCAGGCGCGTTCGCCGCGAAGCCAGCGTTGGTGGTAATGGGCCAGGCGCGTCAGCCCGAATAGCGCACCCTGCCGCATCACGTCCGACCTTTCCCCAAAGAATCGTTGGGTACGTGTAAATACAGCTACAGGCTCGCCGGCGAAGGCCCAGGCAAAGCACATCGTCCCCGGGGGCACCCCGGATTCAGGGTTGGGCCCTGCAACACCTGTCGTTGCAATCACCACGTTCGCACTGCTGTCTCTCAACGCGCCCAAAGCCATCTCCCAGGCCACGGCTTCGCTGGTGAGACCGTATCGCTCGATTGTCTCGGCGCTGACCCCCAGCAAGCGTTTTTTCGCACAGGGCGAATAGACGACATAGCCACTTTCCAGCACTTCTCCAGTGCCGGGCACCGCCGCCAACAAGGCGACCATGCAACCTGCGGTACATGATTCGGCGGTGGAAAGGATCAACCGGTTCTCTTTGAGGTAGCCGAGCGCAGCTAATACAGGTTCGGTCGCCATAAGGGTATCGACTCGCGTGTTCTTTTGCGGTGGACGCAATCCTGGGACATTTGGTTCAGCGCATGGCTTGTCCGCCTGTCCCTTCCCTGAAACCTGTCTGAACTTTGTTCAGTTCCCAGCCCTCCTTCATGGAGAGGGGCAGCAGCGATGACGTGTTGGCGCACTGGGCCGAGCTCTCCTGATCACAGCGAAGAGTAGGAACATCATGACCAAAGAAGTCCTTTCAAAAAAGTCAGGTTCACAGAAATCCCACGGCGAGGAAGAACGGGACAACGATGCGCATCGCCCGGATGGATCCACGGGAACATCGCATGATTCCACCGCGCAAAAAGCGGCACGTGATCAGGATCGTCGCCAGCGGTGAATCTCTGAAGGCTGCCTGGTGCGGATTACCGTTACGTTTAAAGCCGTTGCACCGGTTTAAACGTTGAACGTTTATCGCGCTGTTTCCTTTGGTAGTCCGGGTAAACGTTATAGATCATAAGGGCTGAACTTCTGCCTTCACCCGTGCGTCCCCCGAATGAATGCCCAACCAATAAGGCATTCGCTGACCCATCAGGCTCGAGGGCATAACGATGGACAACACCAATCAAAGCTCGACCGCTCAACCTGGCAGCACCCAGGATCATATACAGGCCATCAGGAGCGCCTGGGCCCTTGTTAGATGGTCGACCGCGTGGGCCTGGTCTGGCTGGGCCTGAACCAGAACCGCCCGTTCAACCCTGGGCCTGCCCGCCAAGGACCTGGAGTTGGCGAAAAGCAGTCGGTATGCGATCAGCCTAAAGAGCCCGTCTCGACGCAGGCAGCGAGCGGGGCCTTGGCCCCGCCGGATCACAGCACCTTGTCGAGCGTGATCGGAAACTCCCTCACACGCTTGCCCGTGGCATGGTAGACCGCATTGGCCACGGCGGCTGCCACCCCAACGACGCCGATTTCGCCCACACCCTTGGACCCCAGCTCGTTGACGATATCGTCGTGCTCTTCAACGAAGATCACCTCGATATCCCCGCTGTCTGCGTTGACCGGGATGTGGTACTCCGCCAGGTTGTGGTTGACGATGCGGCCCAACCGATGATCGGTCAACGCGGCTTCGTGGAGGGCCATACCCACCCCCCACACCACGCCTCCCAAAATCTGACTGCGCGCGGTTTTCGGGTTGATTACCCGTCCGGCCGCCACGGCACTGACTACCCGTGCAACCTTGATTGTGCCAAGGTCCTCGTCGACGTGGACTTCCACGAATACTGCCGAATGGGTAGCGGTGGAGAACGGTTGGCGTCTGGCGCCGGGCTCGGCGTCGATTTGCACTTCGAACTCACCTTCAGGGGCGCTGGCGATGATGTCCGCCAAGGCCAGGCGATGGCTGCCCGCGTGCAGGTAGCCATCGGCGAAAATGATCTGCTCCCGGGCCGTGCTGGCCACTTGGGGGTACATCCTGCGCGCATGTTCCAGCACTTTGGTGCGCAGTACCTGGCAGGCCTGGCGCACGGCCGAACCGACCGACGACACCGTAAACGATCCGCCCTGAAGGGGGGCGGTGGGCAGTGAAGAGTCTCCCAGCACGAAGGTGACATCCTGCACCCTGGCGCCAGCCGCGTCGGCTGCGATCTGCGTCATGACGGTATAGGTGCCGGTCCCGATATCGGTGGTGGCACTGCAGACGGTGAGGTGGCCTTGGGCATCGAAGCGTGCTTTGGCGCTGGCCTTCATCTGCATGGCTTCCCAAACGCCGCCGGCCATCCCCCAGCCGACCAGTTGGTTGCCATGGCGCATGCTGCGCGGTTGCGGATTACGGTTTTGCCAGCCAAAACGTTCGGCACCTTGACGATAGCACGCCAGCAGTTCCTTGCTGGAGTAGGGTTTGCCCTCGTTGGCATTGTTGGCGGTGAAATTGCGCCGGCGCAGTTCAAGCGGGTCTATCTGCGCTGCACAGGCGAGTTCATCCATGGCGCACTCCAGGGCAATCATCCCCGACGCGGCACCAGGCGCACGCATGTCCAGCGGGGTGTACACGTCGAGCGAGGCCAGGCGATAGCTGAGGGCAACGTTGTCGCACTGGTAGAGCATGCCACTCCATTCCACCACGTGCTCGGTGAAGTCCTCGAAGCGGGAGGTTTGGCCAAGTGCATCGTGGGCGATCGCCAGCAACTGCCCGTTTACGTCCGCGCCCAAGCGCAGGCGTTGCTCGGTGCGCGGCCGGTAGCCAAAGGTGAACATTTGCTGGCGAGTCAGCGTGACGCGCACCGAGCGCTGCAGGTGCAATGCCGCCATCACTGCCAGCGGCAACTGGTACTGCGGACGCAAGCCCGAGCCGAAGGCACCGCCGACGAACGCCGCGCGCACGCGGATGCTTGCCTTGGGCAGGCCGAACACCTTGTGCAGGTAGTCCTGGCAGTTCTGCGTGCCTTGGGTCTTGTCGTGAATTTCCAGTGTGCCGTCGGCCTTGTAGAGCACGGTCGATGCATGCGGCTCCATGGGGTTGTGGTACTCGTTGGCAGTCAGGTAGGTGGCATCCACCTGCACCGGGGCCCTGGCAAACTGCGCGGCAAAGTCGCCACGCGGCGCCGGTGTTTCGGCGGGTGCCGCATGCGACTGCTGGCATGCGCCCAGGTCTGTCTGGTGGGGCTCCTCGGCGTACTCGATCCTGATCAGCGAACCTGCATACCGGGCCAGCTCGAGGGTCTGGGCGACCACCAGCGCCAGCGGTTGCCCGTTGTAGAGCACTCGATCATTGAACAAGGGCCGAAACGGCGCCCCCTTCGCGGAATCGGCGTCGCTGTAGTCGTCGTCATAACTGGAAATATGCGGACGTTGGTCATGGTCGAGCACGGCGACGACCCCGGGCACGCGCATCGCCTGCGCACTGTCGATGTTGAGTACCCGACCTCGGGCGATGGTACTGGACACAACGCTGCCATGGAGCAGGTCCACCTCGGGGTATTCGCCCGCGTAACGCGCGTGCCCGGTGACCTTCGCCACGCCGTCTACGCGGTCCAGGGACGTGCCGGATACCGGTGTGGGTTTGATCATGGTCGTGTCCCCCCGTTAGCGGCGCCGCGCGCCGCGTCATCCAATGCCCGCACAATGGCGCGCTGGGCGAGCGTGACCTTGAAACCGTTGTGGCTCAGAGGTTTTGCACCTTGCAGCAACGTTTTTGCGGCCCGGGTGAAAAGCGCTTCGCAAGGCGCCTGGCCGGCCAGCATGCGCTCCACAACCGGATCTCGCCACGGTTTGTGGGCAACGCCGCCCAGCGCCAGGCGAGCTTGCCGGATCACCTGGCCATCGAAGCTCAAGGCTGCGGCGACCGACACCAGCGCGAACGCGTAGGAGGCGCGGTCGCGAATTTTCAGATAACGGTAATGTTGTTCAAACACCGGAGGCGGCAGCTCGATGGCGACCACCAGTTCATCGACTGCCAGCTGATTGTCTCGCTCCGGGGTGTCCTCGGGGAGGCGATGAAACACCGCAAAAGGTATTTGGCGCTCTGCGCGCGGCCCCTGCACATGCACCACGGCTTCGAGCGCTGCCAATGCCACGCACATATCCGAGGGGTGGGTCGCGACACAGGCATCACTGGCACCGAGAATCGCGTGGATACGGTTCAAGCCGGTACGCGCCGGGCATCCGCTGCCGGGCTCACGTTTGTTGCAGGGGGTGCCGGTATCGTAGAAGTAGTAGCAACGAGTACGTTGCAGCAAGTTGCCACCGGTGCTGGCCATGTTCCTCAATTGCGGTGATGCCCCTGCCAGGATCGCGTCCGACAGCAATGGATAGTGCTGCTCGATCATCGGGTGCCAGGCCAGGTCGGCGTTGCTCACCAATGCGCCGATCAACAAGCCTCCGTTTGGCGTGGGTTGGATGCGGTTCAGCCCAAGCCCGGAAATGTCGATCAGGCGCTGGGGGCGAACCACGTTTTCTTTCATCAGGTCGACGAGGTTGGTGCCCCCGGCAATGAAGTGCGAGCTAGCGTCAGCAAGGCTCACGGCTTCGCTGATGGATGCGGGCTTGTGGTAGCTGAAAGGCGTCATGGATTCGGCCCTCGTGGTGGCTGGGCCAGATCCGTCATCATCGGGAGGGCTTCTTCCACCGCCGCGACGATGTTGCCGTATGCACCGCACCTGCAAAGGTTGCCGCTCATCTGTTCGCGAATGGCCTCACGAGTGTAGGCATGGCCTTCGCGGGCAAGCCCGACTGCGGAGCAGATCTGCCCCGGGGTGCAGTAACCGCACTGGAAAGCATCGTGGGTGATGAATGCACGCTGCATGGGGTGCAGAACGTCGCCGCTGGCCAGCCCTTCGATGGTCACCAGTTCGGCCCCGTCGCACATGATGGCCAAGGTCAGGCAGGCATTGATGCGCTTGCCATCGCGCAGCACCGTGCAGGCCCCGCACTGGCCATGGTCGCAACCCTTCTTGGTGCCGACCAGGTCCAACTGCTCGCGCAGAAGGTCGAGGAGTGTGGTCCAGGGATTCACCTGCAGTGTCAGTCGCTGACCATTCAGGGTCAGGCCGATGGGGTGTTCTTCAACCCCATTGGGAGAGATCGCGCTCATGGTAGGTCCTCACGGTCAGGGTTTGCGCAGTCGGCTGCGTCTCTGTTGTGCGACCGGGCCGGCTGAGTAAACGTTCAGCCGGCTCGCCGATGTGCCGATCATTTCTTGCCCGGCAGCACCGAGCCGAGCACCTGCTTGGCTGTCTGCACGATAATGCCCGCCTGGTCGGGATCACCCTTGAGCAAGGTACTGGCAAACTTCTTCGCTTGGCCCAGGTTGATGTGGGGTGGCAGGGGCGGCACGTTCGGGTCGGTCTTGAACTCGATCAGTACTGGCCGATCAGCAGCTAGCGCGCGCTCCCACCCGGCGGCAACGTCCTCTTCGCGATCGACATAGATACCTTGCAGGCCAATGGAAATGGCGAACAAATGATAGGGCACGTCAGGAATCGACTGCGAAGCGTCGAACTTGGGGTCGCCCTCCATGACCCGTTGCTCCCAGGTCACCTGGTTGAGGTCTTCATTATTGAACACTGCACAGATCCATTGCGGGTTCTCCCACTGTTGCCAGTACTTGGCCACGGTGATCAGTTCGGCCAGGTTGTTCATCTGCATCGCCCCATCGCCCACCAGGGCAAGCACGGCGCTCTGCGGGTGGGCGAACTTGGCCGCAATCGCATAGGGCACGGCTGCGCCCATGCAGGCCAGGCCACCGGACAGCGAGCACTGCATACCCTGGCGAATCTGCAGGTCGCGGGCAAACCAGTTGGCACAGGAGCCGGAATCGCTGGTGATGATGGCGCGGTCGGGCAGGCGAGGGGACAGCTCATGGACCACGCGTTGCGGATTGATCGGGTCAGCCTTGACCAGTGCGCGTTTGGTCACGGTCTTGTCCCACTGCGCGCGCCAGGTCTCGACCTTTTCGCGCCAGCGCCGTTCGGTCTTGTGCTCGAGCAAGGGCAACAGGGCACGCAGTGTCTCGCTGGCGTCGCCGACCAGGTTGACCTCCATCGGGTAGCGCAAGCTGAGCATGTCTGGTTGCAGGTCGATCTGCACACCACGCGCCTGGCCTTCCTTGGGCAAAAACTCGGAATAGGGGAAGCCGGAGCCGATCATCAGCAATGTGTCGCATTGGGTCATCAGCTGATAACTGGGTTCGGTACCGAGCAGGCCGATAGACCCGGTGACCCAAGGGAGATCGTCCGGCAGCACAGCCTTGCCCAGCAATGCTTTGGCCACCCCTGCGCCGAGCTTTTCGGCGATCGCAATGACCTGCTCTGTCGCCTGCAGCGCACCGGCACCCACCAGTATCGCCACCTTGTGCCCGGTGTTGAGTATATCGGCGGCGCGCTGCAGGTCTTCGTCGAACGGCAACACCCTGGGCTTGCTGTAGCCGATGCCCGAATGCACGGTACCGTGAGCCCTCGGTGGCTCGTTGTAGGGGAGGTCCTGCAGGTCGTTCGGCAGGATGACGGCAGTGACGCGGCGTTCGCCGATGGCCGTACGAACAGCGCGATCTAGCAGGTGGCGCACCTGCTCCGGTGTAGAGGCCTGCTGGACGAACGCGCCGGCTACATCTTTGAACATCGACAGCAGGTCCAGCTCCTGCTGGTAGTGCCCACCCAGTGCGGCACGGGCCTGTTGGCCGACGATGGCCAGCACCGGCTGATGGTCCATGCGTGCATCGTACAGGCCGGTAAGCAGGTGCGAGGCGCCTGGGCCAGAGGTGGCGATGCAAACGCCAAGCTCGCCGGTGAACTTGGCATGGGCGCTGGCCATGAAAGCGGCCATTTCCTCATGGCGGGCCTGGATGAACTCAATCTTGCCATTGGCCCGACCCAGCGCGCCAAACATCCCATTGATGCCATCGCCGGGGTAACCGAAGATGCGCCGCACTCCCCATTGATACAGACGCTCCACCAAAAAGTCGCCTACCGTGCCGGTCATTACCTGCTCCCGTTCAGTTGTTGATAGGCGTCTGGACTTGGCACGTGCGGCGAAAGTTTCAACGGTATGTGCACCGATCTGCCAGTTGGAACCCGACGACAGGCGACGGGTTCGAAAGTGAACCGATGACATGATCAGGGTGCGCACTATGACGCTCATGGATACAGCGGATGTCAGCCTGCAGGCCTTGTATTTCGAAGACGACGGCGCGACGCCCAATAGCCGTTTTCCCGTACTGTTCTACCGGCTGCCGCTTGTTCCCTCGGGGGCCAGTGCCTTCGAGGTCCTGTTTGCAGCGCACGAATGGACCCCGCTCTGGCGCGAGGGGATCTTCGATTATCACCATTTTCACCCTAACGCCCATGAGGCACTGGGCATTGCTTGCGGGTGGGCCCGGTTGACGCTGGGCGGAGAGTGCGGGCAGAGCGTGAGCGTGAAACGTGGGGACGTGCTGGTACTGCCGGCAGGCACTGGTCATCGCCGCATCGAATGCAGCGATGACTTCCTGGTGGTTGGCGCCTATCCTCATGGGCAGGAGGACTATGACATTCAGCGGCCCGACAGTGCCGCGCACAATCGCGCGTTGGCGCGCATCGCCAAGGTTCCGCTCCCCGAGCAAGACCCGGTCAGCGGCATCAGGGGCGCGTTAATGACGCATTGGCGATGAGTGCGCGGCTCGCGGGCCTTGCGCTATGACGATTCTCTGCAGTCACCCGTGTTTCTGCAGGGCTTCAATCAGCTGTGCCTTGGTCATGGTCGAGCGCCCCTTGATGTCTTTGCTGCGTGCCTCTTTCATAAGGCTTTCCTTGCTTTGCGATTCCAGCGACGCGTGCGACGTCCGCGAATGCCCCTGGCGAGATTCAGCGGCGCGCTTGGCCGAATCCGAGCGTGCGGTCTTCTTCGCGTGCGACGGTGTCCTGCTTCCCGAGCCTGCGTGTTTTTCACCGCCTCCGGATTGCTTGTTGACGGTGGCCCAGGCGCGTGCTTCGGCTACATCCTTGCCCACGCCCTTGTCCTCGTAAGATTGCTCGATGTGCTCGGCCTTGCGTTTTTGCTTGTCCGTGTACTTGTCTTTGTCCCCGCGTGGCATGGTATTTACTCCTGCATGGGTTGCATGAACGGTTGAAAACCAGGGTAGAACTGACGCTCCGGGTGATGGACAGGTGATCCCTGGCGATCGGCCCTATCAGCTAAGTGCCGGAACCTGCGCGTGATCCACTTCCGTTTGAGCCACTGCCACCAACCCCCGCGTCTGTGCCGTTACTACCAGCGCCATGACTGCCGGTTCCCGAATCGCTGTCGGTACCGTCACCTCCGGTATTGTTCGTCCCATTGTCGTCAGTGCCGCCATCACCCGTACCCATTCCATCGGCGGGTGCTCCCGAGCCAGTCGCTCCGCCTTGGTCGTTCATTTGTCCACTGTCGTTCGATTGCATGCCAGGGGCGCGCTGATGGTTCAGGTCTGTGGCGGCCGAAGCAAGTGGTGAAGCGCAGCCCAGGCAGAGTGCAAGCAGTAACGTAAAAGGTTTTGCTGGTGTCATGGTGAAATGCCTTTTTGGATTGTTCACCCAATGTTCGGCACTGGCGTGCGTAGCGGGTGCCCGCTGAGCGACGGAAGGCGCTGCATCGGGTTGACCGTGAAGTGGCGCTTGATCGCGAGCAAATGCCGCTTTGCTCCAATGAAGCGCTGATAACGTGCGGGGCATCATTGAGCCGGGTGCTATCAGGTGTCCGAAATGAGTTTTCCACTACATGCGTTTTAGCTTGTCATGGACATGATTTGTAAATGTTTTCTACTTGCAGCCTACTCGCGCCCGATAAATTCTTTCTTCGTGACGCCGGGCCCCTCTGACGGTTATACCGCCATGTCGGAGTCATAGTTGTTGAACTACGACTATACAGGAGGGGCTCATGTCTGCCCTTAATGCGTATCTCAATCAAGACGTTCTTGGTACTGACCTCTGGCTTTGGCTTTCCTTTTTCGCTGTTGTGCTAACACTGTTGGCGCTTGACTTAGGTGTGCTCCATCGCGGCAATCGGGAAATTGGAGTCAAAGAGAGCTTGTTGCTGTCTGCGGGCTACATCAGTATGGGCCTTCTGTTCGCGGTCTGGGTGTATTTCCAGAAAGGCAGCGACGCCAGCATGGACTATGTGACAGGTTTCTTGATTGAAAAATCCCTGTCAATGGATAACGTTTTCGTTATTGCGCTGATCTTCAGTTTTCTGGCCATTCCTCGGGAGTTCCAGCACCGAGTATTGTTTTGGGGGATCATGGGGGTCATCGTCTTGAGGGCTATCATGATCGGCCTCGGGGCTGCGCTCATCGCCCAGTTTAGTTGGATACTTTACTGCTTCGGCGCGTTCCTGGTCTTCACCGGGGTAAAGATGCTATTCGCTCGCGTCGATCATGCGCCTGACTTGGAAAACAACCGTTTCGTCAGATACCTGCGCACACACCTACGCATTACCAAAGAATTGCACGGTCAACGCTTTGTGGTTCGCTTGCCTGACATATCAGGAAAAAGAACGCTATGGGTGACGCCACTATTCCTTGCACTTGTCCTGATTGAATGTGCAGATTTAGTGTTTGCTGTTGACAGCGTGCCTGCAATATTTGCAATCACACAGGACCCGTTCATCGTTTATACGTCGAACATCTTTGCTATTCTCGGCTTGCGAGCGCTCTATTTTGCATTGGCTGCGATGATCAGTCGCTTTGTTTACCTTAAGTACGCGCTGGCTCTGGTGCTTGTCTTTATCGGCGCTAAAATCTTCCTTCATGACGTGGTGGGTAAAGTACCCGCCGAAATATCGTTGAGCGTTACCATCGGCCTTCTGATTGGCGGCGTGTTGCTTTCGCTTTGGAAAACCCGAGCGTCCGCTAACGCTCATTGAATAATTACGTTCGCTGAACGGCTGGGCAAGGACACGCTCCGCAAGCATGGCATCGTGGCCTGCGCGTCCGATTACGAACGCCATGGGGACTCGTCCGAGAGGGTGATGTCAGTGGTCGAGGCAATCCAGTAACGACCGCCTCTTGGGCCTTCACACTCGGTCAGTTGTCCCCGCAGGTTCAGTTTGTACGCGCTGGCCTAGCGCTCAGGTGCAGCTTTCTGCGTTGTGGCGCTCACGATGACCCTGAACGAACAGAGCATTATGTGTTGTCCTATGGGACAGCGGCGCAGTCTGTGATAATGGGGAATGAAAAGGGCCCTATCATGTTGACCATCTCCAACAACGTGCATCTGTCGGATGCCGAAATCGAACTCACCTACATCCGCGCGCAAGGCGCGGGCGGGCAGAACGTCAACAAGGTGTCCAGCGCCGTGCACCTGCGCTTCGACATCCCGTCTTCATCGTTGCCCGAGTTTTACAAGGCGCGGCTGCTGGCGCTGCATGACAGTCGAATCACCGGCGCCGGCGTATTGATCATCAAGGGCCAGCAGTACCGCACACAGGAGCAGAACCGTGCGGACGCTTTGGCGCGTCTTGCCGAGTTGATCATCACCGCTGGCAAGACCGATAAGAAACGTCGCCCCACCAAGCCGACCCTGGGCTCCAAGACCCGCCGCCTCGAAGGAAAAGCCAGGCGCAGCGCTGTCAAGGCGGGTCGGGGGAGGGTGGAGTTCTAGGCTCTGTCAGTTGCGGTAGTCGTAATGTCGGCTGAGTGGACCATGCAGCGCTGGCGCGTGTCAGCGTAGATAACTTTCTACTCGCCAAGGTCAGGCTGGAGGGTTTCAAATTCAGGCATCTCTAAATGAGAAATTGGCGGTGTGGCGCTTGCTCTGCAGCAGGCAAGTGGGGCAGGTGGCCCTGATTTTCATTTCGGTTTGAATTTAAACTGCGTTAGGATGCACTAAAGGTCACCTGTCCAACTTCGGAGTATCCCCATGTCGCGTCTGGCAGAATTTAGACAACTTGAGCAAAAATTGGCCGCCCAGTTGGCCGAACTGGAGGCCATGAAAGGCAGCCGTGAGCTTCAGAAAGAAATCGAGTTTGAGACCAAACTCCGCGATCTGCTGGGCAAATATGGCTATAGCCTTCGTGACATCATCAACCTTCTGGATCCACAGGCCAGTCGCCGTGCCGCACCTGCTGCCGCAGAGAAAGCACCTCGTCGCGCTCGTCAGGTTAAGCAGTACAAGAACCCGCACAACGGCGAGATCATCGAGACCAAAGGTGGCAACCACAAACTGCTGAAGGAGTGGAAGGCTCAATATGGATCTGATGTGGTCGAGTCTTGGGTTTCCTAAGTTCGATCAAAGACGCAAAAAAAGAAACGACCTCAAAGGCCGTTTCTTTGCCTGTGGATGAGCAGGCTGAATCCCCCATGGTTTCCTCGACACTTGCCGCGCTCAGGAAATGGCGTATCTGCTACTGACCTGCGGCCAAGGTTAGCGTCTGTATGAAAAGCCTTGAGACGGCTTTTCATGCAGTGCCTGGAAGGCTGCTCGCAGACGGCCTGTAGCGATGGATGTCACTCGGGCAACGCATACACCCTGAACAATTTTTTCACGATATCGTTGGTCCCTCCCAAGTATTTGTCGTAGTCCTTTTCAATGGAGCCCGAACGATAGGCTTCGCTCAAGGCCGTATCGACCAGCAGGCGGAAGTCTTCGTCATTGCGCTCCACCATCATCGCCACCGGCGAGTACTCGAATATGCGGTCCATGAGCATCAGGTTTTTGGGAGCCCCTTCCTTGGCTATTTGGTTTTTCAGCAACATACGCTCGGCAAAGAACGCGTCCGCCTTGCCGTCGGCGACCAGCTTGATGCCCTCATCGTTGTTGGCCACTGTAACCAGTGAAGCGATTACACCAAGCAGGCGCATCCTTTCGCGAATCCAGTCTTCGGTTATACCGCCCTCAATGGTGGCGTATGTGTGGTTGGCCAGACCACTGTTGATGCTTGCTCGCCAGGTCGGTCCGCTATTGGCGACTTTGCCATTGAGTACATTAAGCAGCGATTCGGGGGCATCCTTGCGCACCACGACAGAGAGACCGGCGGTGTAGATCGGTATGGCGTAACTGATCGTCTTGCGCCGTTCCAGAGTGGGCGGAGTCGGCGTGCAGAGAATATCGACTTTCCCCTGGCTCACCGCACTGACCTGGTCGTAAACCGTAACCGGCTGGTAGCGCACTTGCAGGTCCGGCAGGCCAAGTTCGCGCTTGAGCTTGTCTGCAACTTTAAGGCATTGCTCGATGGCATAGCCGCTGGCTTTGTCGCCTTCCTGCGTGCTGAAGGGAGCCAGGTCTGGCAGGTAGCCCATGGTGAAGCTGTGGCTGCTGCGCACGCGTTCAAGTGTGGAGGCACTGGCCATCAAAGGCAGCGCCAAAAACGCCAGAGCGAGCAAAAAACGGGTGGTTTTGATGAATGGTACGTTCATGTCCGGTTTCCCCGTATGCAGATGTCTGTGCAGTCCTGGCTGCCGCGCCTAAGGATTGCCGGCCCCGGCCTGTTCGGCTGGCAGCGTGTCGGTGAAACGCTTGGCGAGGAAACCGTAGAGCAGATAACCGAAGGCCAGTACCAGGGTGCCGCCCATGACCGCATCCTTGCCGCAGGCATACAGGGCATACAAGGAGTACGTCACCGCAACCAGCAGCACTACCAGGTTGCGCGCGTAGATCGTCGTTGAGACACCGGCCTTGTACATGATGACCAGCAGACCAGTCAGCGCGGTTAAATATGGGATGAGGTTAGTCACCGCCGCCAGGTTGACCAGCTTGCTGAACTGGGCGGCGGCATCCGGTGAAATGGTCGACAGGGCCATCAAGGTTTGCAGCACGCCACAGACGATCATGCCGACGACAGGGGCGTTCATGGCATTGACCTTGCTGAAGAACTTGAGGAACAGGTTCTGGTCGGCGGTCATCTTGGCAGTTTGTGCCAAGGTAAATTGCCACCCCAGCAGCGAGCCGACACACGCCATGACCGCCAGGGCCATGACGATATGGCCTACCAACGGATTGAACATCGTGGCGTAGACCAGCGCGAAGGGCGCCGTGGACTTGGCCAGATCGGCATTGGGAATGATGCCCTGGATGACGGTGGTCGACAGTATGTAGACACCGGCAGCCCCCAAGGTGCCGAACAGGCAGGCCAGTGGCACGTTGCGCTTGGGGTTTTCCACGGCATCGGTGGCTTGGGCCGCCGACTCCATGCCCAGGAACGCCCACAGGGTCAGAGGAATGGCTTTGGCGATGGACTCGGAAATCGGCAGATCGTTAGGGTTCCAGGCGGCGACCAGTACATCGGGCTTGAACCAGAACCAGCCGATGATGCAAAGGCCCGCTACCGGAATGATCACGCCCCAGACCGTGAAAGCACCGATCTTGCCGGTGATGCCGGGGCCGCCGAAGTTGGCGAAGGTGGTCAGCCAGATTAGCCCGATGGTGCCTATGCACAACGGGATGGCACCACTACCCAGCCAGGGCAAGAAAGCGGTCATGTAGCCCACCGCAGAGATGGCCACGGCTACGTTGGCGATGGCCAGAGACAGGAAGTACAGGTACGAGCAGAGGAAAAAACCCGACTTCGCGTGAGCCTCTTCGGTGTAGGCGGACAACCCGCCAGAGCGTGAGCAGAAGACGCCGCACTGGGCAAAACAATAAGCGATGGCCATCGAGCCGATTGCCGTGAAAAGCCACGACAACAGCGAGACGGCACCCAGTTGAGCCATGTTGGTAGGCAACATGATGATCCCCGAACCCATCATGTTGACTGTCACCAGCGTCGTGAGCCCGACCAGGCTCATTTTTTTGCTTGAATCAGCCATCGCAAACTCCTTGCCGCGTTCAATGTTTTGAACCTTGGTCCGGCAACGTGCAACGCGTGGCCGAATAGGGGGCTAATGTTCAATGCTTGACTACGTAAACTCTGCAGGGTGGGCGCACCTGGCAGTCTCGCTTGATCTTGACAGCAGGTTGGCAGGTTCAAAGCCCGGGAAAGGGCCATCGAACAGTGCTATCGCCAACTGGTAATCGACGATGGATTGCTTACGGCGGGTACGCCGTGGCGGTGCGGCGTTGCGTCGTTATCAGCGTGAACTCGATTAACCGTTAACAATTGATAAAGATCAATGATCCTTGCCTATTTCACTTCGTCCAACCGGCAGCGCCTTTGATATGACCTTGGCGGGTTATGGATAATGACTGTCACATCAGTTAGCGGGTACGGTGATCACAGGGGCTTGCGGCGCCACGCCTGTTTCGGCAAGAGAGAACAGTACCAGTATGAACAAAAACTCCGATGTGTAGGTTAGCGGAAACAGACACGGGCCGCGCATCGATCTGACATAACATTCGATTTAACATAATATGCATTATGCATAACTGCGTATTAGTCACCGGTACCGCTGGGTGGGCAGATTTAAAGCCAGGTACATGAAGTACACGGAAGCCTTTCTGACCCTAATTTCGGAAGTAAATCGACCTACGCCGTTTTTCTGCCTCATTCCGATCCATCTTGCTGCTCGGATTGCTCTCGCAGCCGCTAGATCCATTCAATACATCTGTCAACTGATGCCATGGGTACAAGCTTGCTTCTTAGCGCAACGAGCCTCGTCTGTGAGGTGCTGATTGCGTCTCTGCGTTGCAGCAGTCCCGCGTTGAGCAACTGTGCCTGGGGCTTTGCTATTTCTGAAAACTTGCGAAGCCTAAGTAGGCTCACTCATTGATGAAAACACAAACACCGTCGCGGACTCCTTTTTCCTGACCAGAGGTCGGATCTGTGAAATCAGAAGAAACTTTGAACTCACAGCATCAAGAAGAAATTTAGACGCGATGGTTTCCAGTGACTGAGATTGCTCCGTAATCCTGTACGGTTCCCAACAGGCAATATCAGTGAAATCCGTTTCAGGCAGCTCATGATTATCCAAGGGAAAATAAAGCATGAGATTATTGTTTAGCTGGGTTTGCCAATCGCATTAGGCTCTGATTTGCACAGGCGCCACGAGCATTCAGTATGCCTAAGTGCCCAGATCAATCCCAATAGATGCTTTCATCTAACTTTGACAACCCCTCAGCCCGGCGCGTTTTGCTCATTCAATAAACGAGAAAATCAGTCAAGATCATCGCGCCGTATGGCTCTGCCTCAGTCATTCCGCCCCCTGAATCTGGCTGGAGCAGCAGGTTCACGCCGAGCACTCTGTGCCCTCAAAGCCCAATTCCAGGCCGCCTGACCGCTTGAGTGTGTCACCATCCACCATCCACCCGATAACTCAAGGAATCAGAAATCCCTTAGATAGAACCAGCCGGTTGCGTTGCCGAGCAATAAGTACCAAACTACCCTTCTTTTTTTGGGAGTGCGCGACCCAACTCAACTAAATGAATATTTAGTTGAGTTATTTGTTCTCCGCACTGATAGCGGCCCCACCTACCTTTGATTTTTCTTTCGCTTGAAATAGTCAGCATCAAGTAACAGGATGATTTCCCTCGCCGTTACATTATGCTGTTTTGCCAACCTGTCCAGGTCTGCCAAGAAACGCACCATGCTGGCAACCCTAGGCTCCGCTAGCTCTGCACATGCATTACCGTATTCCTTGGCAATTGCACCGTTGATGTCGAACAGGCGCGCAACGCTTTCTACGTCGAAAAAGCCCTCTTTTACCAGCCCATTCAGAGCTCGGTTGCGCTTACTGGACATTGACGTTCACCCATCCCCTTATCCGGAAAGGCTTTTCCGAGCTGTGAGACGCCTCCACGTCCAGCAGGCCTAGGATGTAATGGAGCTTGAGCACGGTGGTCAAGCTGAGCGCACGTTGATCCAGATCCCCCCTGACCATCAGAAGCGCAATCACCTCCTCCGCTCTGACCCCGTATCTCTTCATCAGCTTGGCGAGCTGTTCTGAGAAACCTGACTCCGGCGTGTCACCCTCACCTTTCTGAAGGACGCTTATTTCCTGCTCCAGTTCGCTTATGCGCTGCTGAGCGAGGCGGATTGCTTCTAGGCGGTTCACGGCATTCATCGCTGAGTCGACTCCTCATGTGCCACTTCGAATTGTAGCGCACCAAGCGAGCACACCCTGCCGCCTGTCAGCTCTTAAGACCGATTGTTGAATCAGATGCAACTGCCCCATTTCTGGCCCCAGAGCGGCTGCAGTGGCTTATAGCAGCAGCTCATAAAGGCTGAAACAGCTCACGCAAGACCATAGTGCAGGGTTATGAGGCGTCGGCTGACTCCACCTATCATCACAAAATCTGCAACAATCGTCGTTTTAGTCATCTATTGGTGGTTTCTTGCACGACTAAATGTCTAGCATCTAGGCCCGAATACCTGAATGAGAAGAAATACCCTCCAGCTCCACCAATTTATGCATAAATCCAGCTTCTTTGGTTCAGTACTGCTCGTTCCGGGCTGTCTGCGACCTACATCGCTAGGCTTAATCCAACCTTGCTAGGCTCTACGCATCAGCTTCCCGGATCGGTAAAATATGGCGTCCAATCACCGTTGCGAACCAAGCATGGCCAAGGCTCCAAGGAAACAGCCCCCACGGGTAGCGTCAGCCCAAGAAAATCCGGCAAGCACAGCAGACCAAAAACCGGCGAAATCCCAAGAAAAGCCGGAAAAGCCGGAAAAGCCAGTCAAGAATCGCAGGAAACAGGTAGCAAGCCCCGTATCAACCGGCGATCGCGGTGGTTCATTCGAGCGCCGCGTGCAGGCTGTTCGCCTGCTCGCTTTATGCCTGGGCTGGCAGTGTCCGGGTGCCCGCGATGGCTACGTGATCACCCGCCTGCTCTTCCAGGGACGTCTTTTCGATCACGACACCGATGACCTGGTAATCGATCTCTGGAATCCGGATACCGGCCAAGTCGCCACCCAGCGGTTGCAGATGAAGCGATCGCTGAAGCCGACGGACAACCCCATTTTCAATGAGACCGTGGGTCTGGCCTGGGAAGACTTCTGCAAGTCGGGCTTCCGGCGCAACGTTGATGACATCCTGATCGTCTACCACGCCTCCAGCAACACCGCCATGCACGCTGCCCAGGAAGTGGTGCGTTTTGCGGTGAGTTCCGGGACGCCAGATGACTGGTACAAGCGCGTGCATGCCGAAGGCTTCAGCAACGAAAGCAACCGCAAGGCCTACGCCGCGATTCGGCGCGCTGTTGAGTTACAAAAAGGCGCCGAGGTGGACAAGGTTGAGCTGTTTCCGTTTGCACTGCACCTCAAGTTTTTATCGCATGACCTGGATTCTGACCGCACCGTTGAAGTCGACAACCAGAAGCAACTGATCAGCAAGTTCGTCCCTTCGCGCGACAGCAAAGATGTCTGGGCCGCGCTCCAGCTTGCCTGCGCCGAGCTGAACGGGGTGGCCGGTGAGATTACCTTGGACTCGGCGGAGCGACATTTGGGGGCACTTGCCCTTGAGTTCAGCCAAGCGCGAGCGCTCTGGGAGGGGTACCAGGCGGTTCAAGTTGCGAAACGTAATAACCTCGGCCCCGGCTCGCTGGTCGACCAAACGGGCGCCCTCCCCTTGACCGCCGAGACCCACCGCAAGCTGCAACCGCTCTTGGACGCGCTCAGACCTTTACTTGGGGATGGAGAAAATTCGCAGAAAGTGCTGCTCGCGGATGAGCTGCCTTCGGCGCGCGACACGACTTCTGTCTCGCCTTACTCGCGACAGCTCGACCGGATTACCGAATGGCAACGGGCCCACCGGTTCCAGGACTGCCTCAAGCAACTGGAGCTTCTGGAGAGCGATCTTCACGAGTTCGATGATCACCAGAAGGCCAGATGGTATCTGCTTCGCGGATTATCGAAGTGGCACCTGGGTGAGGACGAAGACGCGGCGGACGATTTTGACGAAGCTGCCAAGCTTTGTGATTCCGATGATCGTATTGCCGCTGCGGCGATACGTGCCCACATGCTTCGAGGTCAGGTTACGCAGGCGGTTGCGGTCGGAGAAACGTTGAGCGAGCGTTTTCCTGAATCCTTAATCGTCTGGGCTGCGATGGCCAACGCTCGCATCATCGCGGGTGAACAGCTGAACGAAGCCGATGTGCCCAGCGCCTTCATTGATAAGGCCGCGGCGTGGCAACTGGTGGCGTCCTCGTATGCTGGACGTGACGATGATGCAGGCGCTATTCGCGTCATACGCATTGCACTGAGCAAGACAGATAGCTCGTTCTTTATCGACGAAAGCTACCTTCGTTACGCCATTCGACTGGCCACGGCTGATGCCGTGCGGGTCAATTGCCGTTCGATGTTGCCTGAGCACGTAGAGGTGTTGCAGGACGCCATGGCGCGTTTTGATGATCGCGCCACCACGCTCTGGGCTGCGCAGAGTCCCAAGACGGTGACTGATGTGGTCGCTCACCTGGCCTATGCAATGGTACTGCTTCAGCGCGCTGATGAAGCCCTGCAGCTGATTCAAGAGGCCCACCATAAAGGCGTATTCGCTTCGGACATCATGGTTCGTGTCGAGATCGAAGCCCTGTGTGATTTGAGCCGTTGGGAGGAGGTCACGAAACGATTCCTGGCTCACCTTGCTGACTTGCCGGTCGAGGCCCTGCTGCGATTTGGCCACGCTTGCATGGCGCAGTCGCGGACGGATCTGCTACAGCTTGCTCGTGAGGAAGTCGCGCGACGGACGCACTCGGACGTCGCGGCCCGAATCGCCACCATGCTGCAGCATTTGCACTGGGATCTGGCACTGCAAGCTGGCGACTGCGAGACGGTTCGCAAGGAACTGGAGCACGCAGGTGTCACGCCCCAGAGCAGCGACATCATTGACCTGTATTTTGCCAGTCGCGCTTATGAGAGCGATGCCGAGCTTGCCAATCGCTTTGTGGATCGGGTAGCCCAGCTAGCACCTGACGCCACAGATCCTCAAGAGCTTTCCCTCGGTGCGCGGGCGATGATTAGAGCTCAGCGCCATGGTGAAGCGGTTGTTATCCTTGAAAGGCTGCTTCCCGTTGACGCCTTCACGCCCTTGCATGTCGATTTACTCCATTGCTACAGCTTGACTGGTCGGCAGGCTAAAGCACGTGATCTTCTGCAATCCATGCCTGCCACTTGGCGCAGCTCAGCTGATGCCCGTGAGCAGGCGCTGTTCCTCTACAACAGCGCGGGTGACTGGGCGCGAATGCGCGAAGTCATGGAACTCAACGTTGCAGAGTCTCCTGAGAGTGCCCGGTTTCAGTTGATGTTCCTGCGCGTGGCTGCGTGTGAAGGTGTCATGGACTTCAAGGCCTTGGTAGCGGAACTCCCCGTATTGCTCGAAGGCAGCGCCAAGACGCTTCTGCAACTGGCCGGCATTGAACTGCGATACGGCCAGGTTCAGAAAGGGCTGGATCGGATCACTCTGGCCATGCGCTGCGCTCAGGGTGACGTCGAAGCTGCGGCTACCCACGTTCAAGTGATGCTGACGCTCTCCCAAGAGATGGCAGAGGAACTTCGCGATATCGAGCGCGCGCCGGCAGTCATCGCGCCAGGGACGTCGATTGTGTTGGTCGATCAGCAAGGCAGCCCTCGACGGGTCACCCTCGATCTGAAGGGCTTCAGCTATCCAAACAGTTCAACCGAATTTATTCCCGCAGACTCTGCGCTCGCCGAGAGTTTAATCGGATTGCGTACTGGCGAGACCGCTAGCGTAGAGAACCTGCTGGGTACTCAGTATTTTGAGATCAAGCAGATTTCTTCCATCCAGCAACGTCTGCTGGAAATTTCGCACAGCGTGATAAGGAATTCGCTCGCACCTAGCAAAAGCCTTGTGTCCATGACCCTTCCCGAGGACGAGAACGGTGACATGGATTTCTCCGCCTTTATCGAGCAGCTCGAACATCAGCGAACGGAAGTCACCGAGCTACTGGCAATCTACGAGGAACACCCTATCACCCTGGGTGCGGTGGCAAAGCAACTGGGGCGCGACTTTGTTGATGTTGTGCGGGGATGGATTCCTGATGGGCCTTGGCTGCAGGTCTCTTCTGATGCGGGCTTTGCCCATGATGTCTTTCCTGGGCAGCTCGCAGCGTCGACTTGGGTCGTAGATCTCACGATGCTGACAGAGCTGGCGACGCATGGGCTGCTAGATGTCTTGGGCAACCTCTCCCAGGTGTATGTCAGTACCTATACCCATCAGGCGTTGCGTGCCAAGATCGAGGCGGCGGCTGTGTTCCGTAAAAGCGGCACCTTGTACTCACACGAAGGGCAGCTGGGTTTCCATGAAGAAAGCGAGGAGGCTCATGCCCGGGAATTAGCGTTCCTTGAAGGCATGGATGTCGCCATCTCGAATTTTTGCACTGTCGTACCGGCGTATGGCCCTGTTGATCCGACGCCTGTCCTGCAACGACTGGAAGATGTGCTCGATCCTCAAGAGCACGCTTGCCTGACACTCTGCCATGAGTATCAGGCGGGGCTGCTTTCACTCGATGGCAGGCTTCGCCAGCTTGCTCAAACACTCGATATACCGTCTGCTTCGCCTCAAATGTTACTAAAGAGCATGGTTGGCCAAGGGGTGTTGAGCTCCGTTGAGTATTCACGCGCGCTCATCCGGATGATCATGGCCCGGCGTCACTTCATTTCGATCAGCTCTTCGGATCTTGTCGCCATGATGGATCAGGGGGTGGCCTTCGCGAACGCCGGGATCAACAGTCTGCGTCAGTACCTTGTGTTCCCTGGGGTGGTGTTCGGCCTGGCAGCGATAACGGTTATGGAGTTTGTCAGCAAGATGTTCAGCACAGGGCGCTGTACATTCGTCGCCATGCTGGAGCTCATCAAATGCCTGGTCGAACCGCTGTTCCAACACGCTCACTGTCCAGCGAATTTCGTTGAGTGGTGCCTGAAGTGTTTGAGCGAGCGTATCCCGGGGTTTGGCGCGCCACATTTGTCGTGTATCAAGCAGCAACTGGTAGCGGCTAAAGCCGCTGCCGAGCACCCTCTCCAGCAGGTCACGTTGGAAATTCATGACGTCTGCGCCAGATTAGCTCCGACGTACCGGCATGATGACAACCGTAGCTACCTGACGGCGCTTATGAAGCTTGAAACTGTCACAGACGAAGCAGGCATTTTGGTCGAGGCAACCGGTAATGTAAGGCTTGAGGCGCCGTCAGGTGATGATCCCATGGATCCGGCAGGCCACATCAAAACCGGAGATCGCTAAGCCTTTGATGTGTCGCGCTCTTGACCGATGGATCGAGGGCTGCGACCGAGGCAGACCGGGAAGTAGCGCATGACCAAGACATAATCGTGCTTCTCTATGCTGTGCCGGACATTCAAGCTCGCATGGGTATTCTCGCTGGAAATCATAATCTCAGACACAAGACACATTAATTTCAGGGTGCTTGAAACTTGCGCTCACATAACTTATTGACAATTAAGCTCACTTCAAATAGGAAAGATCCAGCTGGAGTCCGCAACAGAATCACACCCGCCCCATACACTGAGCCTGCCATTAAAAGTGCTCGACAATATTAAGGAGTCGCGCCGACATCGGGCGAATGAGACCGATTGGCGCCCCTCTCCAGGGCATTAGTCAGCTCACCAAGTGCATCACGCAGATGGCAGTCTTGCCGTGCAGAACTAGGCTCCGACAGTAATTGTCGCGCATGTCTGAGTAGCGCCTCAAGGCTCTTGATATTGAGGGCTAGCTCGATCAGGACGGGCGAATCGCATGTGAATTCCCCAACTTGCTCGAAGAAGATAGGGATCACACGAGTCTGACGATATCCTGCAGTCTTTGGCGATCCCAACAGAAAACCGTAGCAAACATCGCCTCGGGTCACTACCAACATCAACAATTTGTTAGACTCGCGGTTTCCATCCATAACCCAGCTCTGCAGAAATCCTGGCGAGTTAGTTATATTAGCAACAAAGGCATGTAGTTCATCCATCGAGGTAGGCCAGACATCATCTGTCCACCTTACGTCATCAGGGGCAGGGATTATTAAGGCATAACCCTCCCTCAAGGTGGTGATTGTACCCACTTGGCAGGAGGTAATGGGGAGCGGGACGATATCGCCCAGCATGAGGATAAATAGCGTACAGCTCATTTGTTTACCACCGGCAAAGCTGGCCGCAATGCGAAACTCCGTAGGCCCGTCAATTTGTGGAAGCTCAACGCGAGCAAAGGCAGTATCAAAAGTTTCTTCTACAGCCCGATGACGCAAGCAAAACCGGGCCCACTCACTATTTTTAGCCTCGACGTCGCTGCGACCGTAAAGGGAGCCCAAGCTGGCTTCGGTCAAGGAGCGTGCAGTAGCAGATAACTCGTTTTGCAAGTTAGAGGAGTCAGTGTGTTTCATGCTGTTCGGGTGGCCTCGCCTAAAAAGTTAAGATGGTGCGAAGCACAGCTTAATGGCTGGAGTTGGATGTAGTTTTGAGCCATCGGGTCTACCAGGCCGAAACCACTACGTACATCAACAGGCATAGCCGTGATGTAGTCGATCGAGTAGCGCTTTTACCTGCAGATATCCAACCTCATTGCTTGCACATTCCAGCGCACTTAAGCTACCGATCTCGACCTGAGGGCGAGTCAGCCAAACATACGCCTTAAATTTGCTGCCAAACACCTGCTCGGCCTGTTGCCGAATGAGCTCCTCAAAATCTGTTTCTATTTTCATGCAGAACTACTCTTTTACCTTTGAGCATTCACCTCTTGGGAGAATAGCGCACTGATGAAGTTCAGGCATGTTCCAAGACCAGCAGCGCAAGGAGATTTATATGCCCGCATAGTACCCGGTAGCTTTGAGACGTCGATTAAGCGATAAATTGAGATCGTCCCCGCTCTGCAGAATTAATGACTCCAGTCATGGCGGTCAAAACTCACCGAAGAGGCTACAATCATTTGACTATACGACATTGAGTGGAATCGCGCAAACCGAGCATGTAGCCGGAAGTTATGGATACCCCGAATGCTCAGGCAAGCGATCGCCGCAGCGTTGATCCACATCCGCCAGCAACAGCAGGTGCTACTGACTGATAGTGAGGAAGGCGCAACCTCTGCACACCTCATCCGCGTCGAGCACAACGAGCATGGCGTTACGGTATGAATGCTCGATGAGATCGCTCGACAGTTACCGTAATAAAATTAGGATGCAGCACACTCAATGCTTGTGACCATTCGAATGTTCCTTTGACTTCCGTCGCAGTACAGTCTGCATAGTCGTAGAGACATGGCTCCCCTCCCCAACCAGAAAACCGCTGATTCGCACAGGTATCCAAGCCTGAGGAGCGTGGTGAAGAAGTACCTGCCGCGCACGATGCGAAAATAAGTCCTCGATTCATCTGAACGGTTTGGTGCCGATCCAATGAAGCTAATCAGTACTTGAGAACGCAACCGGCTCAAAGGGCATCTTGCGAGCCTTCAAACGAAGGCCGGGCCGGAATCACCGGCACCCTCCTCTGCTTCTTATGCGGCCTATCCGGTGCTGGGGAACGGCCCCAGCACTAGGCCCTGTGTTTCTTCAGTCGGCAAAGCCTTGCCGGTCGAGGTGGCCCCCTAGAAACCTTTCATTCAGCACTTTGGGGAAGGACACGGCAAGCTTCCACATGATGTAGATGAAGACGATCGGGACAATGATCCCCAGATACCCGCCCATCAAGAGGCCGACAATACTGAGGGGCAGGAACAGAAGCAGCAGCACAAAGGCGCTCACGCGCATTTTTTTGATCCAGCTGGCAAAACCATTCTCTTCATAAATTCGCTGCCCGTCGGCAGTTTTGACTGCAAACAGAACGTGCCCGAGCCGGCCAAGTTTGACGAAGAAAAACTGCCCTTCCATACCCAGGTACACCCCTTTTTTTCCGCGTCTTTGATAAGGGTGTCCAAGATCAGCGCGGCGCGATCGACCATGTCACGCGAAATCCTGGTGTACAACACACGCACGCGACGCAGCTCCACCCGCCCTTCAAAATCCTCGGCAGCTCTTACGGCCCGAAGCCATTCACGCACGAGCGGGTGTGGATCAGCCAGGTTGGTTGGCACATTGAGTTTTGAAGGGTTGGGGCGGGCCGGTGCTTTGGGCGGCGCCGGCGGAAACACTGACCTGTCCAGTACCCTGAAGGTAATCGATTCGGCTGAGTCGGGTGGGGTCGGCCTTTTAGGGCGCTTTTCGACGGTCTTTGCCCAATGCCCGCGACGCGGTAGCAAAATACCGGCCTTCCTACATGCTTTGCTCAAGGCAACATCCGAAACGCCGATCTGCCGAGCCAACTGCAAGACCGGGGTCGTCCAGACTCGGTCGAACAGCTCACGGACTGGATACGTGACAATCTTGTACATGCGTTTTCCTTGAGTGACCAATGTGAGATCAGTCAGTGACAAGCTGAATCGGCAATGGAGTACATTTGTGCTCCGGCTGGACTCTTTTGTAATTTCGAGCTCACACGACCTCTCAGGCTACCTTAACGCTACAGATCGACGTCGAAGATGGTGCTCGACAGCCTCTCAGAAGCGCCGAGTGATCAGCGTCTGAACAGTGCTCCGTCTGATCTAGGCAACCGGTTTTATGCAATTGGTAGTTGATCACCGTGTTATAAAGATGATCCGCTTTAAGTCGAAGACGCTTGAGCTCCTCTTCTAGGCGCCCTTGGGCCTCAGCCTGGTTGTAGGCTCGAATAGCCAACAGCGCTTGCGTGCGGAGCGGTTCTCCAGCCGCAGCCATGCCCTGTAACGTTCGCTTCATGACCTCATCCCTCTACAACGTGGTAAGCGAGCTCTGTAGCCACCTGCTTCCCAGCTTCAGTGCAGAATCTCCATGGAAGCCGTGGCTGGAATGCTGAAAGTGGAACGCTTCAGACTTCACGGTAGACGCTCTCCCCGGATCGCTGGTCGATCAATGCGCCAGCCACGAAGTCTCGTTCCGAGTTACGCCAGGAAACGGTGTTCGATTGACGAACCGGGCAGCCCTTTGTCTCCGCAGCCAAGGCCAGGGCAACGTTAGAAAATCCCCGAAAAATGTGACAAACATCATAGATTTGGCAGTATTTTCAGATTTTGCCCTATAAAAATTTTTTGCGGGACGGAGTTCTTATATTTGAGAGCCAAAAAAAGCGGGATCTCCGCTCCCCCATTTTTCCCTGCTCGAATTGGATGGCAATGCACCTTCTCATCCCTGCGTTTTCTTGAGTCTGAACGAAATCTGCCAGGCTATCGCCGCCTCTCAGCGGCTCAGGCATCGGGGGAAATCGCGGGTTTCGGTAGCTTCAGCTACCGCTGCTTTTGACTTTGGCTTCAAATACAAATCGATTTGGGCGCTTTTTTTGATGGGGAAGGTGCGTCCCGGGTTTGGCAATAAAGGCGGGGCAGCGCCAGCCAACTGAGCGACTGAAAGTAAGTGCCTCGCAACGAGTATCTGTTTCACGGCTTACGGGGAGCGAACGGTCGACATGCCCTCACAAGTTACCTGCCTGAAAACTAAGCTATAGCTTAGATTTTCATAGTTTCTCTGCCTGGTCGCGAAAAAACGAAGCTATAATTTCGTTTTTCGCACAGGTGTGCTCCTATGACCACTTTGGTGCAGCTGCGCTCCGCTACAGAGCTGGGTGTTGCAGTTCGACAAGTTCGAAAGCAGCAAGCAATCATCCAGACCGATCTCGCAGATATGCTCGGTAAGAGTCATGTGCTGCTCAGGGACATCGAGACGGGCAAAGGTACGGTTGCAATCGCCAGCGTCCTGCAGGTGCTGAACGAGCTTGGGATACGGCTATATGCTGAGCTGCCCGAGTGACAACTCCTCGACCTGCCCCTTGTGGGTGGGCTGCAGCAACCACCCACTGCTACAAATCGGCAGGCCATTACGGCTCTGCCACTGAGCTACCTCTGTCAGATTCAGCCTGTTTGCAAAGCTTGAGGTCTTCTAACGCCTGGCTCAGCTGTTTGCTGAGCTCAGTAGTGGTTGCTGCTAGCTCGGCGGTTTCAGCATTGGCAATCTCGGCCCCTTGCCTGGCCATTACCAACTGCTCCTGAAGCATTTCCTTGGCGCCCTCCGCCCGGGCAGCAGCCAGGTTCGCCAGGCTCAGATCCCCCTCCAGGCGCTTCAGCGCATCCTCATTGTGGCGAGCAGCTTTGTTCTGCTGACGAGCCTCTGCGAGTAGACGTTCGTTGTCCCGATTGAGTCGGGTGAGCTCATCCTGGCGCACCATGAGGGTTTGCTGAAGCTGCAGCATCTCGTGTTGCAGCTGTTGAAGCTGGGACTCATGGCGACGTTGATCTTGCTCGCGTTGCTCCTTGATCGCATCGCGATAGTGCTCCATAGCGTCACGAGCATGGGCGTGTTTCTCTTCCAGCGACCGCACCAACTCATCTTTTTCCTGCACCCGCAATTCGAGGTCGGAGCAACTTTGGCTTATGCGTGCGTTGCGGGTCAGCTCTGTCTGCAGTGAAGACTGCGACGTTCGCAGCTCCTCTGCTTGGCTGGTCAGAACGGTGTCTCGGCTAGCGACCTCTTGCTTGGCTTGCTTGAGCTCATCTTCAAGCCCCTCAATGTGCTGGTTAAGCCCCTTCACACTTTGCTCATGGGAGGCCCTCTCCTGAGCCAAAGCAGCATTGCCCTCCTCAAGCACGCGTTTCAAGAGTTGTTCGACCATCCCTGTGAGCTCATCACTCAAACGCTTCGGGTCGGCCAGGGGGCGGACATCGGTCTTTTCCAGCTCCTGCAGGTACCGGGAGATTGTGGTTTTGGAACCGGTATTCCCTAGCTCAATCCGTACGGCATCGATGCTTGGGTTTACACCGCGAGCAAGGAGTGCAGCGCGCGCCTTTTGTACGAGTGCCTTATTGATGCCGCCGCGAGCCATGGTTTCTCCTACGATTTCGTACCGATGTACATGTCATGTATCTACGTAGCATGTTACTTCAAATTGCGGTCTTTGTAATCGCTATTTGTAAGAGTAAATAATCGAGCATTATGTGTTCTTAGATTCGAAAATGAGCCAAAATCGCTTCCAGAACCGGTACGAATGGCAGGCAAAGGCAGATGGACAAGGCGCAGCGGTATCTGACGGCAGGCACGCGTGAAAACACCCGCAAGAGCTATCGAGCGGCCATCGAGCACTTCGAGGTGACGTGGGGAGGGTTTCTGCCGGCAACGGGTGAGGGAATCGTTCGGTATCTCGCGGAGTTTGCTGACTCACTGGCGCTCAGCACCCTGCGCCAGCGTCTCGCGGCACTTGCACAATGGCATGTCAGCCAGGGCTTCCCTGACCCGACCAAGACGCCTCATGTGCGCCAGATGCTCAAAGGCATTCGCGTGGTGCACCCCGCCAAACAGAAGCAGGCGGCTCCCCTTCAGCTTCGCCATCTTGAGAAAGCGGTCAAATGGCTGGATAGCAAGGCAGGAGCAGCGATCGAGTCGGGGGATTACTGCGCGCTGATGAGATACCGGCGCGACGTAGCGCTGCTACTCATTGGCTTCTGGCGAGGCTTTCGCAGTGACGAATTGGCTCGCCTCCAAGTCGAAGACACGCAAGCAGAGGCTGGCATAGGTATCACCTTCTATTTGCCCTACACCAAAGCTGATCGCGATCATCAAGGCAGCACTTTCCAAACCCCTGCCCTGAAAAAGCTCTGTCCTGTGGAGGCGTATATCAACTGGATAACCGTGGCCGGGATTACCAGAGGCCCAGTGTTCCGAAAGCTTGATCGGTGGGGCAACCTTTCTGAGAAAGGGTTTAAGTCAACTAGCCTCATTCCACTGCTGCGGCGCATTCTGGAAGACGCAGGCATCCCTGCTCAAGCCTACAGCAGCCATTCGATGCGTCGAGGGTTTGCAACCTGGGCGTCTGCGAACGGCTGGGATATCAAGGGCCTCATGAGCTATGTCGGATGGAAGGACATGAAATCTGCGTTGAGGTATGTCGACGGCAGCAGTTCCTTCGGCGGGTTGGCTGCATTCAGCCCAGGCTAGATCGATCACGATCGCTAGCCTGCGCCAACGAGCTCATTTTGATGATTTTCCCTTCTGCGACGCGAACTCGCGTTGACTTGCGACCACATCATTGCCAAGGCGTGCTTTCAAGCAAATCACAGCGTTGATCAAGGATTTCATCAGGAGCAAAGAACGGTTCAAGTGCTTTGACATCGGCGTGGTTTGCATTTGCTACGCCTCCCCGAACGCGAAAAGAGTACAAATGTACTGCTTGCGGAATAAAGCGGTGCGCGCTTGAAAACAAGAAACGTGCGTCATGCTTGTCTCTACACGAGGAAGGCCTCATGACGCTGAACCCGACACCCGCCGTCGGGCTGCGTAGCAAGCGCAACGTAACCCAGGATGGGTTCGCGGATTTCCACTGCTCAACTTCGCAAACGGTTATGTTTCTATCGGCTTCAAGCCTAGGCATCAGTCAAGAAATCCCCCACACAATCACCTGGCCAGCTTTTAATCCGATTTCTGGCTACGGATGGAGTCGATGCGAAGCGCCGGCAGATCATCAGCGAACCGTGCTGATTCACCTCTATATCGAGCGAACAGCCGTTGCCGTCGCCAGTGGTGTTGACACCCTCATAGGCCATCTCAGGGCCCCATAGCTGGCCAGCTAATTTAGGGTCATGTCGGAGGATCAACGGCTCTCGCTGATGCTGAAGACTGGCTCCGCCATGTGTCAAGGGAGTGCCAGCCTGCTTTTCAGAACAACATCAAAGCGGGACAGGTTAGCAATGGACGCTCAACCTCTGCCGTCAATTACCACAGTCGCTCAGTAGGCGACATTGCGGACGGTGCATCTGCTCGTCCGCAATGCCTAGATGTGTTTGGCATTGATTAACGCCCCCTTTGCCAACCGCGGATTCTCAAACGCCACTCTCCCGGTCAACCTGAATACCGGAACTTTTTAGAGTGCAGGCATAGCCGCGTTTCCTCACCAGTCCGGCCAGCCCTCATCAGCGGAGAGAATTGCCACAGCCAACGTATATCCACATCGTTTTTTGCAGATCACGACAACAATAATTCTGTGAGGCAATTTGACATGAAACCCAAGGCAATCGGCCAATTCGGCACGAAGCTGACCCTGACCTGTGCGTTAGCACTATCTCCTCTCCTCGCGTTTGCCGACTCAAAGCCGGCAGCTATCAAAATTGGCATCACCACGTTCATTTCGGGGCCCGCTTCAGTCTTCGGGATGCCTGCAAAAGCAGCTGCCGACTTGTATCTGGAGCAGTTGAATGCTTCAGGCGGCATCAAGGGCGTGAAGGTCGAGCCCATTTTTATTGATGAAGGCGTGGGGAGTGACCGCCTTCTGTCGGAGTACCGCCGAGTCGTGCAAGAGCAGCAGGCTGCTGTGATGATCGCTTCGATCTCCAGTGGTAACTGCAATACCCTGGCACCCGTCGCGGAGGATCTCAAGGTCGTTAACTTGTTGTGGGATTGCGGCACTGAAAAGGCACTGGAAAACCATGCCTATCGCTACGTCTTCAGGCCCCAAGCCAATGCGGTCACGGAGATGGTGTCGAGTGTCATCTATCTCCTCCAAACCAAGCCCGACTTCAAGACGATTGCAGTGGTCAACCAGGACTATGCGTGGGGCCGAGATTCGTGGGAGATATTCAGCAGAACGCTCAAGCAGCTCAAACCTGATGTGAAAGTCGTTGCCGAGCTGTTCCCGCGGTTCGGCGCCTCAGACTTCTCTGCAGAGGTCAGTCGCTTGCAGGTACTGCGGCCTGATGTAGTGCTCAGCACCTCCTGGGGAGGTGACCTGGATACCTTCATTCGACAAGCGAGCCAGCGTGGCTTGCTTCAGAAATCGCAGTTTTTCCTCCCGCTTGGTGAGACGTCACTCGAACGCCTGGGCTCGGCGGTACCCGACGGGGTACTGGTGGGCGCTCGGGGCGATCACTATTTCTTGAATCCCCAATACACGAATGATGCCCGCCATGGTCAGTTCGTTAACAACTTCAAGGCGCGTACCGGCACCTATCCAATCTACTCCGCCTACCACATGGTGCAGGCACTGGACGCAACAGTTGCTGCCTACTCCAGAGCCATCTCCGCCAACGGTGACAAGTGGCCTGACGAAGAGCAGCTCGCCGATGCTTTTCGAGGGTTGGAGTTTCGTGGACTCACCAGCGGCGTTCGGATTCGCCCTGAAGACGGACAAGGCCTCGAACCCCAGCTGTTTGGCGTGACCGCGGCAAGCAACCAGTTCAAGTTCAAAGTGCTCAAAGACATCGTCCTGATCAACCCTGATGGCGTCACTACGCCGCCGGGGATGAAAACGCAGGACTGGCTTGGAACGCTCAGTCCAGAACTGATCACTGAGATCAAGGCCGTGAGGGCACAACCATGAACCTCTTCGACGTCCTGCTCCTCTCGCTCCTTGATGGCATCTCCTATGCCGGACTGCTCTTCCTAGTGGCGCTGGGTCTGACCTTCATCTTCGGTGTGGTTCGAATCATGAACGTCGCCCACGGCAGCCTTTACGCGTTCGGCGGCTATGGCGCCGCCTCGCTTGGACTGTGGCTCGGTCAGGATGCTGGTTCGACTAGCCTGTCGATTGCGTTGCTGTTGATGGGCGCGATCTCGGTGGGATGTGTTCTGGGCACCGTATTGATGCTCTTACTCAAGCAGTTTCAGCATCGCGACCCCATCCTGCAGCTCTTGGTGACCTTTGGCGCGTTCATGATTTTCGAGGATCTTCAGCGCCTGCTTTGGGGAAGTCAGCCCTACTTTGTGTCGGATGTCGTCACCAACATGGGGACGTCTGAGCTCAAAGGGGTGACGTACACAAACTACCAACTGCTCTTTGTGCCATGTGCCGCAGTGGCAGTGTTCGTGGCTCTCAGATGGTTCCTAAACAAGACCTTGGCCGGAAAACAGATCATCGCCGTTACCCATGATCGTGAGGCCGCTACTGCCCTGGGAATCAACGCCAAACGTATTGCCTACCTCACCTTCTTGGTGGGCGCGATTCTGGGTGCGTTGGGGGGAGCGCTTGCATCACCTACTACTTCGCTCGTGCCTGGTATCGGCGCCGACATGATCGTCCTTTCATTCGCTGTTGTTGCCAGTGCCGGTTTGGGACAGGTCAGCGGTGCGCTGGTCACCGCCTTGATGATTGGGCTTGCTCGATCATTGTGCGTCTATTTCGCGCCTGAAATGGAAGTGGTAATGCCGTACCTGATCATGGTCGCTGTTCTGCTCGTCCGTCCCCAGGGCCTCTTCACTGTCGTGCAAGCGAGGAAAATCTGATGCGCTCCCTACTTTTCTTTGCGCTACCAGTCATCATCGTACTCAGCCTGGCAGTCGGCATGCCGTGGCTCAAACTCCCACTGATACTCGCACTCTGTTACGGCATGGCAGCGCTGGGTGTCGTTGTTCTGCTCAAGGCTGGCCAGATCTCCTTTGGCCACGCGATGTATGCCTGCGTGTCTGGGTACATCGTTGCGTTCCTTGGGCAGCGCTTCCCTTCCCTTGATGGCGTGGTAATGATCGTTGTCGCCACTGCCGGCAGTGTATTGCTTGCCATGGTCATCGGTGCATTCGTCGTGCGCTACCGGGAGATCTTCTTTGGAATGCTCAACCTTGCGCTGTCGATGGTGCTGTTCACTGCATTGGGCAAGTTCTATCACCTAACAGGCGGCACGGACGGGCTAAGGGTTGTGCGTCCGTCGATGCTTGGGCTTCAGCTGGAGCGAAGCACATTTGAAATCACGCTCCTGGTGATCTCGCTTGTGTGCTCTGTGCTAATCGCCATTGGGATCCAGCGCTACTTCCGATCGGGAGAGGGACAAGCTCTGGCCGCGATCAAAACGAATGAAACACGGCTGGAGTATTTGGGCATTTCAGCAAAGAGGGTTTTGTGGAAAGGCTACGTAATCTCGGCAGCCCTGTGCGGTCTGTCCGGTGCGCTGTTCGGGCTATCCCAAGGCCTCGTAACGCCTGAGATGGGTTACTGGCTGCGTTCGGGTGAGTTTGTCTTCATCGCCATTTTGGGCGGGTCGGGTCATCCAATCGGTGCTTTCCTGGGCGGCTTCCTCTATGAATTCCTGAAGATGTATTCCGCCGCCTTCGTCAGTGGCTCATGGCAAATGGTGTTGGGGATCGTCCTGATCGTGATCATCTATTTCCTGCCTAAGGGGTTGACGGGGTTGCTGCGCAAACGCCGTCTGGCAGGAGGTGATGCATGAGCCAGGTTCTTCTTGAGACACGCAAACTGAAGCTCGCTTTCGGCGGTTTGGTGGTAGCCAACGAAATTGACTTCCAGCTCCATTCCGGGGAGCGGCTGGCAGTGATCGGGCAGAATGGCGCGGGCAAGACAACGTTCATCAATATTTGCACTGGGTTACTGCGACCTGATGACGGGAGCGTGTACTTCGCAGGCGACGATATTACCGGTCGCACCCCTCGATCCATCGTGCGAAGAGGTATGGCACGGTCATTCCAACTGCCCCAGCTGTTCCTCGATCACACCGTGCGTGAGTCTCTGCAGATTGCATCCGCGTCCAGGCAAGGCAAATTGTCTGCGTGGATGGGGCTCGGCAAGGCAAGTGACTGGGTTGAGATCGACCATATGCTCGATCTGATCGGCCTGCGCAGCCGCCAAGACGAACCATGCAGCAATCTGCCAGAGGGACAGCGAAAGCTCTTGGATGTCGCTATGTCACTCATGTTGCGCCCGCAGCTATTGATTCTCGATGAGCCTACCAGTGGCGTATCGACTGAGGATAAGCACACCGTCATGGAGACACTCATGAGCGCGTTGGACGAACAAAAGGTTACCGCCATCTTTGTGGAGCATGACGTCGACATCGTGAGTCGGTATGCAACGAGGGTGGCAGCCTGGATCAGCGGCGGCATCGCGGCTGATGGGAAGCCAGTAGATGTTCTGTCCAATCCAATGATCCAAAAAGAGGTGTTAGGGCTATGAGCACCACAGTTCTGAGCTTCCATGGCATCAGCGTGGACATCGTGCGCGCCCCAGTGCTTCGCAGCATCACTGCTGACTTCGGTGCGGGTGAAATCATCGCAGTTGTCGGGCGCAACGGTGCCGGTAAAACGACGCTCCTGCGCACCATCATGGGCCTGCTCCCGATCAAGGATGGTCAAGTGCTGTTCAGGGGCAGCGACCTCGCATCGCTACCTGCTCACCAGCGGGCCCGGCTGGGTATTGGTTACGCGCCTCAAGAGCGTGTCATGTTCCCCACGTTTACCATCGAAGAGAACCTTCGGCTGCCATGCCAGGTCGCCAGGATGTCGAAGCGCGAGATTGATGATCGGCTGGCGATGACGCTTGACGTGGTACCGCAATTGCGGGACATGCTTCCTCGATCCGGTGCCGCGCTCTCGGGCGGGCAAGGGAAGATGGCGGCGTTAGGACGCGCGTTGATGATTGGGCATGAGATGGTCTTGCTCGACGAGCCGTTCCAAGGCTTGGCACCTGCACTGGCAACGGAGTACAGCAATGCGTTGAGGCGACTACAGCAGCTGTTGCCAGATCTGTGCATTGTGGTCACTGAGTCCAACGGCTCGCTGCTCAAGGATGTCCCTGATCGAATTTTGCAGATTGAGCGAGGCGCGTTGATTAGCACCGCACACCGCTCCTCATCTGAGCAGCCTTTAGCGCAAAGCAGTGTGCTCACCGCGACTGGATACCGGTAACCAGAGCGGGCCTCGCTCGACATCTCAAGATGAGATCGAGGCCCGTTCAACTCAGTGAGGCGATGATCAGGCGTTGTAAGCCCAGATGCGCCTGCTTTCCGGAGCCCACATCTGAGGCCCGGAGCGATGCACCGAATCTCCTTTCGCGTCTACTGCAACTGTCGTAGGCATGTCTTGGACTTCAAATTCGTAGATCGCTTCCATGCCCAGATCATCGAACGCAACGACTCTGGATTGGGTAATGGCTTGGGACACAAGGAACGCTGCGCCGCCTACAGCCATCAGATAAATGGCTTGGTGCTCCTTGATGGCATCGATCGCCGTCTGACCTCGCTCGGATTTGCCGATCATTCCTAGCAGCCCTGTGTGCTTCAGAATGGTGGGCGTGAATTTGTCCATCCGCGTTGACGTTGTAGGCCCCGCAGGCCCAACGATTTCATCCCTCACAGGATCGACTGGCCCAACGTAATAAATGAATCGGCCCCTTAAATCGACGGGCAGCTCTTCCCCTCGCTCCAGCATCCCAACCAGGCGTTTGTGCGCAGCATCCCTACCTGTCAGCAGCTTTCCGCTCAAGAGGATGGTTTCCCCTGGGCTCCAGGTGAGCACATCGGCAGGCGTCACCGTATCGAGATCCACTCGGCGAGCCGCCGCGGCTGCCCCCCACGCGATATCCGGATAATCACTGAGGGCCGGGGCTTGGAACTGCGCTATGCCGGTGCCGTTGAGTGTGAAATGTACATGTCTGGTCGCTGCGCAGTTCGGGATAATGCAGATGGGGAGCGAAGCCGCATGCGTCGGGTAATCCAGGATCTTGACGTCGAGAACAGTCGTCAGCCCACCTAACCCCTGCGCTCCGATGCCGAGTTGGTTCACTCGGTAGTACAGCTCAAGACGAAGTTCCTCTAACCGGCTGGTCGGCCCCCGCTCGATCAACTCATGGATATCAATTGGCGCCATCAGCGACTGCTTGGCCAGCAACGCTGCCTTTTCCGCGGTACCACCAATGCCAATGCCCAGCATGCCGGGAGGACACCAGCCAGCTCCCATCGCCGGCACTGTGTCCAGTACCCAGTCAACGATCGAATCAGACGGGTTCAGCATCGCTGCCTTGGCCTTATTTTCCGATCCTCCACCCTTGGCAGCAATATCGAAGCGGATATCAGACCCGGCGACGACCGAGTAATGAATGATGGCTGGCGTATTGTCACGAGTGTTTCTCCTCCTCCCCGCAGGATCCTCCACAATCGATGCTCGAAGCACGTTGTCCGGATGCAGGTAAGCCTGACGAACGCCCTGGTTGATCATCTCATCCAAGCTCATGGTGTGAGCGCCCCATTGAGCATCCATTCCAATCTCCACGAAGACCGTCACGATCCCTGTGTCTTGGCAGATCGGGCGCGAACCACTGGCACACATTCGGGAGTTGATGAGGATCTGTGCGATAGCATCGCGGGCAGCGGGCGAAGCCTCACGCTCGTATGCCTGATACATCGCGTTGATGAAGTCCGCGGGGTGAAAGTAAGAAATGAACTGCAATGCCGACGCGACACTGTCGATGACATCCTGCTGCTGGATCTTTTTTGTCAATTTTCTCACCAGTTTTCGAGGCGGAAGACAGGTGAAGCATCAGCGCTGGCCTGCGCAACCGCCGAAGGGGAATCGGGTTGCCGACCATTGATGATGAAAGTCGTCAGCGCGAGTGGGAATTTGTCATTGTTAAAGCCCGCATTCAGGCGTGGCTAACATCCACCTAAGCGTCCTGCGGCATTTACCAGATCCGAACGCCGGCTTATAGAAATGTAAATTCCTTAAATGGGTAAGCCGAGGCAACCTGACCTCAGATAAAAAACAACAATGCGCATCAGGTCAGCCTTCATGCCTAGCCTCAAGCGAACGACCAGCAACATGGCTTCACTGCACTGTTTTGCTATGACGGCCTTGCATCCCTCTACGAGCAGCCTGCGTGCCGCTGGTTATCGGGGCGGGATACGTTGTTCGCCCGCATTGCCCCCTACCCCATTTGCTCGCCGTGGCCTCGAAAGCTTCGCGCGCGTTGATCCCCTTAAAGCATTTCCCGTTGACCACTTGAGCTGGCCTTGCAGCGCGAGCGCCACCCAGATCGGCCAGCCAACCCCTACCCTGTTGAAAGGACTGATCCATGAGCAAGCTGTTTATTGATGGCGAGAGTGTCCCTGCCACTGGCGGCGGAACTATTCCTGTTTATTCGCCGGTAACTGGAGCGGCGTACGCAGAGATAGCCCGCGGGCAGTCCCAGGATGTCGATGCTGCCGTACGCGCTGCACGAGCCGCCGTGAATGGAGATTGGGGTAGGAAGACCGCCACCGAGCGAGGTCGCGTGCTGGTTCAGATCGGCAGCAAAGTCCTGGAGAACATCGATGAGCTTGCAGAGATTGAGGCTCGCGACACCGGTAAGCCGATCGCCTTGGCTCGTAAAGATATCGAGGCGCTGGCGCGATATTTCGAATTTTATGGAGGCGCCGCGGACAAGGTGCACGGGGAGGTCATCCCTTACCTTACCGGCTACACGGTTAGCGTCGTGCGCGAACCCTGTGGAGTGGTTGGCCATATCATTCCATGGAACTACCCAGCCCAGATGCTCGGACGCACGATTGCACCTGCTCTGGCGATGGGCAACGCCTCGGTCGTTAAACCCGCCGAAGACGCCTGCATGACATCACTGCGCTTCGCAGAGATTGCCAGTGAGGCGGGATTGCCAGCCGGCGCGCTAAACATCGTGACTGGTTACGGCAAAGAGGCTGGTGCGGCGTTGGCGGAGCACCCGGACATCAATCTGATCACGTTCACCGGCTCACCTGGAGTCGGCGTGGCCATCCAGACCGCTGCGGCAGCCAACCACGTCAAATGCGTACTCGAACTGGGTGGCAAATGCCCACAGGTGGTGTTCGAGGACGCCGACTTGGATAAGGCCATCCCAGTCATCGTCGGTGCGATCATTCAAAACGCAGGTCAGACGTGTTCAGCAGGCAGCCGTGTCCTGGTTCAGAGGACTGTATTCGATCAGGTCGTGGCACGCCTCGCTGCGCGTTTTAGCGAAGTTCGGGTAGGTCTGCCTGAGACCTCTCCAGATTGCGGCCCAATCATCACCAAAGCTCAGTTTGGGCGGGTCAACCAATTTATCGCTGAGTGCAAGCAGTCCGGCTTACCCGTGATTGCCGAGGGTTTCATGGACAGTGACCTGCCGGAAGACGGTTACTACGTACGACCCGTGGTGTTCGGCCCAGTACCCCGGGATCACAAGCTGGCGCTGGAGGAAGTCTTCGGCCCAGTGCTCGCAGTGCTCCCCTTCGATGATGAAGACGATGCTGTAGCCCTGGCCAATGGCACCGACTATGGCTTGGTCGCCTCCATCTGGAGCGAAAACGGGGGGCGGCAGCAACGTCTCGCCAAGCGCCTTGAGGGCGGGCAAGTATTCATCAACTGCTATGGAGCAGGTGGTGGTGTGGAGCTGCCGTTTGGGGGCATCCGCAAGAGCGGCCATGGGCGTGAGAAAGGTTTGCTCGCGCTCGATGAATTCAGCATCACCAAAACCGTGGTTAGCCACCACGGCTGAAACTCAATCTTGTTTTTGATCAGTGCCGGAGAAAATGATGACTCAGCTTAATAATAAGGTCGCTCTCGTAACAGGTGCAGCAAGCGGTTTCGGTGCGTGCATTGCGAGACGCTACATCGAACAAGGCGCAAAGGTCGTCTTAGCAGATATCAATTTCGAAGCTGCCAGCAAGCTCGCTGATGAGCTTGGCGCCAATGCTGTAGCCGCGGCTTGCGATGTCACCAATGCCGAGCAGGTTCAGGCTGCGGTCGACCTGTGCGTAAAGACATTCGGAACGCCAGATGTGGTGGTCAATAACGCGGGCACGACCCACCGCAACCAGCCGTTGATGGACGTGGACGAGAAGACCTTCGATCGCGTATTCGCAGTCAACGTGAAGTCGATTTTCCACATGACCAAGGCTGTCGTGCCTCTGATGCGGGCTCGTAAATCTGGCTCGATCATCAACGTCGGTTCCGTCGCTGGCATTCGCCCGCGCCCAGGCCTCACCTGGTACAACGGCTCGAAAGGTGCTGTGAATCTGCTGTCGAAGTCGCTGGCTGTTGAGCTGGGCCCTGACGGAATTCGGGTCAATAACATCTGCCCAGTGATGGGTGAGACGGCCTTGCTCGAAGATTTCATGGGCGTGCCCGACACCCCAGAAAACCGCCAGAAGTTTTTGGCTACCATCCCGTTGGGCCGCCTGGCCAAGCCAGATGATGTGGCTGCTGTCGCTGTATTCCTGGCGAGCGATGACGCTGCCTTCCTCAACGGTGTTGAACTGCCAGTGGATGGTGGCCGCGTCATCTGATTTGCTCTAGCAATCCCTGCAGTACGCCCTTCCATGCGCTTGCCACGATCAAGCGCATGGAAGGGTGCTTCGTGATCCCCCTCAATCACCCTCCTCCTCAGCCGCGCCGACTCTTTGTCAGTCGTGTCCGTTAATCCAGGATTAACACCCCATTTCGATTCGCAAGATTCTTGAACGCTCGCGAATCAGGCATCGTGATGTCTCGCGCCCCTCAGTACTCACTGTTTGAACAACACCAACAAATTCAGGAGAGGGCCTTTGGAGAAAGACGTATGCAAATCAAAGCCGCTGTCGTGAGAGATACCTCTGCCCCGTTCGTTGTGGAAACCCTCACGCTAGATGAGCCAAGGGCCGACGAAATCCTTGTGCGGGTTGTCGGTGCTGGTGTCTGTCATACGGACATGGTGGTCAGAGATCAAGGCTACCCCGTACCTTTGCCCTTGGTACTTGGGCATGAAGGTTCAGGTGTCGTCGAGCGCGTTGGCGCAAACGTTAAAACCCTGCAGCCTGGCGATCACGTAGTACTGAGCTACGCCAACTGTGGTCATTGCAGTAATTGCTTGTGTGGCGCACCTGGCTACTGCGAATCCTTTTACGACCAGAATTTTGGTGGCCAGCGTACTGACGGCTCTACGCCCTACAAGGATGTCGAAGGCCACGCTGTATGCGGCTGCTTCTTCAATCAATCCTCCTTTGGCACGCACGCTCTGGTGTCCGAGCGAAACGCGATCAAGATTCCCAAGGATGTCCCCTTGGAGCTCATGGGCCCACTGGGGTGCGGTATCCAGACCGGCGCCGGCGCCATCATGAACGCACTCGAGCCTGGGGTAGGTAGCAGCATTGCCGTGTTCGGTACAGGATCCGTGGGGCTCTCGGCGATCATGGCCGCCAAGGCGGTCGGATGCACCCAGATCATCGCGGTCGACATGAACGATGCGCGTCTGGAGCTGGCCAAAGAGCTCGGCGCCACGCATGTGATTAATCCAGCGTCGACGAATACCCTCGACAAAATCCGTGAGATTTCAGGCGGCGGCGTTCAATTCAGCCTGGAGTGTACCTCCCATCCCAAAGTCCTGCGCCAAGCCGTCGACTGTCTGCGAATCCCAGGCGTCTGTGGGCTGGTAGGTGCTGCGCCGCTCGGCACGGAAGTGTCCCTGGACATGAACACGGTTCTGTTCGGACGCACCCTGCGCGGCATTATCGAAGGGGACAGTGTGCCGAAGGTATTCATACCTCAGCTTATCGAACTCTGGCGTGCTGGACGCTTCCCCTTCGATCGCCTGGTCAAGTACTACGCCCTGGAGGAAATTAACCAGGCTGTGGCCGACTCAGAAAGTGGCGTGGTACTCAAGCCCATCCTCAAGCCCTGATGCTTGAGACACTTCAAACGACAGATACAGGTACGTTATGAACACTGCCCAAACCCCTTCTCCACTGATCGCCGCAGGCCTCCCGGCCCAGTTCCGACTGTCGATTGCCGGCAAGCTGGTGGAGGCCGAATCTTCTTTTGACGTCTTGAATCCTGCGACCAATGCAGTCATTGGCCAGGCTCCAGAGGGCTCTGCTGCACAGCTCGAAGAAGCGATTTCCGCTGCAGCAGAGGCCTTCAAGTCCTGGTCGAAGCTGGACTGGCAAAGTCGCTCCGAGTACGTTCAACGTTATGCCGATGCGCTTGAGGCACGAAAAGAAGAGTTGATCACCCTGCTGACACTTGAGCAGGGCAAGCCTCGCCACAGCCAGGCAAAATCGGAAGTGGAAGCAGCCATTTATTGGGTGCGGGAAGTCGCCAAACGCCATATCCCTGTCGAGGTGATCGAGGATACTGAGGATCACATCGTAGAAGTTCATCACACGCCGCTGGGCGTCGTTGGTGCGATCACGCCCTGGAACTTCCCGGTACTCCTGGGTCTCTGGAAAGTGGCGCCCTGCTTGGTCACAGGCAACACCATGGTGATGAAGCCCTCCCCGTACACGCCCCTGACCTCGCTGTTCTTCGGTGAGATTGCCCAAGACGTCCTACCGGCTGGCGTGCTAAACGTCGTTTCCGGGGGCAATGAGCTGGGTCAGATCATCACTGAGCACCCTGCCATCTCTAAAATCAGCTTCACCGGCTCGACTGCAACGGGTAAGCGAGTCATGGCCAGCGGTGCAAGCAATCTGAAGCGCATCACCCTTGAGCTTGGCGGCAACGATGCTGCCGTTGTACTCGCGGATGCCGACTGGCAATCCATTGTGAAACCTCTGTTTTGGGCAGCCTTTGGCAATTCCGGGCAATGGTGTATTGCGGTCAAACGCCTGTACGTCCACTCCAGCATCCACGCCGAGTTTACTGCAGCCTTTGTTGAATACGCGAAGTCGATCAACGTCGGTGACGGCATGGATCCGACGTCGGATCTGGGCCCGATCCAGAACCGGATGCAGTATGAAAAGCTGCTGGAACTGTTCGAGGACACCCGTAAACGGGGCTACAAATTCGCTCTGGGTGGCACCATTGATGAGTCAATGGCCGGTAACTTCGTTCCTGTAACGATCGTCGATAATCCCCCAGAGCACAGTCGCATTGTTCAGGAGGAGCCGTTTGGGCCGATCCTGCCCATCATTGCGTTCGACGAAATCGATGAGGTAATTACCAAGGTCAACGCAAGCCCATTCGGCTTGGCTGGCTCCGTTTGGGGTGGCGATCGGAGCAAGGCGATCGAGGTCGCGAAGCAACTGGAAACCGGTACCGTATGGGTCAACGAGATCCACATCCATGGCATCGACATCCCGTTCGGAGGCCACAAGCTCTCAGGAATGGGTGTAGAAAACGGCCAGGAGGGACTGGCTGGCTTCACTAACACAAAGACCTACATGTTCAAAAAATAGTTGGTTTGCATGCCCCCTCAATGGCCTTTCGCATAGGCTCTTGAGGGCGCATGCGCGTCCGGCTGCCCCCTGGAGGAGTAAGTGGCGAGAGTCTTGATCATTGGAGCAACTGGCAAGGTCGGAAGTCGCCTGGCTAGAAGGCTAAAGCGCAACGGGCATGAAGTCGTCGGCACGTGCCGACGAGCTGACCAAGCAGCGGCGTTGCGACTCGAAGGCGTTGAACCTGTCGAGTGCGATATCGTGAGCGTCGGCGTGGCTGAGATGACTTCGTTGATGTCCGGTATCGACGCTGTGGTTTTCACGGCAGGTGCAGCAGGTGCCGGGAGAGAATTGACCGATGCGATCGACGGTGAGGGCGTTTTGAAAGCCAGCGCCGCGGCACGGGCTGCTGGTGTCAAACGATTCGTGCTGGTATCAGCGTTCCCAGATGCTTGGCGCAGCAAGCGCATGCCTGAGTCTTTTGAGCATTACATGTTCGTCAAACGGCAAGCAGATGTGCACCTGGCCAGCACTGACCTGGACTGGATCATTCTTCGGCCTGGTACCCTCTTGGATACAGACGCAACCGGCGCAATTCGCCTGGGAATGGCCATTCCGTATGGAGAGGTTTCCCGGGATGACGTTGCGTCGACTATTGTCGCGTTGATCGAGGAGCCACGGTTGCGGCGGGTGATCCTGGAGCTGACATCGGGCTCAACTCCAGTTCAACAAGCGGTGTCGGATCAAGCCCGAATGTTCAGAATTGAGTAGCGGACTTCTCAGCTTGATCGGCTCTCAACAGGCTGATCAGTTTGCGGACACAGCCAGGTAACGCATCCAGTTCTCGGACGAGAATACTGCGTTCTCTGATCGCCCAAGGCTCATCGAGTTGGACGATGGAGAGCTTCATCGTCTTGCTATGCCTGATTGCCGCTGATTGAGGAATGATGCCAATCCCCACATTGGCTTCCACCATACGGCATACCGACTCAAAGCTGGATACCTGGATCCGCCAGGAGAGTTTCTCGCCGAGCCTCTCAGCCTGCTCGCGCATGAACTCCTGCAGCGTACTCCCTTCTTGCATACCCACATGATGGTAAGCCAGGGTATCGACGAATTTTGGAGAGGTCGTCGTATCCAGTACGTGGCCTTCTGGGACAACAATCACCAGGCGGTCAGTGCTGTAGTGGAGAACCTCAAGCTCTTTGGTCGCAACCGGGCCTGCTACGATCCCCATGTCGGTTGAGCCTTCGAGTACCCCTCGCACGATGTCTCTGGTCAATCGCTCTTGAAGATCGACCGTTACGCCTGGATTGCTTGCCAGATACCGTGCAAGGACTTCCGGCAGAAATTCCGTGACCGCTGTAGTGTTGGCGAAAATCCGAATGTGCCCCGATGAGTCAGCGCCGTACTCATTGAATTCAGTTTTCAAGTACGCCATCTGCCGCATGATGAGCCTGGCGTGCTTAAGAAGCCGTCTACCTGCCTCAGTCAGTTCGACCCCTTTACTGTCCCGATACAGCAGATGGGTGTTCAACTGCGCCTCAAGCGCTTTCATCCGGACGCTAGCTGCGGCTGGGGAAATAAACGCCTTCTTGGCACCCTGCGTCAGGCTCGGTGCCTCGGCAATGTGAATGAATAAATTCAGGTCTTTGAAGTCTAGGTGCATGAGGTAAATCCAATCGCCCGAGGCATTAGCTATAGCCTAACGCTGGGTTTTCAAAAGGCAAATTCACAGAACGCCAAGAGCCTCTCATGATCTCTTCAGGACTACAACCGCTTCCTGAATAGCATCAGTTGGAAGCAGGCAGGCACCAACGCCTGGTCGCATGTCCTCCATGGGTTATCTCAACAAACCGTAGCCCGGCGCCAAGCAGGCAGCCGCGCACTTCACCGTACGGAGCACACTGTGATTAAGCCGACCTCCAGCCTTCGCCCCTTGGATGGTGTAACCGTTGTCAGTCTTGAGCATGCGATTGCTGCACCATTTTGTACGCGTCAGCTGGCAGACCTGGGAGCCCGCGTGATCAAAATCGAGCGTCCAGGCGTCGGTGACTTCGCGCGTGCCTATGACACCCGTACCGAAGGCCTGGCTTCGCATTTCGTTTGGACAAATCGCTCCAAGGAAAGCCTTACCCTCGATGTGAAGAAACCGGGCGCAGACGCCATCCTGGATGCGCTGCTGGATAAAGCCGATGTGCTGGTGCAGAACCTGGCACCGGGCGCAGCAGCACGCATGGGCTTGTCGTTTGAGAAGCTCCACGAACGGTTTCCAAAACTGATTGTGTGCGACATCTCTGGGTACGGCGAAGGTGGGCCGTATGAGCAGAAGAAAGCTTACGACCTCTTGATTCAAAGTGAAGGTGGCTTTCTGTCTGTAACGGGCGGCCCGGGGGATGACGAGCTGGCCAAGGCTGGGTGCTCGATTGCGGACATCTCGGCTGGCATGTATGCCTACTCAGGGATTCTCTCAGCGTTACTGCTGCGTGGAAAAACCGGAGTGGGCAGCCGAGTGGATGTCAGCATGTTGGAGTGCCTGGTGGAATGGATGGGCTACCCGCTCTATTACGCCTATGACGGAGCAACACCTCCCCCTCGCGCAGGCGCCTCGCATTCGACTATCTATCCGTATGGCCCCTTCCCCGCCAGCGAAGGTGAAACCGTGATGCTGGGCCTTCAAAACGAACGTGAGTGGGCCCTATTTTGCGAACGCGTCTTGGAAGCGCCGCAGCTGCTCAGTGATTCACGATTCGATTCCAATGCCAAACGATCGGCGAATCGGAGCGAGTTGCGGGCCATCATCGTGACTGCATTTTCTCGTCTTGGCACTGAAGAGGTTGTCGCCCGTCTCGATGCAGCCCCGATCGCCAACGCCAAGGTCAACAGCATGCATGACGTTTGGAAGCATCCCCAGTTGCAAGCACGTGGGCGCTGGATGGAAGTGGCCAGCCCCAGCGGCGCATTGCCGGCACTCCTGCCTCCAGCGAGCAACTCCGCCTTCGCTGCACGTATGGATGCCATTCCTGCGCTTGGCCAGCACAGCGACAGCATCCTGAGTGAGCTCGGTTACTCTCAAACTGAGATCGGTACCCTCAAGAACGGTGGAGTGATCTGATCGTGACGAGACCTTCGTTTGTACGCAGCGCCCTGTTCGTACCAGGTGATCGACCCGAGCGGTTCGAAAAAGCGTTAGCCACGGATGCCGACGTTGTAATCGTAGATTTTGAGGATGCAGTAGAAGACGCGCTGAAAGCTCAGGCACGTGAAAACCTGCAGCACTTTTTGCGCTCAAACCCTGATGTGGGGGTGGTCGTTCGAGTGAACGGTAGCGATCACCCAGAACATCGAGCAGACGTGGCTTTCTGTGCAGGTGCTGCTCAGGTTAAAGCTGTGATATTGCCCAAGGCGGAGAGCCGTACACAGGTTGAGCATGTCGGTAAGCAGGGACTCTTGGTATGGCCCTTGATTGAAACCGTACAAGGCGTTGAGGCCCTGGCAGAAATCGCCAGTGCGAAGAACGTGGAGCGTCTGTCCTATGGGGCGTTGGACTTCGGCGTAGAGCTGGGTTTGAAATCAGGTACCGCAGCCGCAAATCGAATGCTCGACCAAGTCAGATTCCAACTGCTGACTCACAGCGTCCGTGCTGGCTTGGCGCGTCCTCTGGAGACGGTCTTTGCGGACATCGCCGCTTTGGATAAGCTTGCAGAATTTGCCCAAGACGCCCTCGATATGGGATTCGAAGGCATGTTGTGTATTCATCCCAAGCAAGTGGCTGTTGTGAACGAAGCGTTTTCACCCACCAAGGACGAGCTGGCCTGGGCAGCCAGGGTACTGGAAGCATCCCAGGGCGCCGCCAGTGCATTCAGGTATGAAGGAAAGATGATTGACGCGCCAGTGTTGGCTCATGCGCGTCGATTACTTGGAGTGGCATGACGCATTCCGGCTTGAGTGATGCGTCGACGTTCATCAAACCTGGCAGGTTAAGGTCGGCAGTTGAGCATTCGACCTGAAAAATACCTTCGCATCCCGCGCCGCACTTGAATCATTCGATGCCACTCGCTCGGCTGTTCCAGCTGCAGTGAGTCGCTTCGTAATTATCGAAGGCACCCTCTTCAAATGCTCAATGTCACCTTTGGAGCTGAGCAGTCATGCTTAGCCGCAAACACTCAATGGCAACGAACATGAAACAGCATATAGTCATCGTAGGGGGCGGCGCAGGCGGCCTGGAGCTGGCAACGCGCCTCGGCAACCGGCTGGGGCGTTCGGGGCGGGCGCACATCACGCTGGTGGACGCTAACCTCACCCACATCTGGAAGCCGCTCTTTCATGAGGTTGCAGCGGGCTCACTCAACACGGGGCTCGACGAGCTTAACTACGTGGCACAGGCCCGCTGGAACCATTTCAGTTTTCAGTATGGTCGGATGTCGGCCCTGAATCGTCACAACAAAATGATCACCCTGGAGCGGATGCTCGATGCCAATGGCAAGGAGATCAGTCCCGAGCGAACGATTGCTTATGACACGCTGGTGATGTCCGTTGGCAGCCAAAGCAATGACTTCGGTACCCCTGGCGTTTACGAGCACTGCGCGTTCTTGGACAGTCGCCGCCAGGCCGAAAAGCTACATCAGACATTGCTCAATCATCACCTGAATGCACATGCTACGAACAGCGACGCACCATTGAACATTGCAGTGGTTGGTGCAGGGGCAACAGGCGTGGAACTGTGCGCTGAGCTTCAACATGCAGCCCGCCTCCTCCAAGGTTATGGCGTTCGAAAAGCGTCGTCAGATACCTTGAAGGTTTATCTACTGGAGGCCGGTGAACGCATCCTTCCTGCATTACCTGAGCGCATCAGTCAGGCGGTTCACAGAGAACTGATCAAGGTGGGTGTCGAAGTGCTGGTCAGAACCGCTGTTCAGGAAGTCACCCCGTGCGAAGTCGTACTCCGAGACAATGAGCGCGTGAAGGTTGATCTGACAATTTGGGCGGCAGGCATCAAAGCTCCTGCATTCCTGGGACGGCTCGATGGCCTGACGACAAATCGAATCAACCAGCTGGAAGTGCTTCCTACCCTGCAGTCCGTTTCAGATGAGAGGGTTTTTGCCATCGGTGATTGTGCAGCTTGCCCTGTCGAGGGTAGTGACGGCAAGCGCGTACCTCCCCGAGCGCAAGCTGCGCATCAACAAGCCGAGCTTCTGGCCCAGAATCTGGAGCGACAACTGTCAGGCAAACCTCTCAAATCGTTCAAATACCGAGACTACGGCACGCTCGTGTCTCTGGCCTCGTTCAGCGCCGTGGGAACGCTGATGGGGAATCTCTCTGGGGCGACATTCGTAGAGGGTTTGCTGGCGCGCATGTTTTACATGTCACTCTATCGCATGCATCAAGCTGCGCTCTTGGGTAAGCGCCGTGTGCTGTTAAGGATGCTTGGAGATCTTCTCTCTGGTCGATCTAGGCCGAGACTGCGTTTGCATTAAGCGGACGTGCATCCAGCCCCCTCTCGGGGGCTTTTCAGTTCTGCAGTAAATGATCAACCATCTCGCGGGCGATGAGTGACAACGCCTCTCGGTTTCGTACACACAGCCGTAATTCGCGCCGCGCCCAGGACTCGTCAAAGTCGACCTTGCACAATTGCATCTGGGGGAGTTGGTGTCGAATCGCGTGGTGAGGGAGGATGCCGATGCCCATGCCGGCGTGGATCATTCTGCAAATGGCTTCGAAGCTTCGCAGTTGCACTCGAATGCGCAGTGAACGATCCAAGTCGATCGCAGAGTTCTGTAATCGCGCATGGAGAGCAGTGTCTTGCTGGAAGCAGATGTGCTCGTAGTCGAGGGTGTCTTCAAACCTCACGCTTTTACGCTTAGCCAGAGGATGGTCAGAGCGCGTGACCAAGACCAGGCGGTCTTGCCGAAAGCTGAAGATTTGAAGCTCCTCGGCAACGACATGGCCGGCGTAGATGCCGATGTCCGCGGCCCCCTCTCGTACGCTCCGTACGATTTCAGCGCTGGGACGCTCCTCCAGATCGATCTTCACCTCCGGAAAAACTTCCTTGAAGCGAGTAAGGCGCTCGGGAAGATACTCGATGGTGGCAGAGGCATTGGCTTGAATCCGGACGTGCCCCCTTACGCCGCTGCTGAACTCGCTCAGGTCAGCCTGCATCTGTTCGACGTTAGATATCAACACACGAGCGTGGTGAAGCAGCGACTGGCCCGCAGGCGTTAACGTGACACCTTTAGGTTGTCGGTACAGCAGCGCCGTACCGAACCCGCTTTCCATGTCACTGATCCGCTTGCTAACAGCGGCCAGCGAGAGATGCGTTCGCTCCGCTGCCCGAGTCAGACTCGATTCTTCTGCCACCGCTACAAAAAGTCGCAAGCTGTAGAAATCAATGCGCCGCATCGCGCACTTCAATCCGCCCGTCACTCACCAGAGGGCCTACGTACCGCGCGGAGCCAATCACTTCAAACAGGGCCGAGCGACGTTGCATGGCCGTTTCGACGCCTGTGACCACAACATCCAGCGGATCTGCGCCGGCTTGAGCGAGATCACCTGTCAGCTCTGCGCCAAGGTAGTCCAGGGAGTATTGAGCCAAGGCTGCCGACAGGGCATGGCAACCGCCCGATCTCTGCACATTGATCACACAGGTGCCTGGTCGCAGCAGGCGCGCAAGGCCATAGGTGCCGACAAGCATCGCTGCAGTGTCTTTCGAATCGCAAAGCGCCACCATGACGGTCTCGATGCTGCTCAAATCCCCAACAGGCTCTAGCGCACTCGCACCTGTTTGGCTGCAAAATGAATCGATTAATGACCGATCATTGTCGCTAACCACGATCGGGTATCCTGCTTTGGCGATGAGGGCGGCCAGCGGCCACCCCTTACCCTTCAAGCCAATAAAGCAGATCTTAGGCTGAAGAAGAGACATGATCAGGCGTCCATCTCTTTGAAGACTTCCTTGGCCACCCGGAAGCTATCAATCGCTGCTGGCACGCCACAGTAGATGGCGACCTGCAGGAAAATCTCCTTGATCTCATCTTTAGTCAGGCCGTTGTTCAGCGCTCCGCGGACATGCAGTTTGAGCTCATGCGGTCGATTCAAGGCCGAAATCATTGCCAGGTTCAGCAGGCTGCGGCTTTTGCGGTCAAGCCCGGGACGGTTCCAGACATCGCCCCAGCAGTACTGAGTGACCAGTTGCTGAAGATCAAGGGTGAAGTCGTCTGCGTTTTTAATGGCAGCATCTACGTACTCGGCGCCAAGCACCTCGCGGCGCGTTGCCAGGCCTTTTTCAAAAAGCTCTTCGTTCATCTCTATCTCTCGTCGGGTTGTTGTTTTTGATCGACGGCAAGCTCCGCAATAAGCCAAGCATGACAACCTCAACCTAGATCATTGTCATACAATATGTCAATGTTACTCAACCTATGGCATGCTCTGCCCTGTCTACGAGCCGTTAGCTTCTGCCCGCTCAGTAAGGCACCCACTGATCCCTTAGTCATACGTAACTGATCTTCGAACAAGGACAACCCATGCAGTTGAGAGATTCGGCGCTTTTTCGTCAGCAAGCCTTCATCAATGGTGAGTGGCTGGATGCGGACAGTGGCTTGGTAATCCGGGTGACGAACCCGGCCACGGGTGAAGTTATCGGTACCGTGCCGAAGATGGCCACCGCGGAAACCCGCCGCGCCATCGAAGCTGCCGACAAGGCCCTCCCGGCCTGGCGGGCACTGACAGCCAAGGAGCGCTCGAACAAGCTGCGTCGCTGGTTTGAACTGATGATCGAGCACCAGGATGACCTGGCTCAGCTGATGACCACCGAGCAAGGCAAGCCGCTGGCCGAAGCCAAGGGCGAAATCGCCTACGCGGCCTCGTTCATCGAGTGGTTCGCTGAAGAAGCCAAACGCGTCTACGGTGACACCATCCCAGGCCACCAGCCAGACAAGCGCCTGATCGTCATCAAGCAGCCAATCGGCGTTACCGCGGCCATCACCCCGTGGAACTTCCCGGCGGCGATGATCACCCGTAAAGCTGGCCCGGCACTGGCCGCTGGCTGCACCATGGTGCTCAAGCCCGCCTCGCAAACCCCCTACTCTGCCCTCGCCCTGGTCGAACTGGCCCACCGTGCCGGCATCCCGGCTGGCGTGCTGAGCGTGGTCACCGGCAGCGCCGGCGAAGTCGGCGGCGAGCTGACCGGCAACTCCCTGGTACGCAAGCTGTCCTTCACCGGCTCGACCGAAATCGGTCGCCAGCTGATGGAAGAATGCGCCAAGGACATCAAGAAGGTTTCCTTGGAACTGGGTGGCAACGCCCCCTTCATCGTGTTCGACGACGCCGACCTGGACAAGGCCGTCGAGGGCGCGATCATCTCCAAGTACCGCAACAACGGCCAGACCTGCGTCTGCGCCAACCGTATCTACGTGCAGGACGGCGTCTACGACGCGTTCGCGCAGAAGCTGGCCGCTGCGGTCGCCAAGCTGAAGATCGGTAACGGCCTGGAAGAAGGCACCACCACTGGCCCGCTCATCGACGGCAAGGCTGTCGCCAAGGTTCAAGAGCACATTGAAGACGCCGTTTCCAAGGGGGCGAAAGTGCTGTCCGGTGGCAAGCTGATCGAAGGCAACTTCTTCGAGCCGACCATCCTGGTCGACGTACCGAAGACCGCTGCGGTGGCCAAGGAAGAGACCTTCGGCCCACTGGCTCCGCTGTTCCGCTTCAAAGACGAAGCCGAAGTCATCGCCATGTCCAACGACACCGAGTTCGGCCTGGCTTCGTACTTCTACGCTCGCGACATGAGCCGTGTGTTCCGTGTCGCCGAGGCCCTGGAATACGGCATGGTGGGTATCAACACCGGCCTGATCTCCAACGAAGTCGCGCCATTTGGCGGTATCAAGGCTTCGGGCCTGGGCCGCGAAGGTTCCAAATACGGTATCGAGGACTACCTCGAAATCAAATACCTGTGCCTCAGCGTATAACTTAGCTAGAACACGAGAGCTGAAGATCAGCTCTCGTTTCTCGATCACAGCTAGTGAACGTATGACTGCTGTCCCGCGCCGAGGGCCACCTCTACCAGTTGATGGCCGTTCTTGGTCACCCTGCTTGGATACAGCGATGCCATTGAAGGCTCATGCGGTGCTAGCACACGCGACATGTCATCACCGACTGCTTTCAAAATAGAATCAGTGGTCATGAGGAGATTGGTCTGGCTTCCAGAGGCCAATCCGACTGGTAGGTAGAACGGATCCGCTGGATTGCCACCATGCAGGTTGTCGTGGCGGTAAACCAGATCTCCGGTATAGACAAACACGTCCTCGCTCTCGCGCTTGCCATCGTTGCGGATCACGATGTATTGCGAGGCGGCGGTATGGGTGTCCTTCGCAAGGCGTACATCCACCCCAGGGAATACATCATCGATATCCCCCCTCAGCCCTCGCATCCTTCCTTCTCTCGCCAGCTGCACCGCATAGATCATGTCCCCGGTATCTACCGCAGTGAGCAACCACCGGAAACGCCTGTCCATGGTCATGATAGAAACCCAGGAGGCAAGCTCCTCCTCCTGGATATAGAACGTAGCGTTGGGGAAAAGCTCAAGGCCACCCATGTGGTCAAAGTGGGCGTGCGTGAGAATAACGTGGGTAACCTCCTCGGGTGTACAGCCCACCTCTGCCAGTACGTCGCGCGGTGGGAACCAATTTTGGACGTTGAACCGTTTTACAAACTGCTCGCCATGGGACGCATTGTTGAGGCCGCAGTCGAGCAAAATCGTGTGCCCCTGGCCTTTGAGAAGGGTGTAGCAATAGGGCAATTCGACGGTTCCACCATTGTGCTTGCCGTAGACCAACGAGCTCATGGCTGCATCGGGAACCTTGGCGTATTCGAGCATCCAGATTGAATAGTCCGACATGGATCCTTCCTTCTTGTTGTTATCGAAAAGTTTTTATCCGCGGCCCAGATCTGCTGAGTGCTGGGCACAGCAGGAGTGGCTGAAATCGACGACCTCGAATCCAGGCAGACATTTAGAGGCGCACTCAAGCTCACGCCAGCCGTCGACCAGCAACGGTAATGGGTCGAGTGCTTGAGCCTTGTTGGCCAGGGTCTGGTCGATTGCGTGAGAGCTTGAGATCAACCGCTCAAGCCCCCTGCACAGGTGACGATGAAAATGCCCAACACGATGGGTAGGTTTAAGTGCCATGAAGCATTCCCTACCCTGCATGATCTGAGAGGCAGCAGCCTCCCGGGTAGCATGATCAAGCGCATGCCGGGAGCGTTCGAATGACATCACCAATAGGATTGATGCAAGGCGGCTCGCAGCGTCCTGCAGCTGCTGAAAGCATTGATGCGCTGCCGCGGCGTACACGACCGTGGCATCATCAAAATCAGTGCCTGGCGTGACCCGCAAATGCTGAGCTTCTGAATTCATACCGCAATCTCATCCGGGACTAGCTGCAGCCCCAGAATCATGTCCGAGGCTTTTTCTGCAATCATGTAGGTCGTAGCGTTGGTGTTCGCAGAGGGCATCGATGGCATGATGGACGCGTCTGCGACTCGTAGCCCTGTCAGCCCATGGACTCGTAACTGGTGATCGACCACGTTCATTGGCTGATCCGCTGGGCCCATGCGTGCAGTCCCGATCATGTGGTAAACGGTGGTACCCATGTTCCTCGCGAAATCGAGCAGTTCGTCATCGCTTTTCAGGTCAGGACTTGGTGATGTTTCCGACTCGACATAGCGCGCCAATGCGGGTGTTCGGAACAACTCACGCGCTAGTCGCATCCCGCCAATCAGGGCGCGCTGATCAGTTTCATGTGTGAGGTAATTAGGCTGAATGATCGGTTTGTCGAAGGGATCGCGACTGCGCGCGCGGACATAGCCCAAGCTTTCAGGACGTTCCTGCCAGACGCCAAGCGTCAATCCAGGATGAGAATCTAGAAGCCCCACCACACCCTCCTTGAAGCTCGCGGGCGAGCAAGCAAATTCAAGGTCTGGTCGATCGAGCTTTGGGTCGGACTTGCAGAACAGGTGCACCAGGGATGGACTTACCGCAAGCAAGCTGGGGCGTCGCATCAACCAGCGGCCAATCTCCAGCAAAAGTGCCGGCCCCTGCACCATCTGGTTGATGGTTCTAATCCCTTTCACACGGGAGACCATACGCACGGCGTAATGATCACGTAGATTTTGCCCCACACCCTCCAATGCATGGACAACCGGCACGCCTATATCTGCCAGGACATCGACCGGCCCAACCCCGGACAGCTGAAGTAGCTTGGGTGTATTCAACGCTCCAGCGGTGAGCACCACCTCTCGCCGTGCCCGAACCTGGTGAATAGTTCCGGTTGGGCCTTGGCTTAAGTAACGGACACCGACAGCGCGCTTGCCCTCGAATATGATGTTGGTCGCTTGAGCATCCGTACGGACGCTAACATTCCTTCGCTTCTCAGCTGTGCGAAGAAACGCTTTCGCAGAGCTATACCGCATCCCTTTGTGAATAGTGCGCTGGAAGAACCCGGCACCCTCTTGGCGCCCGGCGTTATGGTCACCGTTACGCGGTATGCCGATAGACTCTGCTGCCTCGATCAGAGCGTTGCTGACGGGGTGATGCCAATCCAGCTCGGATACAGGTAGCTCTCCAGCCCCTCCCCTAAAGGCACTACCTGCTCCTTGCCACTTCTCTGAACGCTTGAAATAGGGCAGGACATCTTGATACGACCACCCCTTATTGCCGGCAGCAGCCCAGCTGTCGTAATCCGCGGCTTGCCCCCTCACATAATTGAGCCCGTTGATCGAACTGGATCCGCCCAGCACCCGGCCTTGTGGCAGTGAAAAACGCCTGTTGTTGGTACCTGGGCCAGGCTCTGCCTCAAAGTTCCAGGTCAACGTCTTGCTGTAGATGTTTTTGATGTAGCCGGCAGGAATATGGATCAGGGGATTGGTGTCTCGCGGCCCAGCTTCGAGAATGCACACAGTGGCGCCGCTAGCACTCAAGCGGTTGGCAAGCACACATCCTGCGGTGCCTGCACCTACCACGATGTAGTCAAACTCATCGCCTTGATGAGCATTCATGACCATTGTCGGCCTCCTTGATTGGCGGTCGAGCATCGGTGTGCACGACCCTGTTTTTGTAGTTTTTGGAGCCAAATCACGCTAAACGATTGTAGTACAGACAGTCAATCATATTGGGTTAACCATTCCCGAAGCATGGTGCAAAGCCCGCTCGTCGTGTCCTCAGACTGAAAATCGCACCGCCCTCTTGGCAGCTTAAGCAAGCGGGTCTAGAGTGCCTGTATCTCACTCATATTGTAATACAATAATAAGGAAGCAATCATGACTGGAAAGGCGCAAACCTGGGCCGAGGCATCACGCTCAAAAAGGATCTCGATTGATGCCGGAAAGCGTAAAGTGCTCATCTCCAGCATCATCGGAAGCATCATCGAGTGGTATGACTACACCCTCTACGGTGTTGCCGCCGCGCTCGTTTTCAACCATCTGTTTTTTCCCAACTTCAGCTCAGGTGCTGGCACAATCGCGGCGTTTGGTTCGTTCGCGGTAGGCTTCATCGCACGCCCGCTCGGTGGCTTCTTTGCAGGTCAGATGGGCGACAGGGTCGGACGTAAAACCACGCTGGTTCTTACTCTCATGCTCATGGGGGTGTCGACAACTCTCATCGGACTGCTTCCGACCTACGAACAGATTGGTATCTGGGCGCCCATCCTCTTGGTGCTGATGCGGGTCGTTCAGGGCTTTGCCGTCGGCGGTGAATGGGGAGGCGCAGTACTCATGGCAGTTGAGCATGCGCCCGCGAACCGTCGGGGCATGTGGGGTGCTTTCCCCCAAACTGGTGTTTCAGCTGGCCTGGTTCTCGGCTCTGCCGCATTTGCGGCGGCATCGGCTTTGCCTGAACAGGACTTCTTAAGCTGGGGTTGGCGCGTTCCTTTCCTGTTCAGTGTCGTGCTCGCTGCCGTAGGTCTGTTCATTCGACTCAAAACGGAAGAATCACCAGCATTTTTGGAGGTGAAAAACTCCGTCGCTGAACGCAAAAGTCCGCTCGCCGAGGTTTTCAGGAACCAGCGCAAAGCGTTGCTGCTCGCCCTAGGTGCGCGGTTTGCAGAAGGGGGCAACTACTACATTTATACCGTCTTTATCCTGGCATTTACCTCTCAGTACACCTCGCTGGCGAAAAGCGACGTGCTGCTCGTCGTCATGCTGGCGGCGCTTTTCAACATCATCTCAATTCCGGTCTGGGGCGCCGTGTCGGATAAAATTGGGCGCCGTCCGGTGTTCATCGGCGGTGCGCTATTCATCGCGCTAACGGCATATCCGTTCTTCCTAATGGCGATGAGTGGATCGCTCCTACTGCTTGCGATTGCTCTGATTACCGTGCTCTGCCTTGGCCACGGGCCTGTGTACGGCACCTTGGCAGCCTACTATGCGGAGCTCTTCCCTACAGCTGTCCGGTACAGCGGCATCTCCATTGGTTACCAAGCTGCATCTATTTTGCTCGGCGGCATCACTCCAATGCTCGCCAGTGCCCTGATACTGTGGGCTGACGGATCCCCCTGGGCGGTAGTGTTGATGATGGTAATCAGCGCGCTCATCGCAGCATTCACCATGTTGGTGAGCCCGGAAACCTATCGAAGAGACCTAAAAACGGTGTAGAGAGCATCATTTGGTGGCGCTTTGATCTCTGGATTAAGTGATCCCCCCAGAACACGCCAGAACGCTGATTCAGAGCTCACCACGCGCCAGGCGTGGTTGATATCGAGCGTATTGGTATACAATCTGCTCATCCTATAATCAGATTGAAACCCGTGAGCGGCCTAATCGTCGAACACGTGAGGAGCTAAGATGGCCCGTGATGATATGCCGGTAATGAGCCGACCTGAAACGCTGCGAGGTCATGTCGAAAGCTTCTTGCGCGAAGCCATCATGAATGGACGGTTTGCGCCGGGAGAGAGACTGGTCGAGCGCGAGCTCTGTGAAATGCTTGAAGTGAGCCGCCCTCCTCTGCGAGAGGCGTTGAGAAAACTTGAGGCCGAAAAACTCGTGGTCATTGTGCCGCACCGAGGCCCGGTGGTCGCAAGTCTTGACGTTGAGGAAGCTCGTCAGCTCTATGCACTACGCGCGCTGCTGGAGGGTTTCGCAGCCCACGAATTTGCCAGGCTGGCCTCCGATCGTGAAATCACTGCGATGGAGAAAGCGGTCAAGAACTTGCATAAGCAGGCCACGAATCCAGATCGTCGCGCTCTGATTCAGGCAAAGTCGAAGATTTACGATGTGATGCTGGGCGGTTGTGGTAACGCGTTGATTACTGAAGTTCTGCATGGGCTACTGACGCGAATCAACCTGTTAAGAGCCACGTCTTTCTCTCGCCCAGAACGTCTTCACGAAAGCCTAGCGGAGATTGATGAGCTGTTGGAGCGCATCAAGCAACGTGACTCGGAAGGCGCCCAGAGGATGGCGACCCTGCACATCAAGAACGCGGAAAATGCCGCGATGGAAATGCTTGAGTCCGCTGCCACTGAAAGCCAGTGACCAAACCTTTTCAATCGCTCTTGCGGTAACGCATTACGAGAGCGATTCAATTCAGATCACCTGATGCGATATCAGGTGATCTGCCCTCCTCAGTCCGTCACATTCATCGATTGACCGATGGCATAAAACTGCCCGCCTGCAATGTAATGAATGCTCCTCAAGGCTGGGGGCGCCTGCTCATATCTCCAATGGCCGTCCTGAAATACGCGGCTGTCTGCCCACGCTCCAACAACCTCACCAATGAACAAGTCGTAGGTTTCTTGATTATGAGGCTCATTGATCAGCTTGCAGATCAGCCAGGCTGAACAGCCTTTGACAAGCGGCGCATCAAAACCCGGCATCTCGAACAGCTCCACCCCAGCATGGGTAAGCTTGTCTGGATCTTGGGATCTGCTGGTGTTTCCAACTGCATAGGTGAGGTCGAGCTGGTTCTGGGTCGGTATCTGCAAAACGAAAAAGCCGCTGCGCTCGATCAACGCTCGGGTGGCTGCGATTTTGTCAATCACGACAGTGACCTTAGGCGGTTCGAAATCCAGGCCACACGCCCAGGCAGCAGCCATGACGTTGTCGCATCCCCCATGGCGAGCGGAGACCAATACCGTAGGCCCGTGGTTGATCAGCCGATAGGCCTTAGATAGCGCAACAGGCGTGATGTGAGTGCCGCCAGCGAACCCTGCTGCAGATAACTGATCACTCAATAAGTAGTCTTCCAGTCCGTGATGGCCATCTCGCAGAAGATTACTGACGGCAGTCGCCATACTCGCTTCATCGATACCGGCAAGTACATCGAACCTTGCCTTCCAGGTAATGACGCAGGCTGCTGTGTCGGACAGCGGCTAAACGCTGACACTGGCTTCATAGTTCTCGACTGGCAGCGGTGTGATTTCCATCCGATAGCCGAGACTTCTTTGCTTCGGTTCAAGCACCGTGAGGCGCTCTGTGAGCACTTCGCCTGTAGGCAGATGGAGCTCTCGGACGCTCCCGGCGTCGGCCCTCTCACTGATGAGGCTGCTCGCGGAGATGCCCGGATGCCACTCTGCAATGTCTCCAAAACGTTCAACAATCGTCCATACCGCTTCTGCCGGGCACTGGGCGATCGCAGTGTATTCTAGACTTGGCACAACATAGCTCCTTGGTGAGGCGCACCCCCCGGGAATCGCCGCTCTCTTTCACGAGAAATTCAGCCCCGGTGGGCCGCCGTCTATGGATGCAACGTATTGCCGATCAACAGCCGGCAAAGCGCAACGCACCTACCAATTTTGTCGAGTAGGCGAGATGATCAGGTCGTTAACCGTAACGTTCGGTGGCTGGTTGAGCGCATACACGACCGCATTAGCTACATCCACTGGCGAGATCGCGATGCGATTTAGCTCTCGGGCAGCTTTACGGCCTTCGGGGTCGGAGACCTTTTCTGCCCACCCTGTGTTGATCACGCCGGGACTGATGGTGTTTGCGCGAATACCGTGATGCACACCCAGTTCTTTGCGCATGGACTCGGTCATGGCCTGTACGAAGAATTTGCTGGCACTGTAGACGCCCGCTGACTCGCCCACTTGATGGCCAGCCACAGACGCCATATTCAAGATGTGCCCGGACTTCTGCTCGACCATCAAAGGCAGAACAGCAGCAATGCAGTTGAGATAGCCTTTGATATTGACATCCACCATGCGGTTCCAGTCATCGGTCGCCACATCGACCCAATTGGAGAACAGCATCAGCCCAGCATTGTTCACCAAAATGTCGACGGCCCCGAAGGTATGCTTGGCGTAATTTGCGAGTCCTTGCGTCTGGAGAGAATTGCTCACGTCGGCAGGATAGGGATAGACCTGGGCTCCACCCTGGCCGACCTCATCAACCAGCGCATTCAATTGTGGCTCATCGATTGCAGCCGCTATGATCCTAACACCCTGGACAGCCAATGCCCGCACTGTTGCCGCGCCAATGCCCGAGGAGGCGCCCGTAACGACCGCGACCTTGTTTTCTAAGTAGTTCATTCAAATTCCTCGGACGCGCAGATCAATCTGCGCGTCTACAGGTGATGGCGAAATGGGTTGATCAGTAGTTGCCTTTTGGCCAATCGGTGTAGCCCTTCGCGCCACCGCCGTAGTACGACTCGCGTGGCGCGATGGTTAGCTCAGCGCCCACTCGCAGGCGCTCCACCAGATCCGGGTTGGAAATGAAGTAGCGCCCAAACGCAACGGCATCGATCAGATCTTCCTTGCGGCGCTCAATGGCCATTTCCAGGTCATAGTTGTTGTTACCAATGTACGGGCCGTGGAACCTGGCGCTCAGCGCATCCATATCCACGCCAGCGGGGATCTCACGCGTTGTGGCTGTCGCACCCTCGACGAAATGCATGTAAGCCAGGTCAAATTGATTAAGCTCGTCTACCAGGTAACCGTAGAGATCCATCACGTTGCTGTCTGGCGGCGTGTTGCCGGCATCAGGTGTAACCGGCGAAAGGCGGATGCCGACTCGATCATTCCCCCATATCTCCACAATAGCGGCAGTGACCTCCAGGGTCAGGCGCGCACGATTTTCGATGGATCCACCATAGCGATCGGTACGCTTGTTAGTGGAGTCTCGAAGGAACTGATCCAGCAGATAGCTGTTCGCCGAGTGCACTTCTACGCCATCGAATCCAGCCCGCATGGCATTGCGTGCCGCGATGCGGTATTGCTCGATGATCCCCGGGATCTCATCCGTTTCGAGTGCGCGGGGCATCGATACCGGAACAAAACCGTCGACGGTATAGGTATTCCCTTCCGCCTGGACGGCTGATGGAGCTACTGGTGCTTCGCCATTGGGCTGCAGCTCAACGCTGGAGAAACGACCGACATGCCACAGTTGGCTGACAATCTTCCCGCCGGCGGCATGGACGAGATCAGTCACCTTTTTCCAACCCGCTACCTGCTCTTCGCTCCAGATACCCGGTGTTGCGGCATAGCCTCTGCCTTGAGGAGAAATGTTAGTCGCCTCTGCGATGATCAGTCCTGCACTGGCTCGCTGTGCGTAGTAAGTCGCATGCAATTCATTCGGGATACCGTCTTCGCAGTACCGGCTACGAGTCACTGGCGCCATCACAATACGATTCGCCAGTTTGATAGCCCCCATCTCCATCGGGGAGAAAAGATCCGTGCGTGTGCTGTTATCCATCGTAAACACCTCAATAGTAGACCGGTCGTCTAGCCGATAGGCAAAATTTTTTAGTGGATGAGGCAGTTCACTGCTTGGCTCGCAGTTTCGAACGCCTTAGTGGATTTTTGCAGCTTCGCTTGCAATGAAGCCCCAAGCCAAAGCTGGTAGAGCGCTTCCGCCAATGAACTGGGTTCCATTGATGAGGTGATGCTGCCGTCCTCTACACCTCTGCTGATGCAGGAGGCCAAGGCTCCCACGATCCGAGCGGTACCCTTCTCCAGGACATCGCGCATATCTTCAGAGAGATCGCAGACCTCAGGGCCGAGCTTCACCACCAAGCACTTCTGGTGGGGTACATCGGTACCTTGAGTTTCAACCCAATATTCGAAATACCGGTGCAGGCACTGCGCTCCGCTCTCGTTGGCCGCCAGGATTGGAACAATTCGGCTGATGTACTCGGAGAAGTACTCCTCCAGAAGCGCCTTGCCAAAATCCTCTTTCGAGCGGAAGTAGTGATAGAACGACCCCTTTGGCACACCCGCATTGTTCAGCACTTCGGCCAAGCCAACAGCGGTGTACCCCTTGATGGTCATCAGGTTGCGCGCTACATCCAGGATGTGCTGACGCATGTCATTTGGCTTGTTCATGGCGCCCACCTTACCTCCGTACCGACCAGTCGTCTAGTAATTTCTAGACCAGTCGTCTAGAAACGCCCTTTACCCCCACCGCTTTCACCCCTAACTGGTCATCTGTGCATTCCAAAGACTGAAAAATATCTATCGATATTTCAACCAGTTAGTGGCGATCTCATTGAGTTTCATAGCCTCTGCACTTGTTCATTAGCGCGCGTTAATAGCGGCTTAGTGGGCCGAAAGCAAGGGCAACTGAGCACCTTGCTTTTTGATTTTTTCGAGATATATTTGCCTACAACACGCCGATAAGATTGTAATACAAGAACACAAAGGTCACGGCGTCTGGGGTTTTTAAGCCCTACTAAGGAGGCACGTGCGCGTCGGCTTCCGTGACCTTTGAAATGCTCACCCGAGCGTCATGTAGGCGCCTAAGGAGAATGCTAAATGCCTCGTATCACTGCCGCTGTGGCAACCAAGGCCAAGAGCCCCCTTGAGTTAAGAGAACTCACGCTGGCCGAACCCGAAGGAAACGAGATCCTGGTGCGCACCGTCGCATCCGGCATCTGCCACACGGATCTGTTGCTCAGGGACGGTATCTTCGGCCCGAGCCATCCGGTGATTCCAGGGCATGAGGGTGTTGGTGTCATCGAAGCGGTAGGCCCCGACGTCAAAAGCCTGCAGGTGGGTGATCACGTTGCGCTGAGCCAGAGCTCTTGCGGCCACTGCGCAGACTGCCGCCGCGCGCATCCGATGAATTGCCGAAACTACGTCCAGTACAACCTGACTGGCGCCCGCCCGAACGGTAAGCGTGCCATCCTGGATGCCGACGTCGCCTCTAACTTCGTGGGCCAATCTTCGTTTGCTACCCACATTCTCGCCACCGAGAACAACGCAGCGAAGCTGCCGAAGGATTTTGATCTCAAGATCGCCGCGCCACTGGGTTGCGGCATGGCAACCGGTGCCGGCACCGTCATGAACGCCATGCGGCCGCCAGTAGGTTCCACCATCGCAGTCTTCGGCTGCGGTGCAGTAGGCCTGGCGGCGATCATGGCTGCCAAGATCCGCCGCTGCAGCGTTATCGTCGCTGTTGACCTGCATGACTCGCGCTTGGAAATGGCCAAGAGCGTAGGTGCTACTCATGTAATCAATGGCCGTGCAGAAGATGTAGTGGAGCAGATCCATCAGATCACCGACGGTGGCGCCGATTTCAGTATCGACGCGGTCGGGCTGACGCCTGTGGTACGAAATGCAGTTTCCTCTACCCGCCCAGGTGGTCATTGCGCGCTTCTTGGTCTCGATAGCTTGGGCAAGGACATCCCCATCTTGCTTGATTGGATTGCATTCAATCGCAAGCTGCAAGGCGTGATTTTAGGCGATCAGATCCCTCAGATTTTCATCCCCCAGCTGGTACAGCTGCAGCAGGAAGGCCTGTTCCCCTTCGAGCGGTTCATCACCCACTACCCCTTCGAAAAGATCAATGAGGCCATTGCCGACGCAGAGTCCGGCAAAGTCATCAAACCCGTCCTGCTGTTCTGATGGAGTGCACCATGTCGGCTGCCTATGTCGTCGCTACTTTCAACGTAAAACCTGAACACCTTGACCAAGGTAAGTCACTCATTCTGGGCTTTGTAGAACCTTCGCTGGCGGAAAAAGGCTGCCTCTTCTACGACGCCTACCAGTCGAATGAAGATCCGGCTGAGTTCGTAATCGTGGACGCTTGGGCTACCCAAGAAGACCTGGATGGGCATGCCAATAGCGAACACGTCTCCCAGATTGTTGAGCAGCTTTCGCCCCTTTTGGCCAAACCTGCATCCGTAAAAACCTATCGTAAGATCTCCTGATCAAACGAAAGTGTGCATCTCTCCAACAATAACAATACGAGGCAATAAAATGCAGAACGTACAAGGTAAGGTTGTAGCTATCACTGGCGCGAGCAGTGGCATTGGTGAGGCGACGGCCCGCTATCTGGCTGGCCTGGGCGCTCATGTCGTCATTGGAGCACCTGCTAACACAGTACCTGCCATGGAAAAGATTGTTCAGAACATTCAGGAAGCTGGTGGCAAAGCTGCTTATGTAGTTCTTGACGTTACCCATCGAGAAGACGTGCAAAATTTTGTCGATTTCGCCGTCGACAAGTTTGGCCGCCTGGACGTGATCGTGAACAATGCTGGCATCATGCCGCTCTCTCCTATTGAGGCCCTCAAGGTTAACGAATGGGACGCGATGATTGATATCAATATCAAAGGCGTTCTCTATGGTATCGCTGCAGCACTTCCAGTGATGAAAGCCCAGGACAGCGGGCATATCGTAAATATCGCGTCGGTCGCTGGCCATATCGTTACCCGCAACAGTGCTGTCTATTGCGGAACCAAGATCGCGGTGCGCGCTATTTCGGAAGGTCTGAGGCAGGAGATTGGTGAGAAGATCCGCACCACTATCATTTCCCCCGGTGCAGTGCAATCGAACCTTGCATCAACAATTACCGATCCCGAAGCAAAGGCAGAAGAAAAGAAAGTACGCGATATCGCTGTAAAGGCTGAGGCTATCGCTGGCGCCATTGCTTTCGCTATTTCCCAGCCTGCCGAAGTTGACGTCAACGAAATTCTCATCCGCCCAACCGCCCAACCTTTCTAATTCTTGCTTTGCCGGGCAGCTGTGCTGCCCGGACGCTGGCTTACAAATACAATAATGGAGTCAAGCATGAAACCAGCCATCAAGCGTTGGGCGACCGCGCTCAGCCTTTTTTCAGCCATATCTCTGTGTGCCCCTCTGACGCTCGCGGAAGACCTGGTTCTTTTAGCGGATACAAGCCCCGCGTCGGGCGACAATCCCCTCACCAAACCAGACGAATTCAAAAAGACCGGCCCATGGAAGATTGGCATGAGCCACTATGGCCTCTCTGGGTCGACCCACACCTACCAGACAGCGCATGAAGCCGATCAGGCCGTCAAGGACATCCCTAATATCGGCGAGTACCTCTTCCGCAGCGCTGACCTAAGCCAGTCCAAGCAGGCAGCGGACATCGAGGATTTGATCGCTCAGAAAGTAGATGTTCTGATCGTCGCGCCGTTAACCACCACGTCGGCTTCAGCGGGTATTGAGAAAGCACGCGCCGCAGGCATTCCGGTGGTGGTGTATCTGGGCAAAACGAGCACCGACAAGTTCACTACCGAGATCCAGGGGGACGACTTCTTCTTCGGCAAGGTGATGGCCGACTACCTGATCAAAAAGACCAAGGGTCAGGGCAACATCTGGCTTCTGCGAGGCGTTGCTGGTCACCCGATCGATGAGGATCGCTACAAAGGCGCGATGGAGGCGTTCAAGGCTGCCCCCGGGGTCAAAGTGATCTCGGATCAATACGCAAACTGGTCATATGACGACGCCAAGCGCATGTGTGAAAGCCTGTACCTGTCCAACCCTCAAGTCGATGGTGTGTGGTCTGACGGTGCAAACATGTCCCTGGGCTGTGCTGATGCACTGCAGCAGATGGGAGTTTCCTCACTACCTCCAATTACCGGCGAAGCAATGAATGGCTGGCTTCGTCGCTGGAAAACAGATGGACTGCAGTCGATCGGCCCAATCTGCCCACCTGGGCTCAGCGCTGCAGCCATTCGTGCTGCTGTTGCTCTCCTGGAAGGCAAACCGGTTCACAAGCACTATGTGAACCGCCCTGCCCCGATCACTGATGAAACTTTGGATAAGTACGTACGAATGGATCTGTCCGACGCCTACTGGAGCCCTTCCGAAATCCCGGAAGCCAAGCTCCAGGGCTTCTACGGCAGCAAGTAATTCGTCATACCGCGATGGCGCTGACTTAGGTCGCGCCACCGTTTATTCAGAGGATCGGGCCATGCTGCGCGCGAAAAAAATCACCAAAACTTTTGGCAATACCACCGTGTTGCATGGCATCGACTTTTCCCTTGAGAAAGGCTCGATCCATGCACTAACAGGAGAAAACGGGGCAGGCAAGTCGACGCTGATGAAAATCATCGCCGGTGTGCACAAGCCGGACAGTGGGACACTTGAGCTTAACGGTAGGCCTCTGGTGCTCACATCTCCGCTGGATGCGCTTCATCATGGCATCTCCACCGTGTTCCAGGAGTTCACTCTGATACCGAATTTGTCGGTGGCAGAAAACATCTTCCTTGGGCGTGAGCCTCGCAAAGCCTCCGGTGCGCTGGATTACGCCCAGGCCGAAGCGAAGGCTACCGAAATTCTGGCTCGCGTAGGGCTGGAGTTTGATCCCAAGACGCTGGTCAAAAACCTCACTGTTGCTCAGCAACAGGCGGTAGAAATCGCCAAGGGGATCTCGGCAGACGCGGACATCTTCATTTTCGATGAGCCCTCCGCCGCTCTCAACGCTGCGGATGTGGTGCGCCTTCAGCAGCTCATCTTCGAGTTGCGTGATGCCGGTAAAGCGATCATCTACATCTCCCATCGTCTTCGCGAGATCTTTGAGATGTGTGACACGGTGACCGTGATGAAGGACGGTCGCCATGTTGCCACGCGTTCCACCAGCGAGCTCAACGAACACGACTTAGTGGCTCTGATGGTCGGGCGCGAATTGGTGGATTTCTTTCCGCCACGTGGCAAACCTAGCGTTACTCCGGCCTTGGACGTTCGCTCACTGCAGGTTTCAGAAGGCAGCGCGACGGTTCGATTCACGCTCAACCGTGGCGAAATACTCGGAGTCGCGGGTCTTGAGGGCGGAGGGCAGCGTGAAATAGCACGCGCCCTGGTCGGCCTGGAGAGCTTGTCCCAAGCCGAGATCTACAAGCACGAATCTACCCGCTCTATCGTCACGCCACTCGATCCCTCCCAAGGTATCCAGGCGATGATTCGAGCCGGTATCGGGTTCATTCCCGAGGACAGGAAGAGCGAGGGCCTTTTCCTGAGTCTCTCCATTGCAGACAACATTGCACTGGGTACCCAGATCGGACGCCCTATGGGGTCGATCCTGCATAACGCTCGCACTCTGGTTGCGACTCTTGTGAAGGAAATGAAGATCGGCACCGGCAACTCCAAAGCAGTTGTGAAGTCGCTCTCTGGTGGTAACCAGCAGAAGGCGCTAATTGGACGCTGGCTTGCGTCAGGTGTCGACATCATCGTTATCGAGGAGCCTACACGCGGCGTTGATGTGGGTGCGAAAGCTGAGATCTACCGCCTCTTGCGTAGCTTCGTGGATCAGGGGGGCGCTTTACTCGTCCTGTCGCGTGAACTGTTGGAATTGATCGGGCTGTGCGACCGCATCCTGGTGGTTCACGACGGGCATTTGGTCGCGCAAATGCCTGGCAACGAAGCCACCGAACAAGGGATTTTACAAGCAGCGATAGGAAGCACTGCTTCAACCCCGGTAAACACCACCGTCAATGGAGCTGCGACCCATGAGCGTGCTTAATCTCCTCACTGCACCACGCAATTCTCGAAGCGGTAACCTGCGCTTCGCCTTCGCTATCCTCGCCGTTCTGGTGGTGATTGCTACGGCCAGCTCGCCGGAGTTCTTCACGGCCCAGAACATCCAGAACGTCATTGCGCAAACCGCCCCTTTGATCTTGGCCTCCATTGGACAAATGATGGTTGTGGTTACTGGGGGGCTCGATGTGTCCAACGGCGCGGTGGTCAGCCTGACGACAACCTTGGTGGCCATGCCCTACCACGACGCAGTCAATCTGAGCCTCGCCTTTGGCGCCGCTTTGATGATTGGACTAGTCAACGGATACGGCGTCGCACGACTGAATGTGCATCCCATCATCATGACGCTGGCCACCATGAGTATCGCGCAAGGCTTCGCACTGCTGCTCAGGCCAATTCCCGGTGGTGATGTACCAGCCTGGTTGATCGGAGCTGTGAATGGCAACCTTGGGATCATTCCCGGCTCGCTCTTCTGGGTGGTTGTTCCAGCGTGCGCAGCAGCATGGCTGTTGTATCGCCGACCATTTGGTGTGCACCTCTTCGCTGCCGGCGGCAATGCTGAAAATGCGCGCCTTAACGGTATCAAGACCCAACGCATCATCATCGCTGCCTATGTGCTCAGCTCTCTATTTGCCTTCATTGCAGGCCTCTACCTGGCAGGACGGCTCTCATCTGGCGACGCGAAGGTGGGTAACGCATTCAACATCGACTCTGTGATGGCAGTGGCATTGGGTGGCGTACAGCTGAGCGGTGGGGTTGGTAGCTTGCTCGGCACGGTCATCGGAGCGCTTCTGGTGAGCCTCATCGGCAATACCATGAATCTTTCCAACATATCCGCCTTCGTTCAGCTGGGCGTAAAAGGCCTGCTGCTGCTTGCAGTGGTCAGCCTCCAGCGCCGCAAGGAGATCGGACTGTGAACACTCGATCGACGAATGGGATATCACTCAAAATGGCCACCCCCAAGCTAAATACGCTGTCGGCTTTTCAGTGGTTGCTCAGGCTTCCACCCTCTTACATCGTGTTGGCAGGGCTGTTGATCGTCATCGGCATTTTCGCCAGCAACCTCCTCAGCCCCCTTTTCACTTCGATCATCTTGAGACAGTGCGCCCCTCTCGGAATCATCGTTTTGGGTCAGGCGTTGGTCATGCGGGCGGGGTCTATCGATCTGTCGGTAGTCGGTGTTTCGGCGATGACCATCTACCTGGTGACCTCGGGCATCCTTTCAGGCCTGCACCCGGCTTTCACCATTTTGATTCCGCTGGTCATGGGGATATTGGTAGGTGCCGTTAATGGGGTACTGATCGCCTATGTAAGAGCATCGGCGGTGATGACTACCCTCGGGGTTACCACTGTTCTGCTTGGACTGGTGTCTTGGATGACCGCGGGCCAGCCGCCTGGCGCGGTACCTCGCTGGCTTAACCTGGTTACCAGTGAGCGCTTGTTCGGTTTGTCTTATGCGGTCTACATCTGGGTCGGACTTACGTTGGTGTTCGCTGGAGCACTCCGCTACCTGGTGTTTGGCAAGCTGCTCGCTGCAATCGGCGACAGCCCCAAAGCCGCGGCAATCTCTGGTCTACCAGTCAAGCGAGTCATTTGCGTCAGCCACATCGCTGCAAGCTTGCTGGGCGCTATGGGGGCCTTGCTGCAAACCTCTGCGCTCGGGGTTGGGAGCATCAAACCAGGTCTTGATTTGGCCATGAATGCAATCGCAGCAGCGATACTGGGAGCGGTGACGTTTGGCAGCGGTCGGGGTGGTGTTCTCGGCCCATTTGTCGCCGTACTTGCCTTCGGATACCTATTCGCTGCGCTGACAGTGTTCGGTGTTCAAGAACCGGGACGATTAATTGTCCAGGGCATAGTCATTGCCGTCGCTGCCATCAGCGCAGGCATCCGTCAAAAGTAACTCCCTCCTCCTCCACACGCTCCATCTGAAGAATTCGGCTCACTGGCTAGTTAATAGCCGGTGGGCTGATGTGTGGCCGCTTGCGGCCAAAAACAGTGCGAAAACAATAACAAAAGGTCACCTCACTTCATGAACAAAGCATTGAAACACGCGCTCATCTTCTCCATGGCCCCGCTGGCCCTCTCTGATGTTACCCAGGCGCTGGAGTTTTCTGGGTACCTACGCTCGGGAATCGGTGGTTCTACGAGCGGCGGTACTCAATCGTGCTTCCAACTGCCGGGCGCACAGACGAAATATCGCCTGGGGAACGAATGTGAGCAGTACAGCGAGCTGGAGCTGCGACAAGACGTCATGAGCTTCAATGATGGATCAGTCTTGAGCGTCGACGGCATGGCTGCGCTATGGGCTGACTACGGCCATTCGCCAACATTCACGGGAGACAACGGTTGGGCGAGGATGGCCCAGATGTATGCGCAATGGAGCAACGTCTCAGCGCTGAATGGTGGTTCAGTATGGGCAGGACGCCGCTTCTACAAACGTAACGACATCCTGATCTCCGACTATTTCTACTGGAATCAGAGCGCCACTGGCGCCGGCATCGAGGATGTGAAAATCGGTGACTACAAATACAGTTATGCATTCTCACGGAAGGACAACGTCTTTCAACGTGACTACATCAACCGACACGACTTCAACATTGATGGCATCGAGGTCAACCCGGGCGGTGTGCTGCAGCTGGGCGTTAGCTACATCGAGAATCCAGAGAAGGCTCAAGTCGACAGTGGCTGGGCTTTCACTGCACAACACAAGCAAACGCCCTTCCTGGGTGGTCACAACACCTTCGCCGTGCAATACGGTGAAGGCTCAGGTACCGGGTTGGGCTACACGGGCGACCCGAGCTTGGATGACAGCTCAAAGTCCTGGCGGGTGGTCGAATATTTTGATTGGCAGGTCACGCGGCAAATCAGCGGTCAGTTCGACATCGTTTTCCAAAAGGACAGGAAGCCAGGTGGCGCTGATCAAAATTGGCTCTCTGTCGGCGTACGTCCCGTTTACGCCCTCACCGACCAGTTCAAGCTGGTTACGGAGTTCGGCCACGACCAGGTCACCGCTCCTGGAGGCACACGCAAGCTCGACAAATTCACCTTCGCGCCCACCTGGTCACCTGCGGGCCCTGACTTCTGGGCTCGCCCGGAGATCCGCTTGTACTACACCTATGCGCAGTGGAACAAAGCGGCTCAGGCTGCAGCATCGGAGCTGGTAGCCGGATCCGCGCTTTCAGACACAGGCGCCTTTGGCACCGATCGGCATGGGTCTAACTTTGGTGTGCAGATCGAGTATTGGTGGAAGTAATTCACCAAAGTCAAAGCGCTTCAGGAGTCAACAGGTGAGGCTTTACCTCCGAATGATGGAGCCCTCGCCTGTTCAAAGTTGCGATCATTATTGATCGGATCGCAGTAACGATTTATCAGCACCGGTCAGCACGGATCTGGGCTTGCCAGCATCCCTGCTGATTTGTCGTTTATTTGTCTCATCTAACTCTGCCTTCGTCTGCAGGAAGTAATAATGTTGCAGCTCAATGTATTCCCTAAGGATGTCTGGCACGTCTGATATATTACTGATGTCTAGCTCGCCGACATCAAGCTTTAATGCCTTTGAATATTCGTCCCTAGGCCATCCCTCGCTGAGGATATAGAAATACATAAATGGCAGTTTGAAGGCTGCGATATAGCGGTGAGGGTCATCGGTGAATTTGATGTCTTGCTCGCCTATGGCGCGATCCAAATTATACGTATACTTCTTCGGCAGGCCAAAAAAGGGTGGCTCTCCATAGAGCGGGGCAAAGTAGATGGTCACCTCGCATCTATTATTCAAAATGCTCTGCCTGGACTGCTCCAAAAATTCATCGACCTTGACTATGTCCTCATTTGTCCATTCCCCCTCATCATCTTTGGTGGTAAGCAAGGCCCGCCAAAATATGGACAATACCGCCAATCTTACATCTTCCGTGATGGTGATTTTAGAGCTTTGCTTTCGATAATTCGCAACTTTGCGGAACACATTCTCGGCCAGAGCTTTCTCTACAATAGAAAGCCTTCCCTCGCACCCTCCACACAAGAGATACTCTTTAGGGCCATCTTGGCGTCGCACGTTAACGTCTAAACTGTACCTGATATACTTTGTGGGCGATGTTTTTTTAACCCAATCGTAAGCAAATTTAGGAATGCTGTGAGACTCTTTAAGGATCACATTTTTTTCGCCACAAAGCGCGCAGTCTCCCAAAGAACCACCGGGTTCATTGGTCATTTGCTCACTGGAACCGTTTAACATCGTCATGAATCGTTCCTGCACATTGTGATAGGAGGTTATGACCCCCTTCGGGCGGACAGCGTCGAATGCCTGATACGTCATCAGGCCTTGGGTAAGGTGGATGTGGCGGGTCACGCAGCAGAGTCTTTTTCCACCGCCAAGAATGGAGTCTGATCCAGCGCGGTAAATGATGCCTCATTGTTGAGCAGCCTGATGAAATTCCGCTTCTGCTCCTTCGTGGACAGGTTGACCATCCCACCTGCGAGATCAATCGTTCGAGCAAATATAGGGAAGTTGGCCATCACACCCTGGATTTGAGCGACGTTCAAGCCTTGTTGGACAATGTTGCCCTTCGAGACCATCGCCAGGCGCCGCATGAAAGCACGATCACGATACATATCCTTGAAAATATCACCTGGAGCAGCCACACCTGCAATGTTGAGAATCCCCAGCGCCAGAATCAGCGGCGTCGCTGAGTGAGCAAGGTTGTTGATGATCTGCTCCAGCCCGTAGAATCGCTCCAAAAGCGACAGATTCAGCGTGTAGAATTTGCCGCCATAGTAGAAGACGTCAATCGTATCGTTGATATCAATTGCATCATAATTGACCTTGCCAAGCGTGCGGCCATTGAAGCTGCAGAATGAGCTTTTGGTTTTTTTGTGCAGTGACACGGGGTATTTGTGCTGGTACAGGACGACACTATTCCCTTGGCCATCGCTAAGCAAATACACCACCCCTTTCACCTGCGACAGACTCTGCTGGTTAAAGTCGAATCTCGGAGCCGGCGCATTGATGCCAAACGCTAAAACACGGCTGATCTCGTTGAACTCCGCAGGCAGATGCCCGATCGCGACATCGTCATACTCCATGACCAGTTTGTCGCGCTCCAACGCAGTGGAGACCAGAGGGACGGCAGCTTTGCCGTCATTTGGCTCGACCACTGCTTTCTGCAAGCGGTAAGCGAATGCACGCGTCAGCTGCGTTTCAACTGCGGGCTCCAGCTGAACGGAGCTAACCGCGAGACCATTCGCAGATTCAGTAAGGAAAAAGGCCTCGCCTGAGACATGAGGAGAGCGGGTGATAGCGTCAATGCCAGTGAACATATTTACTTATCCAGTTTAGCTAAGCAGGTGTTGTTATCTATACGAATGTAACGAATTACACTCTTATCGGTCAGCTGCCCCCGACAAATGACTACAAACTGCTTTTCGCCTCTGTCGTGGATAGTTGCTTTGAAAATTTTGAAACCCAGAATCGCAAGCGAGGGGTTGGAGTAGAATTTATTAGTTTTTACGTAGATCGCCCCAATCGCTACAATCATCAAGGCTAGGTTCAACACTGTACGTTTGCTTTCAACATCCGTGAAAACAAGTGGCATGACATAGGTCGCCAAAAATTCAAGGTGCTCGTGATTTTCGTCGCTTATATCTGAAACGCGGCACGTGATCGACCACCCTCCTCGATAGCTGTTTGCGAGCAGCCAGAGGATAAGTCCACCTACCAGAATGAAGAGTGCACTGACAACGAACACCAGGTTCTTAACGTTGAAATCATCGCACAATGCGTTGAGATCACGTTGTTTCACGGCCTCCGCCACGTTGGTCAGTAACGTAGCATCATAGGACATGATCAACAGTGAAACGAAGAGCAACCACAATGAGAGGACGTAAAGCATTACTTTGATCAGCCAATCATCCTTCATGATTGTTCTCCGTTAAGGATGTCCTATGTACTGATCATCAGATCGAATGAGTCAAGCAGCAACGGTCTGAAGATAGCAGTTGGCCACCTTTCAGGCTAGTCGTTTAGAGGGGGGGATAGACTGGTTCTGTAGAGGAATGCCCGGGATCAGCAACGCTAGACCCCAGGCAGTGCGGGCTTACAGAGCGCCGTGCTCTTCTTCCCAAGCTTTGATCGCATCACCAGCAACGCGGAAGGCAGCCAAGGCCAGTGGCACGCCGGCGTAGATGCCCGCTTGCATCAGGACGGCGCGAATTTCGTCCTTCGTTACGCCATTGGTGAGAGCGCCTTTGACGTGAACACTGAGCTCATGGTGTTGGCTCATCGCGGTCAGCATGCCAATGTTCAGCAGGCTGCGGGTCTTGAAGGGAAGCGTGTCATCGCCCCAAATCGCGCCCCAGCAATACTCAGTTACGAGCGCTTGCATGGGCTTGTTGAAATCGTCGGCGGCAGCCCAGGAACGATCTACGTGGGCTGCGCCCAATACAGCTTTGCGGTTGTTGAAGCCTTTTTCGAATAGTTCGCTACTCATGGTTTTTTCCTCTGTAAATGCAACGCTTTGACGCGCCTGGATCGATGGGGTTTGAGCGTATGTGGCCCTGCCGGGACATCTGACGGAGATGGCAGAGCATTAGCCCGATGATGTAGAACTTCAATCTCCTTGCGTCCAACGTGAGCAGGCTGATCAAGGGGCAAAGGGCCCCCGCTGCCCCAGATCGTTTAACCAGGCATCACATGGAGAAGCTGAGAGGTGAGTAAAAGCGCTGCCGACCAAAATCAGTCGGCAACGTCGGATAAATCAGCCGTGATGGCCCACAATGCGATACATCTCGGTGTGGTCAGTACGAGCGGTGGACTCTTCTGCAGCGTCCATCCAGACGTCAAGACACTCATGCCCAAGCTTCATGTCCTCACCCATCTGCTCTGCCAGCGCGACGGCGATTTTCAGATCTTTGACCATGAGCTGCAGCGCAAAACCGGAGGCATAGGTGCCACTAAGCATGAATTGGTGAACTTTGTTCAGGGTGGCATTGTTAGAGCCCGACGCGCTGTTCAGCACATCCGTCATCACTGCTGGGTCGAGGCCGAATTTCTCGCCCACATGCAGAGCTTCTACCGCTGCCAGCAGGCCAGCGGCGGAGACGTAGTTGTTCAGGGCTTTGATGGCATGACCGGCGCCAACGGGGCCCACATGGGTAGTTTTACCCATCTTGGTCAAAAGTGGATCGTACTGCGCCGCGAGTTCAGCAGTACCGCCGACCATGATGGCGAGCGTGCCAGAGACTGCGCGTTTTACACCGCCCGACACAGGCGCATCGAGCAGGCCAATCGACAGAGCCTCTAGCTCGGCAGCCAGCTCACGGGTCTGGAGAGGCTCCGACGAGCTCATATCGATCACCACTGCACCTTTCTTGACCTGGGCAGCAATGCGTTGTTTACCGACCAATACGTCTCGAACGATCGCGGAGTTAGGCAGCATGGTGATTACGATCTCAACATCACTGATCGTCTCAACCGATTTCAGATCGAATGCACCAACTTCATTGCACAGATCAGCAACGGTGACCTCGTTCATGTCACTTACGATCAGCGGGTAGCCTGCCTTGGCGATGTGGATGGCCATAGGACGGCCCATCATGCCGAGACCGATGAAGAGTACTTTGGGCAATGACATACGCTTGTTCCACCTTTTACAAATAAACCTATTGAAGCACCCGTCGCTCGGCGGGGCCGATTATCCGGTCTCAGACCGAGCTGTGACCGGGCTGAGCAACCTCATATTTGGCAGCGTGCTGCTTCACCGGAGCGGCAAAAAACACCATCAGACCAGAGAGTACGCACGGGACGGCACCAAACCAGATTGCCGCCTGCAGCCAAGAGTCGCCCGCGCCCAGGAACATCGCGGAACCTGCGCTGGCAATGATTGCGCCGACCGGGCCAATCCCGGTGACGATCGATGCACCTGTACCGCGCACGGAGGAGTCATAGCTCTCACCCACGAAGAAAAGCAGGCATGAATATGGGCCAATCAGGAAGAACTGTCCGATGCTGTACAGGGCAATAACCATCCATGTCTCACTTGGGCCGTTCAACATGGCCCAGAATGCTGCTCCGCCCAGCATCCAACCCACAGCAATCACATTACGTCGACCAAAGCGATCTCCGAAATAACCATGAGTGAGATAGCCGAGGTAGGCCACCAGGTTGGACAGAAGCAGAATGATCAGCGAATTGCCAAACGAAACGTGGTGGACACTCATCAACACGGTCGTGCCCAAGACGCTGAAGATCTGTACCGGGAACCAGTTAAGCAAGTGCGCGCAGCTCAGCACTAGCGTCGCACGACGCGCTTTACCCTTCAGCACACTTGCCAACCCTACGGACTGCTCAGCTTCCATCTGCTGGCTTTGCGCAAGCGCCTGGGCCTCACCGTTCATTCCCGAGGCCTGGAGTGCCTTGATTTTGCTCAGCGCTTCGAATTGAGGGCTTTCCCGCAGACGGGTCGCCATGAATGCCACGATCAAAGAAGGAATTGCAGCGAAAATGAAACAGCCTTCCCATCCCACATGAGGCAGCAAAACTGCCGTGAGGCCAGCGGCCAACAATGCACCGATAGGCCAGCCTCCTTGCACCAAGCTGTAGATCAAACCGCGGCGCTTTGCGATCCGTGGATCCTTCGATGCTGAGTACAACTCGCTCAAGTAGGCACCGTTAACGCCTTGCTCAGCGTAACCAAGGCCAGCAAGCGATCGGATCAGCGTAAGGACGAGCGTGCCGATCGAGCCCGCGCCCGCGGTTAGCGCAGAGCAGATCCCTGCCCCGCCTACAGTGATGACCATGCCAGCGCGCCGACCGAACCGATCAACCAACGGCCCAACTGCAAGGGCTACTACCACGGTACCGAATGCGACCCAGGTCGCCAGGCGTGCCTGTGCGGCATCATCCAGCCCAGTCGCTTTACCAATCTCCGGCAACAACATGCCGAAGAGAATGAAATCGTAAACAGCGAATGTCCAAGCCAGAAATGCCACGAGCGTTGCATACTTTACTTGAGCATTTGTCACGGGCGCAGGTCGCCAAGCACCATTTTCCGGGCACTGAGACATTATTAATACTCCACGAGTAGAATTTTATCGATCGGCAACTACACCAATCATTCTTGTTGTCTTAAATCGCGGTTTTTGGAAGGGGGCAGTATGGCTACTGGCCCCCTCCGAACATCACAACGACTTGGTATGAACTTCGTTCAGGATCGGGAGCAGGTACTCCCTGAAAGCCGTGTAGTCTTCAGTGGCTGGGAAATGCCCCAGTTTTTCCATCGGCCAGAATTTCGCACCAGGAACAAGGTCAGCCACCATCTGGGTTTCAGCAGGTGATGTATTTGGATCGTATTCGCCGGTCAGAAGGTAAAGCATGCACTTGCTGGTATCGATAGTGCGTGCTTCTTCTGGTGTTACGTTGTGTTCGTAGTAGTAATAGTTGAGGTCGCCGGCAAAGATACCTGGGCCACCGCACATATACTCCCACTGGATCTCACGCACGTTCGCTTCTGGCGAATATGGAGAGATGTTCAGCATCATCGCCGCACCAATGGAGTTACGACTGACGTTCGGGTTGTCGAACTCCCGGCGGATGCCCGCCATCCCTACATCAACGTACTCTTGTGCGGACTGCAGCGCGCCTTCAACCGAGATGGTGGCGCGGTAGTGGTCGGGGCGGTACAGGGCGAGGTCAATTGCCAAATGACCGCCCATGGAGGAGCCCATGTAGACCGGCGAATCCAGCTGCAGGGCTTCGCTCAGCGCTTGCGGGAAATCCAGCATGAAAGCACGAGTCATCTTGTACTCCTGCTCCCACCAGTTCACACCGTAGGGCGGTAGCGACTTACCATGGTATGGCAGGTCGAACGCAATAACGCGGAATTTGCTGGTGACCTCTTCATCGCAAAGCAAATGACGATACTGGCGACCGTCGGAGCCCGCGGTGTGGCCCACGAGTAGAGGTATGCCCTGCCCGGCTTCTTCGTAGTACACGCGGTACTCGATGCCCTGCACGTTCAGGTAGATGTAGCGACCTACGATCGGATCATGCTTGGCCATGTTTCAGCACTCCTGAGAATGGATCTGGCGGAGCAGCTGCATCATCCGATTCAGTGCTGGCAGATAAGCGAAGGTTGCGTGGCTGTCACTGATGGACAAGCCGTGCTTGACGGCGGTGGATTGCAAGCTCTGGAAAAATGGCTTTGGCTTTTCAGCCAGCATTTCCTTCCAGTGCTCCGGAGTCCCTTTGACCATAATCTCAGTCACGGTGTCATCCGACTCACCCGAATCAACAGCCTCAAGCTTGCCTTCCTGGAAGGTCAGATGGTGCTGTTCAGAGCCAGCGACCAGCTTGAGAGTACCGTTGAAGTAACGGGTTTCCCGAACGAATTCCGGATCCGTTTTGGCAACCTTTTCAAAGGCTTGAATATTGATGATAGGCATTTCGTCACCTGATTATTTTTGTTGATCATCGCGTCCCTGCTATTGGCATAGCGTTCGGTGCGGCTCCTGCCGCACCGCTCACGATTCCTGGCCATCTTCGGAGCCGCTGATGACACGGCCCCGTTATGATTGTAATACAATAATATCGTGGCTTGAGGCCAATATACCCCCTCTGTCGGGAGTTGCAAGCCCTTCTTGGAAAATTTGCCGCTGCTCTGTACCCCCCGTATTCTGCGGGCCGCAGCTCACAAGGGCTCCGCGGGAACATTCTCTTTGCGTGAAAGAAACGTTCCTTCGAATTCAGTTTTATTGCGGGACGGTCGCGGCTATTTTGCGGGCTATCACCCTGCTCAGCCCGGCGCTCCTAGGCCGTGGGGTGGTCTCAGGTAACGCTGGTCTGCTTACCTTTTTTGCCCGCCTAGGGAGATTTGGGCGGGCTTTTTTTTGCCAGCACATCGACTAGGCGATCGCGGGATCCGGGGGAAGGCAAATGTCGATCAGTTCCCCGTGGAGGTTCAGTTCTTGGAGCAAGGCGCTTACATTGGGGTGCATGAATCCTTTTCGCCAAGCCAGCCAGATTTCCACTGTAGAGAATGAACCGGGCAAGGGAAAAGCCTCCACCATCTCGGCCCCCTGCATGGCGCAAAGCATGCTTCGCGGGAACATTGCGATCCCTGCACCCGCTGATACACAGGCAAGCATGCCGTGATATGACTCCATTTCAAAAATCCGAGAAGGTCTCACTCGGGCTGAAGCAAACCAGTTCTCGAAGTGACGACGGTAGGAGCAGTTCGATCGAAACGCATAAACCGTTTCTCCTGCCACATCACGTGGATGGCGAATCGGTGGATGATGTCGCGGAGCGATGACAAGCATCTCCTCCTCAAACACTTTACGACCATCCAACGCCAGATGACCGATAGGCCCATCAATGAACGCTGCGGCGAGACGCCCCTCAGTCACGCCGTTGATCATTTCCGCTGAAGAGCCGGTTGTCAGATCTAACTGCACAGCTGGGTAGCGCTGATGAAAGCTTGCCAACACCGAGGGCATCCTCACTGCCGCCGTGCTCTCCAAGGAGCCAATGGTGAACATGCCGTGCGGCTCCCCACCTTTGATCACGCCTCGGGCCTCGCTGACCAGATCAAGAATCTTCCTGGAGTAATCGAGGAAAACCGCGCCGGTGGGAGACAAGTACAAGCGCAGTCGCTCCCGAATGAAGAGGTCGACTCCCAGCTCACCCTCTAGCTGTTTCAACCGCGTTGTGACGTTCGAGGGCACTCGGTGCAGTCGCTGCGCTGCGGCGGTAATGCTGCCCTCCTCTGCGACAGCCCGGAAAATTTCAAGCTGCGTAAGATCCATAGATTCACCAAAAGAGAACGTTTCATTCTGAAATATTCATTTTTTACCGAAGTGCACCCGGCGTATGGTACGAGACAGCGCAACGAAAAGACAAAATGATTGTAATACAGGAATACGATATAACGACTTAAGGTGCAATGGGTTTCCTGCAGCCACAAGACTGCTCCCGCACCTACTCGCCCCGCCGACGCACAGGTTGAGGCGTGAATACTGACTGAGAGGAGACAAAGATGACCTATCCGGACTACCGCACCGAAGCGGTGTCGCTCAGCCCTGCCACCGGCGAAGTGGTGGCGCGATACCCCTATCAAACTGAGTCGGAGCTTGATAGCGCGCTGGAGAGGGTACAGGCAGGGTTTGAAGCCTGGCGCACTGTGCCTGTCGGGGAACGAGCAGCCGTCTTGACCAACATGGCTCGCGCACTGCGTACCAATGCGTCTGACTTGGCGCGTATGGAAGCAGTCGAGATGGGCAAGCCCATCAGCCAAGGTCTCGCTGAAGTCGAGAAAACTGCCGCATTGTGTGAGTGGTACGCTGAGCACGGCCCTGCAATGCTCGAACCCCAGCCTACGCTTGTAGAAAACAATCAGGCGTTCGTTGAGTTTCGTCCTTTGGGTGCTGTCCTCGCAGTTATGCCTTGGAATTTCCCGATCTGGCAAATTCTGCGTGGCGCTGTCCCTGCGATCCTCTCGGGCAACCCATATGTACTCAAACATGCGCCTAACGTCATGGGGTGCGCGTATTTGCTTCACCAGACCTGGAGAGCAGCTGGGCTTCCAGATGGTCTTTTCGAGGTGATTAACGTGTCGCCAGAGGGGGTCAGCCGGGCTATCAAGGATCCGCGTATTGCATCTATCGCGGTCACGGGCAGCGTACGTGCAGGGTCTGCCATTGCCGCCCAAGCCGGCGCCGAGCTGAAAAAGTGCGTCCTTGAGCTGGGCGGCTCAGACGCTTTCATCGTCCTTGCCGATGCTGACATCGATGAGGCTGTGAAGGCGGCCACGGTTGGGCGCTTCCAGAACACAGGCCAAATCTGCATCGCAGCCAAACGAATCATCGTTGAAAAGGGCGTAGCTCGCGAGTTCGAGGAAAAATTCGTAGTAGCCGTCAAGGCGCTGAAGATCGGCAATCCCATCGACGAAGACACCTATATCGGGCCGATGGCTCGCTTCGACCTCAGGGAAGAATTGGACGGACAAGTCCAGTCGACGATCAATGAAGGTGCCCGTCTGTTGCTGGGCGGTAAAAAGATCCCTGGCGATGGCAACTACTACGAGCCAACCGTCCTGGCCGACGTCAAGCCCGGCATGACCTCTTTTGTTCAGGAAGTATTCGGCCCTGTCGCATCCATCATTGTGGCGGACAGCGCTGATCACGCCGTTGAGCTTGCCAACGACAGCGAGTTCGGGCTGGCAGGAAGTCTATGGACGGGAGATGTCGCCAAAGCCAAACACTATGCCGCCAGGCTGGTGACCGGAGGTGTGTTCATCAACGGCTATACCGCTTCAGACCCTCGCGTGCCGATTGGCGGCGTCAAGAAGAGTGGCTTTGGCCGCGAGCTTTCCCACTTTGGGCTGCATGAGTTCTGCAACATCCAGACTGTGTGGGTTGACAGACGTTAACAAAGAACCCGCGCAGGCATCTCAACTGCGCGGGTTCTGCGGCCAACGCCAGTGATGGCGGCTCGACAGCATCCAATGCCTGGTACATCTTGGACGAAACCCCTCATCCAGGCTGCAGCGACCCTAGAAGCACGGATATGTAACGTCCGAGCTGGCGCATAAAGTGTTTAGCGCGGACAGGATTGTACGGGTACATTAACCTGCCCAGATGGCGGGCCACAGCACACCATGATGCAGATCGAGGATCGCCGAGATCGACACGTGCTGGGTACTAGACCCGGCGCAAGATCGCTGGTTGCTCAACTTATGACTAACTGAGTGCTTCACGTGGATCTGGAACAGATGCGACAAAACGCTCGGTATGATGCCGCAGCACGTATTTTTGCAACCATGTCCTCGAACGAAAAAAGCGAGCAGCTACTCGCTCAAATTCAAGGTCAATCCGATGCACAAATCGATTTCGCGGCACGGTATGAAGGGGTGCCAGCTGATCAGCTGGAGATCTATCGGGCCATGGTCAGGGGGCAAGACAACGCGTTCAACGACGAGCTGGGCCTTGTCCACGATCTTCTGCTACCTGGTGATGTGATTCTTAGCACAGGCAACACCTTCGGAGCGAAAGTCATCACCAAAGGGCAGAAAATCGGCTACGAGCATGCAAGATCAAGCCATGTCGCACTAATCCATGCAGAGTTTGTGTGTGTCGATGCGATGCCTGGCTTGGGGGTTTCCAACAGGCTGGTGTCGGAGTTGTTGGGTGACGTCAAGCCTGGGTGGCGGGTAATCCGGTGCAAAAAACTGGGCCCAGAGCACATGGACAGTGTCTACCAAGCCTGTGCATTCTACTTGGCACAACCGTACAAAATTTTGCCATCAAAAAAGCCGATGAAAGCTGCCGCCTACTGCTCTGAGCTAGCGCGCAAGGTCTTTCTCCATACCGGTATCACGGGAATTGGCATTCCTAACGACAGCGTGCTGAGCCCAGGAAAATTTGATGAATTGGCGGACAATCATCCCCAGTGGGAAGATGTCACCGAACAAGTGAAGCCAGCGATCGAATTCTGCATGAAGTATCCCAAGCTGATGGAAATGACCACTCGGCTCATGATCGAAGGCCTCAAACTAAACCGTAAGCGCTTTGAAGAGAGAAAAGCTCAGATTAAACAAATTCAGCTGGCGGCGAGCAGAAACGCCATTTCCAGAGAAAAGGCGAAGGAGATGATCAAATCCATCCGCGAGATAGAAACCACGATGAACCACAAATTCTGGGATTTTTCGAAGTAGTACAACCCTGTAGGGCCTCCTGCCGGAAAGCCGCCAGCCGATCGTACGCTGGCGCGCTGCCTCTAAACGCACCCTGTCATCGACTGCGCACTCTGGTGGCGCAGTCGAAATGCCTGACCATCCCACCCACCTGCAAGAGACGCAAGCCTAGCTCGCATAGGCAAGATCTCCCGGGAGGACGGCTAGACACGCAGCATGTCGATGAGCTCCCGTAGGCCCGTGGGATTTGACGCTGCCTGGGGTAATAGATGTAGTACGACGGCTCTATCGACGCCCAATCAGCTAGCACTACCTGCAAACGCCCTGCTTCAACATGAGGTCGTATTCGCTCCTCCGGGCAATAGGTAATACCTCGATCTGCCAAGGCCATCTCGATGCCAAACTCGATCTCATTGACACACAACTGGCCTGGCACATCAATCACCCGGTGTTCACCAGCCTTCTCAAAGTCCCACCGGTAGATAACACCCTGTCCCAAGGTGTTCCAGGATGCACGCGACGCGATCGCCCTCCTCCATGAGCACGGCATAGCTACCGCCGTCTGCAGCAACCTCGCTGCACTCTAGGGCCGGCAGTGAAGAAGCTACTGCCAGATCTCAACGCCTATTCGTTCAGTCACGAGCTCGGGGTCACCAAGCCTCACCGTCAGTTTCAAACGTTGGCACAAGAATCGCTCGACGCTGGCCAGCACCCGCTCACCAGACCGAGGAGTGCGCACTTAAGTGTTCGCATCATTGACGTAGCGCACGAAGCGATGGCCCCGCCGCCCGAGTTTGCGGTCGAGTTCATCGAGCAAAATATTCGACAGCAACGGCGACAGCGGCCCGCCTTCCGGCGTCCCATCCTGCCGCTGGCTGACGATTCCGTCTGACATGATCCCGGCTTCGAGGTAACGGCGGGTAAGCCTGAGCGCTTGCTTGACTTCAACCCGACGCTGCAAGCAAGCCATCAAGGTGTCGTGATTGACTCGATCAAAGAACTTTTCAAGATCAAGCTCCACACACCAGCGATGTTCCGCCGCCACATGGGTGCGGGCCATTTCAACGGCTTGATGAGCGCTTCTGCCCCGACGGAACCCGTAGCTGAAGTCCGAAAACAGAGGATCAAAGATGAGCGTGAGCTGTTGCAGCAGTACTTGCTGAATTAGATGATCCACGACGCTAGGGACTCCCAGTTGCCGTGTGCCGCCCTGCGGCTTGGGCATTTCAACCGCCCGCACTGCCTGGGGATGTTATTCACCGGCCAGCAACCTGGCCTTGAGGGTTGGCAAATACTCTTTCACGTAGCCCGCCAACTCAGCGACCGTCATGCCATCGGCACCCGGCGCTCCCTTGTTGCTGACCACGCGTTTATACGCAAGTCTGAGGTTGGCCGGCGCAAGCACCCGCTCCATCAGCGTGTCCGGCTCCGCGTTCGTCCACGCTACTGGCGCCGTCAATACCTTTACATTGTCATGCATCATCCTCGGCTTCTGGTCGGGGACTCGGGGTGACAGTTTCCGCCGTGGGAAATTTCTGCATTACCGTTACCAACGAGACAGTGACGCCTAATGGCGGCATAACCTGTTCGGCCCTTGGTGACGCGGTTAACCGCCACTTACTACGGCCAGGGCGGACTTCTGCACGCTCATCCCGTCGCCTCTCGACGCTCGGTAGCACCATGGCAAACGGGCAGATCTCCCAGAGTAATTCACGTAACCTTCCTGCTTATGCCTGTCGGATTTACGTCACAGCATTCCGGGCACGTATTGGGCTTTGACGGTATGGCCCGACTTACCCCGCTGTGTCGCCTCTATCCGCTTCCTGTTCGTCAGGCAAGCATTTTGCCTCGGGCTTCCTTCAGATCGCAGCCACCCACGACACCCTTGCCTCTGGCTAACATTTCCCCCTGCCGGATGTGTAGAGGACTTTCACCTCCAAGTCACCCACTCGGCCACCACAGCCAAGCGGGTTGCGCTGACGCGCAACGCACCATGCCTGGCGCACCCATAGAAAAAGCCCCCACCAGGGGGCTTTAGCACACCATGAGTGGAGCAGGTTATTGGGCAAGCCAGCCTTCCACTACGTCCCCACCATACTGGGCTTTCCACTCTTTGAGCAGCTTGTGATTGCCACCCTTGGTCTCGATGATTTCACCGTTGTGCGGGTTCTTATACTGCTTAACCTGGCGAGCGCGACGGGGGGACTTTTCAGCTACTGCTGGCGCGGCGGCACGCCGGTTGGCTTGAGGATCCAGAATGTTGATGATGTCGCGAAGGCTGAAACCGTATTTGTTCAGCAGATCACGCAATTTAGTCTCAAATTCGATCTCCGCTTGCAGCTCGGAGGAGCCTTTCATAGCTTCCAGTTCGGCCAACTGTGCCGCTAATGTTTGCTCAAGCTTACGGAATTCTGCGAGACGGGACATATGAGATCCTCAAATTTAAGGTAAACAGGCGGAACATTCTAAAGCATCCCGCTAACGATGTCCTTTAGTATGACGTTGATTCTAAATCCTCGTTCAATGTAGCTCGCTTTGAACTATTTCGAAGCCGTGACAGGCATCGCCTTTCAACTATCTGTCTGGGGCGAGCGCGTCCAGCGAGGATAGAAGCTTCTCTAAATCCATAAGCCTCGACGCCTTGATGATGTCGTACCCACCGCGACTACTCAGCTTGTAAACCTCACGGGCCTTTTTGACACGCTCAAGCAATGGCACGACCATACCGGAGGCCATTTCCAGGAAGTCATTGATGTCGGCTCTTGTCTGGGGAATTTTGTAGCCTTTGGATGTACTTGTGATGATGACATCAGCGTCCCGAAGCTTCGCAATACCACTTGACCGAACCCGCTGCTCCGACAGGTCTCCAAATCCTCTTTCACCCAGATGGGGCCGCCAGAGTCGAGACATCTATAGGAGCAATAGCACCTGAGGCTCGCCCGAAATTGATCAAGGCGCCGCCCGATGCTAACGCCTCCATGGATCCACTAAAGGTGTCTTTGCCGACACTGTCGAAAACGATGTCAACCCCACGCTCGCCCGTGTTTTTTTTTACCGCCTCTACGAAGTCCACATCCCTATAGAGGATGGTGTGTTTACACCCCAAGTCGTGGAGCAGCTCGGCTTTCTCAAACGAGCCAACCGTTCCAATGACGTTCGCTCCTAGTTTCAGAGCACCCTGGACAAGGAGCTGGCCGACCCCGCCAGCAGCGGCGTGAATCAACACCCACATCCCCGGTCGTATGGGGCTCATCTTGTGCAACAACACTTGAACGGTGAGGCCTTTGAGATAGCACGAGGCGGCAACAGCCTCATCGATACCTGCTGGTAGACGGATCGCTACGTCTGCAGAAACCAGTCGCGACGTAGCGTAAGCACCATATTTGGACGGAAGGTGATTGGGCAGGTGAGCGGGAAAGGACGTCGACAGCCCCTTCCATCCTCCCTATCCTTTCAGTCGAGAAGAACCGCGCCTGGCCAAAGAGCTACGGGCACGGTCGCAAGCCTGCGATAATGGCGATTCAGCATCACCTTGGTAGGCAAATTTTTAATGCACATGCACGACCCCCTTGATGGAATGCTTCCATTCACCCTGAACGGTGCCCCCAGCGGGCAAGGTCTCCTACAAGACTTCTGGGCCTGGAGCTTTTCCACCCTCCACAACACCTATTTGCGCGGATACATTGCTGAGTACCTTGTACTGAAAGCTCTGCAGGATCCTCAATCTCTCCTTTCCGTACCAGTTGATCACTTCAAGACTAAGATCGAGCAAGACATACACGACCTAGTATTTTTTATCGGAAACAAAAAGTACACCGTTCAAGTGAAATCTAAAGACTCTTACACGGCAGACGAAAAATTCAAAACCTCCTTTGCAGAAGGTTTCGACCCTCAGACAGGGAAAAACACCCCGAGAAATCACTGGTCAGACATTTATGTGTTCGCCTATCTAAGGCTGGATGAATTGGTCTGCAAAAAAGTAGAGGAGCGCCATCACAACTGGAACAAAGACCACAACTGGAAGCCAAGCGAAAAATCTCTGCACAAACAAGATCAATTCACATTAGCCAAATCTGTCATTGCAATTGAAAACTGGAGCTTTTACGTGTTGTCAAACGGAGCGCTCAAGGGGCGGCCTTCAATCCCCTTGAATCAATTGAAAAGCGAAGCACCTGCGGTCACATGGCAAAACCTCGCTCGCCAGATACGCCACACAGCTGCCCGTGTCGGTAACCGCGTAATTTAATGCAGAGCAATCGTCGACCAGTAACTATCCAACGGAGTCAGGCGCGGCCAAATGCGATGCGAGACGGCACCTGGCCCCTCGCTACAAAATGACTACCCGAGACTGTGATGGCAATCCTAGCCAGCCGCTCGACCACTAGTCCTTGCCTAAAAGAGCTGTAGCTTCGAGCGGATTTGATTCAGCAGTTTCCAACCTTCAATTTATCGAAATTAATGATCGCTTGAGCCACGTCTATCGGGTTCTCCTCTGCGAGCCAGTGTCCAGCTCTAAGAATAGTGACAGCGGTCACATTTGCTGCGACTTCGAGCATCATGTTTTCCATGATGGGCTCGAACGCACTGGCCTCGCCGGACATCGTGAGGACTGGAACGGAAAGTTTTCCTTCACGAGCGTATACCGCCCGGTTCCAGTCAGCATCGCGACTAAACGTTCTGTATAACTCGAACCCTGCTCTCATGCCGCCTGGCCCGCTGAAGCTTTCAACGTAACTTTGTTTGGTTATGGAATCTATCGCCCCGGCATCGTAGGCGAGATCGTGCCAAAACCGCTCCAGGTAGAATGCCTCCCTACCAGCGGTGAGCGCTTCAGGAATATCAGGTGCTTGGTGGAAGTGGAAGTGCCATACCCTCTGACTGTTCAGTGAAATCTGATCGAATGCCTCAGTTCCTGGTAGCGGTGCATCCATCACAACCAGCGCTCGGGTTGACTCTCTGAAGCGTCGAGCAAATGCATACGCAATCATCAGTCCGATGTCATGCCCTACAACGCACACCGGGTTACTAACCCCCGCATCCTTTAAGACCAGTAGGCAATCCTGAGCGAGCTGAACCTTGTCATATCCAGTCAGCGGACGACTAGACCCACCAGCACCACGTATGTCCGGTGCTATCACCCGGTATGCAGCGTGAACCAGAGGGCCTACAAGGTGACGCCACGCGATGGCCGTCTCGGGATAGCCGTGAATCAGCAGCACAACTCTGAGTCCAGTACCGGCACTCAGGTATCGAATACGGACGCCATTCTCCACTTCGGCTGAACACCATTGGATGTGCGCTTGGTCAGTCTGCGGCATTGAGCATTTCCCCGAAAGATTACGTGGACGAATCGGAACGAGCCGGGGGCCGCTTGCACGACCCCTGGCGATAATCGCTTAGTTGAGTCGTGCTTTTTGAGCGTGGTTGTGGGCTTTCACGACCTCTGGCGTCGTACGATTTTCGATGACCTGCTGCTTGGTAACTTCGTCACCACCCACAACGTGGTCGACATCGTTCATCAGCGCCTCGAAGCCCTGGCGAGCAACCTCGGTCTTGTCGTTCTTCTTGGACTTGCCAATCGCGCTGCTGCCCATACCCGCGTTCTGGTGGAAGTCGCTGTCAGTGGCGCCTGGAAGGAGCGCTGTAACGGTTACCCCAGTTTCGCGCAGCTCTTCACGCAGTGACTCTGCGAAAGAGAAGCCGAAGGCCTTGGAGGGGCCGTAGACGGTCTCGTATGGAGTTGGCTGCGTCGCAGAGATGGAAGACGTGATCAGAATACGCCCCTTACCGTTGCTAACCATATGTGTGGCGACACGCTTGGCCATGTGCACGGTGCCTGTGATGTTGATGGCGATCAGCTTGAAGTCATCTTCAAGATCGTTATCGATGAAGGCACCGCCCTGACCAATGCCAACATTCAACGCAGCAGCATCCAGTGGGCGATTAAGCGATACAACGAAATCCCAGAGGCTTTCAACACCCTCATAGGTAGCCGCATCGGCTTGGTAGGGAAAGCATTCGGCACCAAGCTTCCTGATTTCCTCAGCCGAATTCTCAACTTTCTCACTCGACCCTGAGATGACCAAGTCGAACCCGTTCTGGGCGAAGTGCTTGGCCAGCTCAAAACCGATTCCTGAAGAACCTCCGGTCACAAGGGCGAGTGGACGCATGGCAGTCATAGATTTTTCCTCACGGTAGGTGGATGTCACTTACCTTCGGAAAGCTTCAGGCTTTGAATGATCCATGAGCTTGATTCAATGAAGCGTTGGATCCGGTGCAAGGTCACCCGCGATCGAGATAGGTCAGACGCTGTGCCCTTAACATCGAGAGGAACATCAAATGTCTTATTTGGAAAACACGGTAACGGTCATCACTGGCGCCTCCTCAGGTATCGGTGCAGCGACGGCGCTGAAGCTTGCGCAAAGAGGCAGCAAAATAGTGTTGGCTGCCCGAAACGAGGAACGACTTCAGGGACTTGTAACGCAGATCACACAGGCCGGTGGTGTCGCGTCTTACCACCTGACGGATGTGGGCGACCGTGCCAGCGTTGACGAACTCGTCAATTTCGCAGTTTCCAAATATGGGAAAGTCGACAGCCTCGTGAACAATGCCGGCCTGATGCTGTTCTCCGACTGGGTAGATGTTGCCGTCGATGACTGGGATCAGATGATCAACACCAATGTCCGAGGGTACTTACACGCCATCGCAGCGGCCTTACCCAGTATGATCGCCCAAGGGCATGGCAAGATTCTCAACATGTCATCGGTAGCGGGGCTGCACGTCGGCGGCTCAAGCGGCGTCTATAGTGCGTCGAAGTTTTTCATTCGCGGCATCACAGAAAGCTTGCGCAAAGAGGTGGGGGTCGAGCATGGGATCCAGGTGTCAATGATCAGCCCTGGGGTGATCGACACAGGGTGGGCTGACAAAGTAACCAATAGCGATGGCAGAAAGGCTGCTCAGCAGCTAAACAAAATTGCGATAACTCCCGAGCAGGTTGCAGACGCCGTAGCTTATGCCCTAGACCAGCCCAACAACCTGACCATCAACGACATCGTCATTCACCCGACCAAGCAAAACTGGTAATTCATGAGCAGTCCAGGTCGACCACGCGGTTGTGGCGATGGCACTGAGCTGTAGGAGGGAGCGATCAAGCAGCCGAATTCGTTACTGCGGCCATGCGGTTCTAAGGCTTAATGGATTCTCGGAGTTAGAAATGTACCGGCAGCAATCCTGCCGGTACCGGCTACGACTCGTTCTCAAAGGCTCAGGCAAATGTGCTCGGATCTGGGCCCAGCCTGCCACCGCTATCCAGAGCCGCAATTGCGATCAAGTCAGCCGCGTCCAATGCGAAATCGAAAACGTTAAAGTTTTCCTGGATGCGCGATGGCGTGATCGATTTAGGTATTGCAATCAACCCGAGCTCAAGATGCCACCGAATGATGACTTGTGCGGCTGTCCTGTCATGCTTTCGGGCAATGTCCAATATGACTGGACTGCTCAGCGCAGTACCTTGGCCTAGCGGGCTCCAGGATTGGGTGGCGATACCTATTTGTTGGTGGGTGTGCCGAAGCTCAGTCTGCTGCATGAACGGATGAAGCTCGATCTGATTCAGTACCGGCGCTACGCCGGTATCATCGACCAGCCTTTGCAGGTGGTCTTGATTGAAGTTGGAAACGCCGATAGAGCGTGCTTTGCCAGTTCGCTTCGCTTCGATCAAGGCGCGCCAGGTTTCCACATAGTTGTTTTGGCTAGGTGCCGGCCAGTGGATGAGCAGTAGGTCGACGTAATCTACCTTGAGCCGCTTCAGACTTGCTTCCAGCGCTGCTGTGGCGGTATCAAGTCCGTGAGCGTCATTCCAGATCTTGGTAGTCACGAACACCTGCTCCCGAGGTGTGCCTGCGTCCCGCAGACCCTCTCCCACACCTTCCTCGTTTCCATAGATCGATGCAGTGTCCACATGGCGATACCCTTCTTCCAGAGCAACACGCACAGCGGCGCGCGCGTCTTCGTTACTGGCTTGCCATACGCCTAGGCCTACTTGGGGAATGCGCTGGGCGTCAGATAATTGGATGGTCAGCTGTGGCTTTACCATGAATCGATCTCCTGGATAAAAAACTTGCGCCAGTCAAAGGGTGACGTCCTCGACACGGACTCACAGTTCAATGTCTGGCGCTTTGCGCTCTTGCAATTGGGCTCTTTCGGGGCGTTTTTCGAGTGCAATGGATACAGCAAAAAAGACAATGCCGAGTGCAGCCAGAGCGGCACCCACCCAGCCCGTCGATGCCCAACCCAGGCCGCTAGCGATGGACAGACCGCCGAGGGATGCACCAACGGCGTTCGAGATGTTGAAAGCACTGTGGTTCAAAGCTGCTGCGAGGGTTTGGGCTTCGCCGGCAACATTCATCAAGCGCACCTGAAGCGCCGGCACCAATGCGAAACCGCAACCGATCAGAAACAGCACGACCAATGTGCCAATGCCGGATGGTGCGAAAAGGGAGAATGCGCCTAAGAACAAGGCGTTCCAGATCATCATGTAGAAGATGGCAGGGACAAGTGCCCGATCGGCCAACCAGCCGCCTATCACATTGCCAACGATCATACCCACGCCCCAGAGCGCCAGTACCATCGGCACTTGACCAGAGGTGAACCCAGTTACTTCAGTCAACGTTGGGGTGATATAGCTATAGACGGAGAACATTCCGCCGAAGCCTATGGAGGCCGTCGCAAGTGTCAGCCAGAGCTGAGGTTTTTTGAGGCCACTCAGCTCAGATCTCGCGCTCGCGGATTCGTCACGCGCGATGGTTGGAATGAAGAACCAGAACAAAACAGCGGCGATTGCGCCACCCGCAGCAAGCGCCCCGAAGGCGCCACGCCAGCCGAAAAGCTGACCAATCCATGTTGCCGCAGGAACACCGATGACATTAGCGGCTGCCAACCCTGCCATGACGTACCCGGCTGCTTGCGCTCTCCGATTGTCCGCCACCATGGAAGCAGCCACGAGGCAGGCTACCCCGTAGTAGGCGCCGTGCGGCAGACCTGCAATGAACCGTGCAGCCAGCAAGGTCGCGTGATTCCAGGCGACAGCGCTTGCTGCGTATCCAGCCGCAAAAAGTGCTACCAGTGCGATCAGCAACGCTTTGCGAGGCCAACGTGCTGCGAGGATCGCGATCAATGGAGCACCCACAACCACGCCCAGGGCATACGCGGTGATATAGCCCCCCGCGACAGGTATGGAGACTTCGGTGCTTGACGCCAAGCCTGGCAGCAAACTCATGGAAGCGAACTCACCCGTCCCGATAAATAGCGCGCCCAAGCCAAGCATGGTGATCGCTATGCCGATGCCATGTGAGATCTCAGGTGTGGGTTCAACATGAGGAGCATTGGTTTCAATACTGGTCTGACTGGTCATCAGTGCCTCCGATAAAGCGGTACCGAGGGCACCCTTTGAGTACGAAGAAAGGTGGCACCTCCGGCTCGGAGGTACCCAGGTGAATGTTGAAATCAGATTCTTCCAGCTATTTGTTGGCGACGTCGGCGATGTAGGCAGCGAATTGATCGGCGTAGTCTTCGTGCCAACGCGAAAGGGCTGGGCGGTTTTTAATCATGTCGTCTGCCGCCCATTGCATACGGCGCTGATCAAGTTCCCAGCTGGATTCGTTGTCTTCACAGAAGATGTAAAAGTCACCCTCGGCCATCTTCTCGATCATGCGGTTGGCAACCTGATCGGCAGTCCAGGGGCTATCCGGCTTCTGCGTCTCGGACGTCATGCCAGGGAAGTTCATGGGGGTGAACGTGTACCCCGGTATCAGCAAGTGGGCTGAAATACGATCTCCGACCTTCTCCCGCAGCTCATGGGCCAATTGCTCGGTGAGGACTTTGATCGCCGCTTTAGACAATGAGTACGCAGCGTTACCGGGGCGCGTTGTGATCCCTTCTTTGGAGCCGAGATTAACGATGGCGGCAGCGCCGTTCTGGGAGAACATCGTCTCCACGAACAGGTGTTGAAGCATCAACACGCTCCAGAAATTGACGTCCATCAGTGTGCGCCACTTCGACATCCCATCCCAAGGCCCAGCCCGGTTGATGATGGCTGCGTTGTTTACCAACAGCGAGACCTCACCGAACTCACAAGATCGCTCGTAGAGCTGGTGGAGATCGCGCTCGGATGTCACATCACCTTGAATGGCCAGCAGCTTCACCTTCGGAAACTCGTTGAGGATCGTCTTGCTCGCCACGTTCAGTGCATCCGAATCGCGATCAAAGAGGACGACGTTCATTCCCTCGCTGGCGACTCGCCGGGCTATTGCGTAGCCGATTCCCACTGCCGCGCCGGTAATGACTGCGACAGCTCCTTTGCGGATGGCTGGATGATTCATAGAAATGTCCTCCTGGCTGTATGGTCGTTAAGAGCCGGGCGGGCCCTTAGGACTATCTCGGTGATTTCAGGGGAAACACCGAGCCGAATAGGGAAACCGTTCCACAGAGCGGTGCCGTTGCTGACGTAAAGCTTCATCTTGCCGACGTCATAGCCGCCTGAAATGAAGCCTTCGTTGGCGTACCCAGCAACCAGATTCAAGCCGCTGATCATGCCGCCATGGGTGTGGCCTGAGAGCTGTAGGTCAACACCGGCAGCCGCTGAGTTGGACGCCCCCACAGGGCGGTGCTTTAGCAAAATAGTTGGTGCGTTTTGAGGCGCTCCGGCAAGCGCCTGAGATAAGTCAGGGCCTTGATGACCAAAAGCTGCTGCGGCCTCGTCGGTGACGCCCGCGATTACAAGCTGATCTGCTCCCTTGGTGAGGATGAGGTGTTCGTTTACGAGAACCCGCATGCCTAGACGTTGGAACTCAGAAGTCCACTGATCGGCATCGAAGTAGTACTCGTGGTTGCCAGGAATCGCGATCACGCCCAGTGGAGCAGTCAGCTTGCTCAATGGCGCTACGTCTTCTTTACGGGCCTCGACGGTGCCATCGATGAGGTCACCTGTGATCAAAATCGCGTCGGCGTTCAGGGCGTTAGCGCGTGATACAACACCTTCGACCCAATCCGCCTGGAAGAGGCGACTGATGTGCAGGTCAGTCAACTGGACAATGCGTAAACCATCCAGCGACGGAGGTAGGTTTTCAAGCGTCACCTCGACACGCCGAACCTCGGGGAGTTGAACTGCCTGGTATACGCCGATGGCTGACAAGAGGAGCGCTATAGACGCAATTGCCAGGCGAATACGAACCCCGAACACACTCTCCACCGGCACTTTGCGCCTCATCGCGATGAGGCCGCACGCAAAATCGGTCAGCAGCGTGAACACCAGCACGAGCACAAATGCGCAAAACAGCCACCCAGCTAAAAGCACGTAAGCCCGAGGTACCTCGGGCGAGAACATTGTCCCGTAAACCGCAATCAGGATCAGGTGGTACTTGGAGATAATAAGCACGGCCAAGGCCACCAGCACCCGCCAGGCCATTGTTAGGGGCAGCGGGGCAACGAAGCGCCAGAGGACATACAGGTAAGCGAGGGTTAGATAGATATGGAACACAATAAATATACCGTCATCCGGGTTGACGCCGAAATCGTTGAGTGGAATTAATAGTACCTGAGATCAACGCTAGAATTATTTAGCAGCGTTGCATCATCCATTGAATTTCACTCAACCATGGTGCGTCATGCCTGTCCTTCCTACCACGCGGCTATCACGCGCAGACCTTGCTGATCTGAACTCGTTTATCGCGGTCGAACGGTTGCGGAGCTTTACCCAGGCGGCTGTGGAGCTGGGGATAACCACCTCAGCTCTAAGTCATGCGATACGAAATCTGGAAGAGCGACTTGGAGTAAGGCTGCTAAATCGCACAAGCCGGACAGTGTCCCCTACGGATGCCGGAGCTGCGCTTGCAAAGCGCTTGACTGTTGGCTTCTCCGAAATCAGCAGCGCCTTAGCGGCACTTGATCGCCACCGAGATCGGCCTTCAGGCCGGCTTCGCCTCAACGTCCTGAGCGATGGCGCACGGTTACTCTTCACGAAATTTCTACCGCCGTTTCTGGAAGCCTATCCTGAGGTGTCTGTGGAGGTAGCAGTGGACGACAAGATGGTAGACATCGTGTCGGCAGGCTTCGATGCAGGCATACGATTCGGGAATACGATCCCAGAGGACTTCATCGCCGTCCGGCTCGGAGAGGAGCTTCGATGGGTGGCGGTTGCGTCACCCCGCTACCTAAATGCCCATTCACGAATTCTGGTTCCAGAAGATCTGAAGAATCAAAATTGCATCCAGATACGGACAGGAAATGGCGTTATCTATCGTTGGGATTTTCAGAAGGATGGCGACCATCAAGCGATAGACGTTCCGGGACAGCTATGCGTAAACGAGACCGCGCTAGGAATTGAAATGGCGCTAGCTGACCGAGGCATTACTTACTGTCTCGAAGAGCGTGTCCGTCCGCATTTGGCGCGCGGCGAACTTCAAATCGTCCTGCCTGATTGGGCACCTATGGAGCCAGCTTTCTACCTGTACTACCCTGGACGTCGCCAGATGCCGCCAGGTCTGCGAGAGTTGATCGATCTATTCCGCTCGGAATTGTCCTGAACAGCTATGAAATCTAGGAGACCGACTTTACGCGGTTAACGCCGGCAACCGACTTAATAACAGCCCAGCGGCGTTCGCATTGAGCATGGCGGGACTCAGCTGGCCTTTGAGCACCCATCTACAGGCTGTTACTTCATAGCAAGCCACGGCCTTCCACCATCACCGAAATGCGTGGTGAACACGTGGTGGACGGTCAATGCAGCTAGTCACTGTCCTGGCTCAGCTTGGCAGTTTCACGAAAGCTGCGGAAGCTCTGTCCCCGGGCAGGCCTCAGGCAACCAGGGCGATATAGGAACTTGAGGGCTCATTGGGAGTGCGCCTGTTCCAGCGAACCACTCGTAGCGTTCAGCTGACCGCGGATGGCGAACGCTTCAACGCGAGGATCAAAGGGATCTTGGGTGACATTACCGAAGCCACTTCGATGGTCAGCTTGCCAGGAAAGACATTTGGAGGACGACTTTGACTGAGAGGACAGTCGATCTGGTCGCAGAGGGTTTAGATCGTGCATTGCGCTTGGGCGACCTCCCCGACTCGACGCTCATTGCGCGCCCGATCGGTATGGCAACATGATCACCTGCGCATCTCCAAGTTACCTGAGCGAGAAGGGTGAACCGAAAACCGTGGAAGAATTGTCAGGCCAGCACGGCGTACGTTCCCTGTCAGGCCAGAGCAATCGCCCACTTGCCTGGCAATTCATCGTGGAGGTGAAAGAAAGAAAATACGGCCCTCGATCATCGGTGACCGTGAATCAGTCTGGAAGCTACGTACAACGTGCTCTCGCGGGCTTCGAGATTGTTCAACCTCCAGGTGTCATTCTTGATGCACACTTGGCCACTGGTGCACTGGTGGAAATTCTCCGGCCATTTAGGCCCAGACAAAGGCGAGTCACGATCCTCAACCCCAGTCAGTCCTATCTCTCTCCAGTTGTTGATATTTTCGTGGAGTGGCTTAAGGCCCGGTTCCCAGAACTTCATCCGACTTGGTTCGCGCCGATCAGCCGTGTGAACGTATAATCCACGCTGCCGCTTGACTCTGTACGTGATCCCTGGCAGAGAGGCTGAAAATAGAAGTGGTGACGGGAAGATCCATTAACTCCGCGTGGCTGCGCCGACTGCTGGCAACGCAGATTCAGTGAGTGACAGCGATCAGATTCCAATCTCATAAGCCAAGAAGTCTTCTGCCAAACGCTCGGTAGCATGGCCCTGGACAACCAGCTGCCGCTGGAGCCCTCTGACCAGGTGAAGCCACAGTCTAGAACGAAGTTCGATATGCCAGCCGTGGTCGTAGAATCTCACGTCCTTACGAGACTTCGCGCACAACGCATCGAGCAATGCGCGATAGGAGACTTCCCCAATCGATACAGGCGTGACTCGAAGCAGCTCATCCTTCCCGGGCTTACGCTCATAGGACTCAAGCATGATGCTGACTTCATCCGCCAGACACCCACCGAACACGACTTCCGCCCTACCCCAGATCTCCCGTTCCACCACCTGCTCCATCGAAACTCTCACCCTGCAAGAGATCAATATACTGGGTAATCGGCTTTGGGGAGCGAAAGCACGTCCTGGAGAGTACCTAGAGCATGTCTCCACTGTAAAAAATCAAGAGGTTTCATGAGTCGGGCTCTAGGCACTCCTGGATTACCAAGCTCACGCGTCTCAGCGCACGCTCTCCAGGCAGCCGACTTGTACCTACTCATCATCAGCTCCGTCGAATCCATCGGAATGAAAGCCGAGGCGCGCCCTTAGGAAAAGGCGGCGCCAAGGCATCCAGAAAGATTCTCCTAGCTTACAGACCTAAGTCTTCGGTGAAGAGCTCACCCCGCAACGTATGGCTCATCGTGCATCCAGGAATGGTGGTAGCAGTTTGGCAGATAGCACTATTGCTGCTGCCATTTAGGTACATGACTGCAAGTGCATAAGTAGCGTCTGCTCGAAGAAGCTTCGCTAGCCTATTCAGCTTGTACGCGTGGTCAGGCTTCATTCCGTGCCTGAACGGTATCAGGCGTTCGCGAATGTCTTTCCCGTTGAGCGGTGTGCCTACACAAGCTTGCTCAAGATCCTCCCCGAATCGAAGTGTTGCATGTAACGAGCCACGGGCCATCTCAGGTGTATCCAGATGGCTCTCAATGAGATCAGCAATGTTCACAGCGAGGTTCCCTATCATTCGCGATCCAGGATGATAGCGAAACAATGGCCAAAGTCGAGCCCTGGATTGCCCGTCCTAGAGCCTTCATTGCTTATTTTTCCGCGTTCAGGCGTTAGCGGTGAGTATCAGCTGGCCATCAATTGTTCTAGCCCTACGCCTTCTTGAGGTAACCAGTACCCCTCCTCCCAGAGCTCACTGATCTGCTCGAATAAATCCGGCAACCAGGACTTCACTAGATGTCGGTGGTCAGTGGGGAGTGCAACAGGATCCCGACGCCGCCCTACCTCTAGCAAAAGACGGTAAAAGCCAATGCTCGGCGTCAATTGAAGTTCATGCAGGCGATTGAATTTCAGGGGAATGTTAACGCCTTCAGGGTCGATGTCACCGAAGTATTCTGCCCTTTGGGCATCTCGCTCTCTCATGACCTCCAGCAGAGCCAGGCCAGACGCGCAAATTGTATTTCCTCCACCATAAACGACGGCGCTGTAGCGCTTGGCATGCTCATTCCACTCTCCCAGGCTCCAGAACGTGTGGTGGTTCTCGACCACGAGCACAGGTGCGCCTACGGCGTCTGAAGGTCGGTAAGCAAGCGGATGCTCAACACGCATTGCTCCGATGACACTTAAGGGCATGCGACCACCAAAGAGCGCTCCATTGCGCACCCGGGCATCAAGAAACTTCTCATCCCCGAAAATATCCAGCGACCGCTCACGCAAGGGCACCTGCAGGAATCGACCGCGACGCTTGATCAGCCACTCGTTGATCATGAAAGCTGTTGCTTGCTCGCTTAATGACAGGCTCGGCCAGAACCCAATCTCTGGCAGCCACGAAACGCTGTTGTAGTCGAATGTCGGCTTCGACTTTTCTGCTCGTACCAAGGTAATGGCCTTGGGCATTGGAGGGTGCCCAAGCTTTTCGAAGCCACCCGCGCCGGGTAGTTTCAACAAACCCTCCGCCTCTCCTAGCCGCAACGCTTCCAGCAGCTGAGCATCCCGGTTCGGCGTCTCGACCTGCTCCGGATAAGCTGCAAGCCAGAGGGTTCTGAGCGTCGGTAGCGTCACGCGCTTCCCTGCTTCCAGCTCAAGCGTTTTCAGAAATGCAGCGCTCATCGTTATACCGCTGCCTCAGCAAAGGTCGCGCTGGCCATCTCGATATGAGTGCGTTTTGTCTTGCTATTAACGCCCGCCTTACGAAGCCGGATGATCCGCCTGAACCCTTCGAGGATGTTGGCATCCGCATTGGCAGTAAAGCAGATCAGCTGGATACCGAGGCTAGTCGCCAGCTTTCTCTGCGCATCGATGAGGGCTCTGGTCTGGACGTTTGCGAAGGGGTTGTCGAGAAGCAAGGGCCCGCCACCGCCGCGTTTTGCTTGGGTCTGTGTGCTCACACGCATATGACTGACCAGCATGTAGAGGAATGTCGCGATGACAGTCCCTTGGCCACCTGACTTCTTCATGGCATTCACAGGCTGATACTGAAAATCGATGTTCTGCTCCATTTTCAGCATGTGCAGCCCAAACGACTTCTCGTTCGTAAAGCGCAACAGACACTGCGTGATGATGTCCGCCCCACTGCTTGGAACGACGCCATCCTCGATCTGACTGTTCAGATAGTGGCGAATTTCGAGCTTGCGCTGCTCCGAGCTCTTCGCAGAAAGATTGGCCGACATCTTCAGGATTTCTTTGCCACCCACATAAGGCGTTCCGGCGGGCATGGTGATTCCTGAAGCATATTTGACCAACGAGCTCGCCGACGTCGCCTGGTTGTAGACCTCGTTCACGCAGCTCTCGAAGTCGGGGATCATTTCGTTCAGCTGATCCGTGACCGAAGCAATCCGGTCATGGATCATTTCAGCCAAGCGATCATGGTCGGTACATGCTTTGTCAAAATCGTCCTGACTGATGTGCATCGAGACCTCAGGCTCTACGGCGATGAAATCGCTGTGCGTGGCGACCCTGACCAAGTCTCGATGCGCCCTGCTTGTCTCCAAACTGCAGTTTTTCACTGCTGCATCTCGCGCGGTTCGCGTTTCGACCAAAGCGGTTACGCGCCGTTGGATATCTCCGTCCAGCGGAATGAGTTTGGGTTCGGCAGTGGTTGCGGGGAATGCCGACGCTACAAAATTGACCTGGACGACCAGGCCATCCTTGCGCTTCTCATCAGCGGCGCTGTCGATGCGTTGTTGAGTGATTTGCCGGCGAAGAGTTTCGGCCTCAGCGCCTCGCGCGACCGCAGCAGCCAACTCACGCTCCAAGGCATTAGCGACTTCCTCATCACCGAGTCTGTGCATGTCTTCTGAAGGCTCTTCAGGGGCGTGCTCGCGGATGAAGCTGTTCAACACTGAGCCCGTTACAGCTGCGTCATGAACCGCTCTCTCCTTCTCGCTATCAAGGCGTGTGTTCAGCTTTTTCTGCGAGTCGATTTCTGCTCCGATATCGATGTCACTCCGGGCGAGCTCCGTGATGAACACATCGTCAAGATGGCCATACTCCTTGAGGAACAGCGCTGCCAGTTGAATAGATCGTTCGCGCTGGTCTACCAGTTGGTAACTGACGACACCGAGCTTATGATTTTCCTCTGCGGTCAGCATTCTCATGGCGTTTGAATACAGCGTTCGAATGACGCTGAGGTCATATCCCGTTTCGTGTAGGCAGCCCTCTGCATCGAAATCGGCGTCATACCGCATAACTTGCGCAAACTCACGTTGTAGCTCGGAGACAGTAGCGGCAACGTCAACCAGATCCAGGCGAACCTCCTCCAATCTCAGTGAGTGAACGCCTTCATCCTCCCGAAGCGCCTCCAGCAGCGCGGTGGTTTGATGCATCTCTCGGTTGATTTCCAACAGCTCACGACGACCCGATTCAACCTGAGGCTCCCAGGTAGCCAAGTAATCAGACAGACGCTTAAGGCCGTTCTCGTGGGCCTGAATTTGAGCAGGGAGCACTTCGATACGCGCACTCAGCGCTTCAAACTCATGAGTCAAGCGTTCAGTGAGCTCAAGCAGCGCAGCCCGCTTCGCCGTCGCAGCCTCGATTTCTTCTTGGCGTTGCTCAACTTCCAATTCGATTTGTTGAATAGCCTCGTGCGTGTAATCGCGCTGAAAGCGTTGAAGGGCGGCAAGCGCCGCTTGAGCTTGCTTCTCCCGGGCAGAGAAAGCGTCATGCTCGACGTGGATTTGCTCGATCAGGGCCTGGCAATCTACCAACAACTGCGCGGCAGCGGCCTTATTGAAGAGCGAGTCCTTTTCTGGCCCAAAAACATAACGATCTTCAGAAGCAGATTCAGCATCCAGACCCGCCACTGCCAGCGTCACAGGCAGGGAGAGTGGCAGCTGCAGGGACTGTCCGACTTGAATCGCTTTGTTCCACTCTTCCTTCGCGACATTGACGCCGAGAAACCGTGCCGGATCTGACACGACGAGCGCTCTCCCCTCCTCAGCGTCGATTCGCAGATCAGCGACATAGGTGTTGGCTGCTCTGGCAGAGCGTATGCCTGCCGAGTTGAGCGCACGCACTACCCTATCAACGTCATCACTGCGCCCAGCCAAGCCAGTCTGTTCAATCGACTCCTGCTGTTCGTGCAGCTGTTTGAGGCGGATGGCGCAGTTAGATATCTCGCTTCGGGTCGACTCGATAAACTGCTGAACATGAGTGACCAGTGCGGACGAGTGGGGATCACATTGACCTTCGACCAACAAGGTCAGAATAGGGTCATTGTGCAGGCTCTCAACGTTACGATCATAGTCGTTCAGGCGCTGCTTCAACGTAGCCAATGCATGTTGCGCATGAGTGATGTCTTGCTGTGCCGAAGAGCTTTGCGCTTGCGCATCATCCAAGGATGCTTTTTTTACCAGCCGCTGATCACGCAACTCATCGAGCGTGGATTCAAGCTCGGTGATCACTGTCCTCAGGCGCGTAATCGCTGCGCTCACGTCGATATCGGTTGGCAGCAGCCAGCCATTTTCGATCAACCCGTCCAGTATCTGGCTCGCTGCCCGAATACGCTCTTCAATCTTACCCTTCGTGCCACTGAGCTCAGCCACCCTGGTACTGCACTGGTTTCGTTGTTGAGCGATGCGCAAGAGGCCCGCTTTCAGCTCTGTCTCCTGCGTAAGCAATGAAGATCGTGTCTGCTGGTGCCTTTCAATGTGCTGTTGAATCAGGAAGCGAAGCATGGCGCCATTCTGAGAGGCCTCATTCTCAAAAGGCCTCAGTTCTTCCTTGAGCGCAGTTGTTTGACTTTCCAGCTCGGCAATGACCTTCTCCACATTGAAGATGTCTCTCTTGACCAGCGCGCCGCTGAGGCAGTCAAGCCGCACCAGTGCATCTTTGAATGTCTGCTGCAATTCATCGGTACGTTGCTTGGCAGCCTGATCTTCACGAGACAGCTTAAGCCTCTGCAGCGAGAAGTGATTACGCTTGGCAACAGCTGCGTCGTCATCTGCTTTGCTTGCGAGTTGCTCAAGCTGGTCGACGGCATTGTTCGCCTTCGTCAACCGAACATCCAGGGCACTTATCTGATCACGCATCGTGAATACGATGTCAGCCGCATCCTGCTCCACGGCCAACAGAGCGGCCTTGGCTCCAAGGAAGGCAGCTGCGCTCTCTCCGAAGGGTGTCATGGCCTGCTGAAGGCGCTGCAGTTCGTACAATCGAGCTTCATACTTTGGCTTTGCCTTAAGCCTATCCATGGTCTGGACGACCATGTCTCTGAGCGCGCTGGTGTGCTCTTGATTCATCGACAAATTCAGCAGTTTCGTAACGAGGTCGCTTTCGGAGCTGAAAGACAGAAAGCCCTCTTCGCTCCCCCCTTCACGGCTGTTAAACGACAGCTGCATGCTCAGCAGCTCAACGTCGATCAGTCGGCGCTGTTCCAGGTGCGAAACCCACTCTCCCTGGTTGTGGGTGATGTAGAAGTCGCCCTGACTCTCCAGCCGAGCTTTCTGAAGTGCCCAATTCAGGAAGGCCTGCATCGACTGAACTGGCGCGAGGGAGAGGCCTGGTACCGGCAAGTCTTCCCATGCCAAGCCAGAGCTGGATTCATAAGCAAAAAAACGCCGATCAACCTCTGACGCCCGATCTGCGGCCTCCTTCACCTGAACGACCTGACCGATGACCACTCGGTAAGACTGCCCGTTAGCGCTACGTGGAGGCATAACCCATTCAATGGCGATAAAGGACGGCCTGACATCGCGGGAGAAGTAATCCCTGAAACTGTGGGACTTGGACTGCAGATGCTGCAACCAGCGTTCCTGCTTCGGTTCAAAGCAGCTGAAAATGTATGAGAGCAGCGAGGTCTTGCCCCCAGCATTCTCAAGGTTCATGCAGCTGTCGATCGGCTCACCTGTGGCAGGGTCGCACAAGTCGAACGTCATCTCCTCATACCAGCTAGTGGGAGATCCGAACCGGTCTACGTAGATCCTTGAAATGCGCATAGGTCATCCTTGATGGGAGGGAGCGGCAGCTGCGGCGACAGCTTTAAAGAGGTTCGGTAGTGTCAATTCGCGCAACTGCACGCGTAGCTGGTGTGTGGGCGTAAAGACGGTCTTATCGAGCATTTCCTCATCGCCCTCATTCCTGACCAATCCATAGTCCTGCAGCCGGCGCAGGCTAACCCTCACGAGACCTTCCACAGACTTCATTGACGCCCGCTCAGCACCAGGTATGAACACTGGAAGATCCAGTAGGAAGCTCCAGCCCGGGCGAAGCTGTTCCGCAGCGTAACTATCACCTTCAGCGGATGAACGCAGGGAGTTCGCGATAGCGAGAACCTTGTCTCTTATCTCGGCCAAGGTGCTCGGAAATGGGGCTCGCCCCTCGTCTTCTATGTGGTCTGTGGTGGGATAGAACACTGCAGCAATCGCGAGATGGATCAGTACCATGGCCACCTTGTCCTGCTCTGACATGGATCGCCTCAAGTCAGTCGGGCGAAGTGAAAAGCGGCTGTTCCTACCCGTAGGAGCAATCACCAACCCTCGCTCACTGACGTCGAGAATGACCAACTCCATACCAGCAGCGACTCCGTTGACTACCTCCGCGAACATGCGTTCACCGCGAAACCTTGCCACCAAATGCCGGTAGTCTGGGTCGTTTGCAGGATTGGCCGATATCGCCATTGCCTTGTAGAGCAGCCTAGCTGCATCCTGGCTATCACTGCTGCTCATTACTGCTCTCCTGCTTGATGACATATTTCAGGTCGTCGCCTGATACCACGGACGTTTCGAACTCACCGCTCACTTGGGCATGAAGATGGGGGTAGCGTGACTCGCTGTCGGCGTAGGCGCGATAAAGCTCGTAGGCAACAGCTTTACGTTCGACGAACGTCAGGCCTTCACGTTCAGCGAGTTCGATCAGTTGCCGAAGGTGCCAGGTCTGTCCGGAATGCATCTTCACGTCGAGCCAAGCAAGAGCCGTTGCAATAACTTCGGTCGAGAAGGGATTGGGGATCTGCACAAACTCCGCAATTTCCCCATCAACTTCTTCTTCGTCGCCCTCGTACACGTATGCGTCCCGGCGCTCCAAAAGCGCATCCAGTAAGGTCGACAAATCAAAAATCCTGGGGGGGACAGCAGGGTAAAAGCTGAGTAGAAGGTCTTCTGTGACGCTTGCGATTGCACTCAGAGGCTTTTCCATGAGCGCTGGCAGCAGCTGAAGGTCGATGTCGGGCAAGCCAGAGCGGCGCCGTGCCCGAAAGCCCAACGCCTGCCCCTGAAGAAAACGATCACCCGCCCCTCCAATTTCATTCAGCAAGTTCAGACGCTGCAGGTTGGCGCTTTGTAGTTGAAGGTTGAGCTTGACCAGCGGGGCGATGGCGTTCGGGTTGTCCATGCCACGAATTTTGGTGGCAAGCGACTCCATCATGTGATGATCGACCGACTGGCGCTCTGAGACGTGATGGCGCGCTTCATTCAACCGCGGGCTGATGTCCTTGCGCCAATTTACAGTGCCCGGTGAACGATTGGCCTGCCGAATCATCTCCCGGATCATTTGCCGGTGCTCAATAGACAGCAAGCGTGCTCGATTCGCGAGCTCCAGTGCTTGCTCAAAGCGTCCGTTTTCGATGAGGTGAACCAGCATCTTTTCGATGAGAACCTGATAATCCTCAATTTCAAGATCAAGCATCCCCATGAGCACCACGTAGCCCTGCTCAGTCGGGGTGAACCGGACGGTACCTTCGTGATCCTGCTCCAAGCGAACCAGCTTGAAGGTCAGCTCTTTGGTCTCACCGGAGGGCGCGTGAAAATACGATTCTCGGTGCGCAGCGTATCTGTTAGTGGCATTGCTCAACGTGTCCAGCACGACCTCCGCAACACGCATTCTGGCGGGTTCGCTGAGCTCGGCGCGCATCTTTCCGGCTGTGGCCATCAAGTGATCACGTACTTCGGTGAGGGTGTACCCCTGATTGATTGCCGCGCCTTCCATCATGTAGAAAAGCGAGGCAAGACAGAGGTAATTGGTATCCAGTCCCTCCAACACCTTGGAATCATCGTCGCCGCGGTGCATCGACTTATTGACATCAAGACGCAAAATCGGGCGCAAGAGCAGCAAGTTACGTTGGTGGGCTGTCAGATCGACCAGGTCACCATTCCTCGTGTCAGGAGGCTCTGCCATGTTAGAAAGGTCGTTCATATTCAGCCCACGAATTCCTTGTCGAGCCGTCGGTTACCAATCAAGCCGTAACCGAATCATTATGAGGTGGTGTGACTGATACTAGCTTTATGCCTCTAAGCATCGCAACCAAAAAATAGAACGTAGACGATTTGATGACCAAAGACATTGCAGATCACTCGCAGGCGCAGCAGGAGCGCCTTGCCTACATCGAGCTGAACCTGTGGTTTCTAGGGGAAGTGCGACGGCAGATGCTGGTGAGGCGCTTCCAGATAAAGGCTGCGTCAGCAACCCGGGATCTTGCCCTCTATGCCAGCTTGAACCCAGGCAACCTGACGTACGACGTCAGCGCCAAGACCTTTTTCATTACCCCGAGCTTCCAGCCTATGTACAGCTTCAGCTCGCAACGGGTGATGACTTGGCTGTCTCAAGGGTTTGCGGACGGCTTTCCTGGTGTCTGGGCTGCCGGGGTGCCGGCTCTACAGCCCGCACGCCTGGGCAATCCAAGCCTTAAAACGTTGGGCGTAGTGACGCGGGCCATCTTTCAACAGCAGCCCCTACTCATCCGCTACGAGTCTTTAAGCGGTGCAAGCGAGCGTGTAATTGTGCCGCATGTGCTGGTAGACAACGGGCTGCGATGGCATGTACGTGGCTTTGATCGAAAAACGCAGGAGTTCCGGGATTTTGTTGTCACTCGGATCATCGAGCCGCGGATTCTCGATAACGATGTGCCACTGGACTATGAAACACGGGAGTCCGATAACCAATGGAACCATCAGGTGACGCTGGAAATGGTGCATCATCCTGACCAACCACGACCTGAAGTCACTCACTTGGACTACGAGATGCAGGAGGGCGTGCTGAGGATGACTGTTCAAGCGCTGACTGCCGGCTACACCCTGCGCCAGTGGAGTGTTGACTGTTCACCTGATCACAGCCTCAGAGGCCCGGAGTACCGGCTATGGCTCAGGAATAATGAGGTGCTCATAGGCGTGGATAACGCGCTGCTTGCCCCAGGATTTTCAGAGTCGACTGCAGGTTAGTATCACCTGCAGCTTCGCATGCAGACCGGCCTTGAAATGGCGGTGCGATGCTCCGTCGTCCTGCGACTCATGTGCGTCGGTCATGAGTTGCGGCGCGGTATCACGTGGAAGGCGCCTCAACTCAAACTGGACAAAGACATCAGGCGCGGGCTTGGCGCCCTACCACTCATTCAATTGCTCATGATCACCTAAGTGGTCAAAGCTCACGCTCCCGGGCCATCAGCCCTGCTGCGATAACTGCGGCTCAATTCATAACTCAGCGCTGCAGAACCACTCATCATCGGCCAAAGCCGTATACATGACCTTCCTCCAATGATTAGCGGGCAGGCTTTGGCTTTGCGCAACGGAACGCAGTTGTTCACGAAATACTTCAGGCGTCAGGTTTTTCATAAAACCTCTTCGCTGATCAACCAGGGTGCCCAGGTCTTCAGCAGCGCGCACCAGGTAGCGACGCGCGATGTTAAAAAATTTGAAGTGATTCGACGCTCGCCTTTTATTCACCTCTAGCCATTCATCAGGTGGGCTCACCTTATACTGGATAACGCAGGGAATTTCGTGAGTCACCTCGGCCCTGATCCACATGTCCTCGTGGAAGCATGCGTGATCATAGTACGGGTGGATATGCTGTTGCGCAGGATCAGTGATGATTGGATTGCCTTTATCAGTATTGCAATCCCTGCAAGCAGGCACGAGATTGTAGGACAGCACGGAAAGCTGCGGATAGTGAGACTTCGGCAGATAGTGATCCAGTGTCTTGATTTCCGTAGCCAGCCCACAAAGAGGGCAAACATCATGTGCGGATACTTTAATGGCGTCATAAAGGGAGCGTCCAGGCTCTCGCTTCAGCATGTAATATTCATACAAATTGATAAGCTCGGACTTTTTAATATCACCGACGACAAATGGATCCTCTCCCCTCGCTGCTCGTAAAGGAGGAATCGTACATATTGAGCCCGCTTTTGCATGCTCCTGATAAGAAAGTGCTGCGGCCTTGAAAAATTCAATCTCGTTCAGCATCCGATCTCTGTCAGATACTTTGTTAATTGCCGATACACATTGGCGGAAGGAAAAGTCAGGCTCGTAGTCCTGAATGTTCATTCTCTTCATGGGGTCGCCTTCGAATGATTGTCGCTCGCCTTGGAGTCACGGTCTGCAATAAGCGCTCGCAGGATAGCTTGGGCTTCGAAGCCTAATCTCCCACAAAATTTCCGAAGAATTTCGTCAAACGTCTCACCTCCGTCTACCGCAGTCTGAAGAATGGTGTGAAAACCGGACAGCTGAACTTCCAAGCCGAAGACTTCGCGCGTCAGTACGCCAACATTTTCTCCAAATGTCTCAATTTGCGGGCGTTTGGCGGCGGCAGAGAGCCCCTTTCGATTGACTTTCCATGCACAGGAGGACGGAATTTCCTGAAGCACGACAGGCGAATGTGTGGCAATAATTGCCACGCCATTGCGATCGAGCATCAAATCGTTCAGGGCCCTGATGAAAGCGGACAGCAACGGCGGATGAAGGTGGCTTTCAGGCTCGTCCAGCAGAACCAGTGTTTTTTCCTCTACCCGCTCGACCAACCTGGCAATGGTCAGAAGGACGATGGCATGACCCGAGCTGAGCGTGGAAAAAAGCTGATCGGCTGCTTCAATGTACTCGGCACTGGAAAGCTCCACTTGGGTCAGCATTTCCATCCGGGCAAAATTGTCATCCGACTGCAGGCTCTTTACGGCTTCATCCCACCTGCGCCTTTTATAATCATCTCTGAAGCACGCTTGCAGTGCCTTCACATATTCGCTTTTAAGCTCAGAAGATCCCTTCAGTTCGTAGCCATGCTCAGTGGATCGTTTCAAGCCGACGTAATAAAAGCATGTCCCTTTCGAAGGATCAGGTTGATCAGGTGGCGGATTGAAGGGATCGAAAGCACTGAAGGACACAGAGACGACGCTACTGAAGTACTCATGCGTGACGGGAATACGCTCTATTTGCCACTGCCCTGTGTGGTACAATCTATCCTGATTATTCCCCTGGCCGAGCGCAGCCTTCACGATGCCGTTGAGAATCGTGGTTTTACCAATGCCATTTCGCCCAATGAGTGCATGGACATTGCTGGAGGGTGTAGAATCGGTTTCCACGCTGAATTTCAGCTCAATGCCTGCCGTATCCTCCCCTCCTGATTTTTCATAAATGAAGTCATAATTCGTACGTATCGCACCACCGTTCAAGACGCGCACGAACTGCTGCTTGATGCTCGGCAGACTCACATCGCGCAGCAGTGATATAGAAAGAACTTTCTCATCGATCACGCTTTCAAGTAGTTCCGCGTTCGCCGCGAGATCTTTCATGCCCGCTACGTACTCTGTAGCGAGCGGCCCAGGTACGCTGTTAGCAAGCTTGTCGTAGTACTCAACGTTATTACCGAGAGAAAAGAATCCATCCGGCAGTTCAAGAAAGTGTCGCTGCAACTTCGACATCGTACTGGTGTCTTTGGTCTGCCCGCGAAAACCAATCTTGACATCACCTAAATTATGCTCGACACCGCTTTGGTCGTAGATGATGACATTAAACATCGTCACGAAATCATAGTCATTCCATCGGTCAAATTTTAAATATGCACAATTTTTGGCGGTCGAGGGAACTCGATCATCCCGACCAACAACGTAAAAGTCCATTTAGGTTCCTCAAAGCCATCAACATGAATATCGATGCAAAGTGCGTGGTCGCAGGCGCCATCACGCGCATCTGGAGACTGGATGACTACCAGCCCAACTCGATAAAGGCATAATGCCATGTCTTGTGATGCCGTGTAGATGGCTTTTTACAGCTGTGACTGCCCCAGTGCCATTTCCAAAGCGTCGGCCAGCTGGTCGAGAGCGTCTATGAGACGCTGCCTCTCCCGAGCATCAATTTCGGGGTGAAATCCTCGTGCGTGCCTGAGCAAGGCTTCGAGATCATTTGTATTCAGGTCAAGCTCCACCAACATGCCGTCCGCTCCTGGTAGCTGGGCAGCGGCCATGATCACCATCAGGACTTAGCGCTGCGTAGAAGGTAGGAATGATCTTCCAGCGTCGCTCCTGCCGGTCATTGCAGTGTAGGAGACGGCAACCCCATCGCTCTGAGTTGGTAATCCGAGACGGCCTGGAACAGCATTTCGGCTTCTGCATTTAGACGCTCAATCTCCTCCGCTGCCAGGCCTGCAGCGAGCCCCTCGTGATAGCAGCGCAGCGCTTCTGCTGCTTGAAGGGAGAGCGGCTGGCTGTCTTCGAAGACTGTCAAAAAATTCCGCCTCATCATTTTGCTCCTAACCGCGACTAAACCGCTGGTGAGATCGGCCCGCCTGATAAACGCTCTTGATCGACAGCATTCCGTTGAGATGATCTCATTTAGCTAGCAAAATCTGACCGCAGGAGGATTCGCCGCTAGAGTAGGTCTTGAGCCAATTCGTAACCTAACGACCTCCAGAGAATCCAGTATGGCGCATCATCCGAGCAGCGATACGAAGAAACACGATACCGTGCTCTTCCAGATGTGGGAGCCCTTCCGGCAAAAAAATGATCGAAGAGCAACGGTTCTACCTCGACCAGGGGAAGAAAAAATTGCTCTCCCAGTTTCACGACATGGAAAAGGAAGCCGAGCAAGAAGCAGAACGTTGGCTCGAAGAGCGCGCCCCCTACTTCGACCCTGACCGGGACGACCCGGACACCGCGTACGAAAATGCCTATCAAGAAGGCGTTGGATACTACCTCCTATTGAGCGAAATGCGAGATCAGACCCGACTCAGCTTGGTCGCCGGGATGTACCATATGTGGGATAAGCAGCTCCGTAGCTGGCTGATGAAGGAAATCCGTCATTGGCACGACGGAGATACAGTCAAGAAAAAGGTATGGTCTGCGACCTTCGACGAGATTTCAGAACTGCTTGCAGCGACTGGCCTTGTCAAAGCCGACAATACGTATGTGGCTCGGCTCAGCGCCTTTCGGTACGTGGTCAATGTCTATAAGCATGGCGATGGCCCGGCTTTCGAGCGAATTAAGGCAGATCACACAGAATTCCTTCACCAGTCGGCTTACCAGGACATCGACCCTGAGTTGCTCTGGATTGATTTCACGTCCTTGACCGTCAGCGAGACACAACTCGACGAACTGTCCCAGGCTATCACCGACTTTTGGAACGGGATTCCGTACGAAGTGCGCTACAGCCAAGTCGAAGAAGCACCCGACTGGTTCACAAAGGCGCAAACGCGAGACCTCACAAAAAAGTGAAAGGGAGACAGGGGCGCGAATCTGCCGCCCCTTACCCGTTTTCCTGTAGAACAGCTAAGACTGCACCCTATTCCTCCTGGCCCGGATTTCTATCTCCAGATCAGGGTGATGATGTGTGCGATCCCCACTGCGATCTTTCCGAGATCCAGAGCCCTGTCAAACCAACGCTTTTCACTCCGGATTGCCGCGCTCGTCGCCGCTCCAGATTCTGGCTTGGCAGTCGCTCGCGGCTTGGGCAGTGCATGAGCCGTTGGGCCATTGTCATGTTCGCGGGAGGACGTCAGATCACCGCCAGGATTGTTGATGCAACTGCCACCCACGGGCTTACACTGCGGGCAGCCACAGACTTTTTCAGATTCCATAGAAAAATATCCCATTCAAAAAAAGGAAGCGTCGAACAATCTTTTTTTCCGAAAGGGTTAACGACGGCGGTGACGGTAATCACTGAGCTCCGGGCCGGTCAGGCACAGAGGAACGGCGAGGGATGCTCGAAGAGATCGGGCAAGGAGGGATTTGAGTTTAGAACGCAAGGCACGATAGAACGACAGCACCTGGCGCCAGTACTTCTGACGGAGGTCGTGCTCTGCCGACAACCCAGGCAAAATGCCTGAATCATCAAGGGCAGCGAGCGCAAGGCTGGCCTCATCGATCCGGCAATTGATCATGCGTCGATCGCAGTACCGATCGGCTAGCTCCAGGGAATCAAGAGCAGCCCACGCTCTTCTAGCAGCCCGCCCCTCTTCGGCTAAGCGCTCCCGCTCAACCCTGACACGTTCTGCCCTTAGCTCTTGCGCGAAGGAGTGGACTGCGGCCCGATGCGCGGTCGGCGGATCTGCCTGGCAAGTGGTTGAAATGTGATCGTCCATTGGGATTCTCAGTGAATGACACGCAACCAACATAGCGAGCCAGCTGGGTGCCGGCAACAAAAATCGCATGGCCGCAGTAACGCGGCATAGCTGCATCCTTCATTAGGGGGAAGCCTCTGGCAATTTTCGTTGTTCAGCGCGGTGTTGCCCTGCTCGCACATTCATCGCCGTCGAGGCACTCTCAGGAAGGTGTTCTAGAGGTCATCCAGGGCAAGGATGGCTGGCAAACTTACATACTTGCGTACGCCCACACCCGCCAAGAGATAGTCTGTTTCACGCGTGCTGAACATCGACTGCTCCGACGTAACCCTGAAGCTTGACCGAATCGCCCCGGTACGAGAGGCCCCCGACCTGCTGTCATAAACGATGCTTTTGGAAAAAACCACTGCGGGTTCACACCCCATCGCCTTGACCTGATCTTCCAATTCGCTCGACAGCATGACATCGAGAATCATCCACTCACGCAAAACCACCAAAGGGCGTTCCCGACCTCTTTGTTGTGCTTGCTCAATCAGCTCATCATCGGTGAGATCAAGCCCGTGCATCGGGTCTCCTTCCTCGAATATAAAACTGGCCATCAGTGCTGCTTCCACGGTCAATCGTCTCCAACGTTTATTTTGCTTGGCGCGCAGAGCTCTGCCGTATGGATTGGGAGGTCGCAAATTCACGATCCAGGCGTATTGCCCTAGTCACCTGGATTTTCATCAAAATGGCCTTGATCGAATCGTTGCTAATCAGCGGCTTGGCCACCCGAAAAATCTTCGGCAAGCGATTGAAGGTCGCTAAAGGCCAAGGTGCAGCCGGACACCCGGGTTATTCCGGCTCATGATTTCGTCAGGGCAGTTCGATCTCGAAGTCTGGTCTGAAACCCGTTTCATGCTCACCTGGATATCCTCTTGGGTTCGACAGCAAGCGGCACCGCCCTAGATGCATATCCATCGAGCGGTGAAGGTGTCCGTAGATCCAAAAATCAGCTTTCCCCACGAGCTGGGGCCAGTGATTGGCATATGCCGCTGTAAGGTGTTCACGTGCCCCTTTGACCACGCTCATGACTGGTGCATGGTGCGTGATAACAACAGTCTTACCTTCGTAGGGCTTATCAAGCTCTTGGCTCAGCCACGCGTGTGAGGCGCGATTACGGTCAATGACGTCCTGAGGTCGCAGCCGGCGGTACGTTGAATCCGCTCGGATCGCGTTGAAGTCATTCATTCGCGTCCACGCCGTGTGTGCGGCAACGTGCTGCGAGCCGGTAGATGAAAAATCCGTCCAGCTCGTTGCGCAGAGGAAACGAACCCGCCCGAACTCCAGCACTTCATTCTCAAGAACATGCACGTGAGGTGCGGCAGTTGCTTTCATTTTTGCCAAGGTACGATCGATGTGGCCACCGTAAAACTCGTGGTTACCGCATACGTAAACGACGGGGCAGTTGAATGCTTCATTGGCCCATGTCACACCCCGCGCCTTGGTGCCGATGTCGCCCGCCAGGATGACCAGATCAGCATCCGTGGACGACGGCGTGAAAGGCCTGAATTCGGTGTGCAAATCGGAGTAGATCAATATTTTCATGCAGAGTCTCGCGGGGCTGACGTCCAGTCCCGTGTCTTCGATTAAGCGATATATTGAATGAGTCTTTAGCATGCAAATGGGCAGCGAACGCCGCCCTGATGCACCTAGAGCCAAATGCAAGTGTTCCACATATTTGACTATACGACATTGTGCGGAACCACGCAAACCGGGCATACAGTCGGATTTTAGGGATGCTCCCGAATGCTCAGGCAAGCTATCGCCGCAGCGCTGACCTACGTACGCCAGCAGCGCCGGGTGGTACTGACCGACGTTGAAGAAGGCGTTACTGCCGCACACCTCAGTCGCGTTGAACGCGGCGAGCGCGGCGTGTCGGTGGAGAAGCTCGATGAGATCGCTCGTCAGCTGGATGTTCATCCTCTGACACTCCTCGCCTTGGCATACGGTGCCGACCAAGTCGTCCGACCTACAGATCTGCTTAAACAGGTATCCAAAGAAGTGGCTGGATTGGGCGGGTCAGTCGCACCTCTTGTGATCACAACCGATACCCGGATTCACGCACGGGTGGCGGCGGCACGGGAGCGGCGTGAAGACGTGCAGCGTCTGAAAGCTCAAGGACTGACCAAGGCGGAGGTCGCGCGAGAACTTGGAGTTTCCAAGCAGACAGTGGGAAGGCACTGGGATCAGATGGCGACTAAATATCCAAGCGACGATGATCGCTAACTGCGCGATTATGCAATGCACAGATCATATTCTTGTTGTTGCTAAGCAGCCATGTTGAATATAGACCTATCTCTACTTTCAATGGTTTGTTAAGGCGGCTAGCACAGTATACAACGCTTTTCTGGAGCACACGTCCCGGCTCCTCCATCAACATGACCGCATCCCGGTAAGCGCCGTCGCTGCCCTTATGAGCAGTCTCGTAGATCATTGGTACAGCAAAGCTAAGCAGGCTACCATCATGCCTATAATTTAGCACAAATTTTCCGCCATCAATTTCTCTATAGTGACGCAGCAAGCTCCATGTTCTGTAAAACCTAGCAATTAACTTATACAGCTCACATGTGCGTACGCAATCCAATATCTCTCCATCTTGGGAGAAATCAATGAAATGCGAATCCAGAAGACTCTCGCGTGCTTTTAACAACTCATATGGCGAAACGGCCCAGCGGCGAGCAAAGGTTGTGAGGTAAGCTGTCACGCAAGGGCATACATTTTCGAGATTAAGCTGGTACCAACTATCCGGATCTAGCTTAACCAAGCGAGCCAAGCATTTTCTATGGAAACGTATGTAGCGACGAAATATGTAGCGCCTAATTGATTTCTCAACAAGCACATAATCCTCAAATTTAACTAATGGATCCTTCGATTTTAATAATTCACTCACCAGAAGATCATCAGGCTTTAGTAAGTTTCTAAGTCGTCGTGTTATCTCAGCGAACGGAAGCTTGAAAAAAGTGACTGGCACTCCTGTAGCTACCGCGAGAAAATTATGTGATAACCGCTCCGCCAATAACTGGGTAGGAACTTTTTTATCTTGCAGCTTGGATGGCTTTCCCGCGAAAATCTCATGGATGTTTTCCCTTATCAGTTGCCAGCCACACTTAATACAAAGCCTGAAACCGGCACACCAATTATTTACCTCAAAGCGTAAATTAACCGATATCTCTTTTGCCGGGATTGCATCGAGAATTATTGCTAGATGCTCGCAATTCTCTGCGGCCTCAGCGATCCTGTGCCTGCCGCGCCATGATTTCGATAGTACATTCGTACAATGCTGGCAATAACGAAGTGGTTCCTGATGCCATGGGCAATGGGTAATGTATTCGAAATAGAATACGGCTGAGTGATAGCCCAATTTTATACATTGAGCGCAATGTCGGATTCTAGGTTGAGACCCTATGTCTAAGCTCCCACAGCCTGAGATGCTCAACCGCGGAAACCAACCGTCCAAAAATGCATACTGCAGTTCGTTGCATTCCAATCCGCAAGCTTCTTCAACGTATGCATATGGAACCTGGCTACCGTCCCACCAACGATCAGTCCCTTTTGAACCCTCATCTGACAGCTCTAAAAGTCTGCAGATATCGCTAAACCGTCGAAACCGGTTCCACTTCATGATATTAAGGAATACCAGCCAAGAAGAAGCATATTTCAGAGGGGGCCTGAGGTATATGAATCGTACTGGCTTCGAGATATTCACAGCACTCCACCCTCTTTCAAGATGTCCATGTATACACGAAGTCCAGACTCAGCAGTAGCGGACTTTATGGTGTCGTCGACCATCTCAAAGTCCGCTGAGTCTCTATGCATAGAGCGAATTAGGATAAGCCTGAAAACTTCAAACACGTATTCCGTGGGAATCACCGGGATTGCCCCGGCCACCACCTCCGACATCACCTTAAACGTTTGAGGGGCATGATTGGCCAGGCGAAAGCCAGCTTCAAAGGCTCTTGGAAGGAAAAACTGAGTGTAAGTACAACTGCTGCCGGGTGGGTAGGTAAAGCTCTCATCGTACCCTTTTACGGTTCCTTCCATCCAGGTGTGATCGGCACAGCACGGCAGATCCAATACCTCACTCAAAAATCGCGCATTGAGTTCTACACGCTTCTGTTTTATTAGTAGCTCAATTGCAAAGTTGATTTGTGTTTGACTGAAGCCGATAAGGGTGGTGTCAATGCCGTTGATGGCCAGCAAATTCTGAATATGCTGAAGATGTTCAAAATCTTCAATGGTTAGGGTTTGCAACTCATCTATAAATAGAATCCAGTGCCTCCCACCCATATTTTTCAGGGCGCTTTCAATTGCATTAAGCACATCTTGGCGCAACGCTGCGGTGTCTAATCTCTTTGGCACGAAGAGATGCAGTGCTTTGGCTAGACTTTTGACGATATGCTCCCTGCGTTTCAGCTCATTGATCGTATCTGCTGAAACGCGCGTCACAAACCGATCTTTGAGTGCTGGGTGCCTTTTCAATGCACTAATAACGAAGTTACAAGTCGTGGTCTTACCCATGCGAGGGTAAGCCTTGAAGACAAGGCATCTTTTATGAAGCATTATGTGCTCGATTACGATTTCAAGTACTTTAGGCATGCTTGGGGTGAGGGCAACGTAGTCTTTGGTCATGAGCGGATGTTCCCACATCATTTCCCGTTGCTGCTCAATATCGTAAGGATCGTAAATATCCATGGCGCCACTCAGAGCTTTTTAACCAACTCAATGAGGTCTATGCTGCCAGGCGGAACAATGTATTCCCGCTCAAGTATGGACGCATGTTTTTTGGGCTCATCTGGCTCTATCTGCGGAGCAGCATGAGACTTTAACTCCTCCGCATGTATGCCAATGTGATTTTCAGCCCTTAGTGCGTCGAGCTTCGTGGCAGACTTTGGGTCTTGCTTATTTTTTTTCGCTGCTGCCTTCAGATTGCTTTCAAGATAGCGGAAATAGGTCGTTACGATGCACTCGCCTGTCACTCGATGTAAAATCTGCCGGGATATCAATGAGTTGATAATGTCACGAACTTTGAGACTGTGTGGATGCTCTGCCCAATCGCCTTGCACCGTGAGAGGGCCTATTGAAGCACCGGTCTTCAAGTAAGCATCCACGACTCGTATATCCCCCTCGTTGACCTTGATAGTGATGGGCTCACCGACGAGTTGTGGGCTGCGTGCGAGTGCTGGAGATGTATACCTGGCTTTCTTGAAGTTAATGTAAGGTCGATGGCCATCTTCAACACCACCCTTCACTGTTCTGGGGTAACTCGCTCTGACAAGCCCCAACGAATGTTGCATGTCAATGGGTGGGCGCCTAGGGATGTAATGATCCTTTCTGACCAGTTGCTCGACGGTTGCAAGAGGTGACAGGAAGCGCAGCCCTGCTGACGGCTCTGCATTCAGGTTGGCAAAAAACGCATAGGTCAGCTGATCCAGTTCATCACTTGTTATCATGAATTCGATAGCAGCTCCTTCAGGATTCACTGCCCTGCCATTAAGAGGGCCTGCCCCCGTAGTATTCGGAAAGCGTTGAATCAAGTCCGCCGCAAATCGCTTGAATTTGTGCTCAACGTTGGGTCGTCTTTCAGGGCGACCAGGTACTCCATACTCAATCACGCATCCTATTTGCTTTCGGAGATCACTGCTGACCTTATTGGCTAGATGTGCCAGCGCATTATCGAGCCGAATGATTGACGGCAGTACCTGCGTCATCTCAGGAATAACCTCCATCGGAAAACCCGCGCCCGGTTCAATGGCCAAATCCTGTATGGTAAATTCAGGCTTTTGAAGGTTGGCGCTAAGCATTTTTCGAATGAGCGTGACAACACTTTCCGCAGACACATCATCACCATGAACGACGTAGTACCAAAGCGTAGCAGTGGTCAGGGAATCAACGGCGGCAAGGAGATGCAACTTCTTCAGGACATGATAGGTTTCGAGGCCATTTTCATGCTGGAGAATTAATATAAATATTGCATCGTAAGTATATGCATCGATCTCGATTGCGCTCATCAGTCCTGTGGACTTGGTAAAAGATGGAATACCTGTCCCAACGGGTATATGCGCTATAGCACCTCGATCACCACTGATATGAATTGTTCGCTCATAATTTTGCTCTCGCACCTGTTTGATGTAGGTGGTCAGCCCCCTTATACCCAAGCTCTTAGTATTGTAAGGCCACTCCATTGCCGGGTGATTATTCTCTCTCAGCATTCCTATAAATGCCACATGCACATCTACAGCTCGTATAGCAAACTCATGTATCTCTTTGCTCTTTTTGCCTTTCGACCTGCGCTTTAAGATCAGCGCAGTGAGCCGGCTTTCAAGTCCCGGATACCGACGAAATGTTGCGCCGAGCACGCCAGCGAGGCCCGCCCCCGACTGCCAGTGGGAGGCATCGACTTCTTTTGTTCGTATGTACGCTTTTATCGGTTGATGAGGTAGGAACGCTCGATACCCATAGACTTTACCATCTGGCGCCATCGTCAGACATCGCTTAATCATTTTCCTTAGAAAACTTCCGTCTATGGTCGTGGCATGTTTGATTGCGTCAATCGTATCCCCTTGAAGATACATCTCAAGGGCTTGCTTTCTATGGCGGTACACACCGGCATCCTTGGGTTCCAACTCCTCAACGGAGGCGTCCGGCCATGGCATTGTCGCGCGTATGAGGTCGACAATTTCGGATCGAGAACGCCTAGTCATGGCGCGCTCCAAGCTGTGTTGTAGCCAAACCCGTCTTTTCTTGCTTCCACAATTACGGAGCCCGAGATGATCAAGCGGCAGATCACGCCCAGCGCAATGGCTTGATCCGCTATATCCAAGTCCTCAAGCAGAGATCGAATCGTGCCCTTTCTCAGCAATTGAACCTGGGTACCCACGAGCTCAGTCTCATGGTCAAGCTCGTAACCCCTCAGCTGCGATGCAAATGCGATTACTTTTAGCCAGAACCCTAATTGATAGGCGACCAACGTAAGATGAGCAGACGTAATCGAAACCAGCTCCGCGTGTCGAGTAACTTGATCAGTGAGTCGGTAACGAATAGGGATCGATTTGCGATCGGAGTCATGTTTCTCATTGGCGTCTATTTGATGAAATTCGACTGCCCCAGACCTACGATCAACCCATATCCCTCTGATTTTCGTAAAATTACTGTCATCCTCACCCTCACCTACCGTCAGGCTGATGTTCACATCCTCATCGAAGCGGTAGGCCTGCACACTCGGATTGGTCTCCAGTTCGGTAGCCCAGTGAATGATTTCCAGGTCGCCCAGGATAACGAGATCAGCATTCAGTTTCGGACTGTAGACCATCCAAAGACTGCGGTTGTGGCTGCTCGTCTTGCGGCTAGCCGCTAGCTGCTCGCGGCGGTGGCTTTTCATCGTGGCCATAGGAGGCAGATCTCACTGGGTGCAAAGGTACGAAATCGCTTCCAAAAATATTAGTTCGACAGATGGTATTTGCTAGGAACATTTCGCAACTAGCATCTTTTGACAAAGTCCGGTAGGGTATAAAAGTTCTTTAATCTACCCGTTTATAGCCTCCAAAGGCTTAAATGAATAAGAGATACCGGCGTCTCTGGTACTTTGGTGATTCATAGGGTCAGACTTGCTTCCAGTGGTTACCCTGAGGACGAATATACTTCTCTGCCTGAGAAGTAACTTTGACCAGCTCGCAGTGTTTTATGTTGGTTTGTTTTTGATAAGTGGCTGATAGGGTTGGAAATTTGGTGGGGTGGGGATAGGGGCAGTGTTTCTTCGGTGTACTCATGACAGCTCAGGCGCCTTTCCAGCTGTGACAGTACACGGAAGCCTCTTACCCTAATCTCGAAAGTAAATCGACCTAGGCCGATTTTTTGCCTCCTTCCAATCCATCTTGCTGCTCGGATCGCTCTCACAGCCGCAGACCCATTCAACGCTTCTGTCCCCCGATGCCATGGATACAAGGCGCTTCCTGGCGCGACGAGCCTCGTCATTAAGGTGTCGATTTACGTCTATGTGTTACTGCAGCCACGTAAACTGCGTTAAGCAACCGTGCCAGCGCCTTTGCTATTTCTGAAGACTTGCGAAGGCCGCGTATGCTTACTCATCGATGAAAACACAAGCATCGGCGCGAACTCCTTTTTCTGACCAGAGGTCGAACCTGTGAAATCAGAAGAAACTTTAAGCGCGATGGCCTCGAGTGACTGCGGTTGCGCTGTCAATCCTGTACGGTTCCGAACACGCAATATCGGAGAGATCTGTTTCAGGTAGCTCATCATTATCCAAGTGAAAATAAAGCATGAGATATTTGTAGAACCGGGTTTGTCCAATCGCATTTGGCTCTGATTTGCACAGACGCCACGACCTTTCAGTAGCCTAATGCCCAGATCAATCCCAATAGATGCTCTCGCCTAACCTTGGCAACCTCTCAACCTAGAGCGGTTTACTCACTCAATAAACGATAAAATCGGTCGAAATAATCGCCCTGTACAGCTCTGTCTCAGTCAGTACACCCGTTTAATTTGCCTGGCGCGCGGGTGCACGCCAGCCATTCTGTATCCTCAAAGCCCAACTCCAGGCTACCTGAGCGCTTCAGTTTGCCACGAAGCTGTCCGATATCAGCGTGCGCCCGCAGCCCGACAACCCAGAGAACCTGAGATAAAGCCAGTCGGTTGCATTGTCGAGCAATAAATACCAAACTACCCTTCTTTTATGTAAGCGCGCGACCCAACTCGACTAAATGAATATTTAGTTGAGTTATACGCATAGCCTGTCTGGAAAGTGCCCTTCACGCTTCCCTCAATATCCGATAACTCTCAGGCCGGGATATTGTGTATTCCTCAGCGCCGCTCTTTATTCAGGTTGTCCCATTTCATCGTGACCACCCTGTCTTCGAAAGTTCCGGTGCTTCCTGATGCTGAATTTCCAGCAGCTGACCGAAAAACAGCCGACGGTGCGAGCCTACCTGGCCTCCTTCCCCGCCCCCTGAGCGCGGCCGAGGGTTACAGACGACTATGCAACTGGCCCCGCCCTCACCCGCCTTCAATGGGCGACTTTCGTCGAGATGGCAATGGTAACTGGTGGTTCCATGTCGCCGGTAAGGGCAACGGGGTTGTCTCCTCTGCCCTCACCCAATGAAACCCACCCGCTGTTGTCTACGCGGCACGGCCGCAGCTTGCTTTACGCCTGGCGGCGTTTACTAAGCACTTCCAGCCCATTGAACAGCGCCATGCCGGCCAGCATCGCTGCCACAAACAGCCAGCCTTGCCAAAACCCCCCGGCCAGCAGCACCAGGGCCGGCCCTGGGCACACCCCGGCTAGCCCCCAGCCAATGCCGAAGATCAGGCTGCCACCCACTAGCCGTCGGTCAATGTCGCGTCGGGCAGGCAACTGCATCGCGCCGCCGAGCAAGGACACAGCGTGCCGACGCGCCCACGCCATCGGCAGCAGTGCAACACCGATCGCGCCCGCCATGACGAGTGCCAGTGACGGGTCCCACTGCCCCGCGAGGTCGAGAAACCCCAGTACCTTGGTGGGGTTTGCCATGCCCGATAGCAACAACCCCATGCCGAACAGCAACCCCGCGATGAATGCGCTGATCCGGGTCATTTCATGCTCCTGGGTAAAGGTGGCGAACCACGAAGACGGTGGCAAAGCCGGCTGCCATGAAGCACAACGTGGCCACCGCCGAGCGAGGGGACAGGCGAGAAAGGCCACACACACCATGGCCACTGGTACAGCCACTGCCATAGCGGGTACCCACGCCCACCAGAAGCCCTGCGACCATGAGCAACCAGGGGGCCGTACTGAAATGTACCGTGGGCATCGCCGAGAACGCTCGCCACAAAAGTGGCGCCGCGATGATGCCCAGCAGAAACGACAGTTTCTCGCCACGCCCTTCTCCCGTGCGCTGCAATAGCGAGCCGAGCAAACCGCTGATACCGGCAATGCGCCCGTTCGCCACCACGAACAGCCCGGCGGCCAGGCCTATTAGTGCTCCGCCTGCCAGAGCCGACCACGGTGTGAAGGCAGCCATATCAACCACCATTTCAGTGCTCCCTATCCAACTGCAGAAATGAACCGGTTCCATCTTAACGCTGAGCCTGCACCGCTGGAATCCACCCCATCGCGACGGCCCTTCGGGCCCATGGCCAGCCACCGATAGCGTCAGAGGGATGCTGCTGGTAACAGCCTGTGCGACGGGTATATGCATTGGGTTCCAGGCCTCTTGAAAGCGCGTGGGGCTGACCCAGTACCAACCGATCAGGCTCAGACCGGCAACGGGTTCAATCACGCCCCATACACTGATGGCTCCCAGCCAGCCGATAATGTAGGAGCCGCCAAGATTGGCCAATGTGGTAAACAAGATCAGTATGACCGCCCCTGCCAGCCACCAAGCCCATTTTCTTTGCTGGATGACTTCTGCGCTTCTGCGCGTACATGCCTTGATGAAACCGGTCGGTCCCCTGTCACACCCTCATTCTCGTGCGCTGCGCCCCAGCCGCCGCGCCCCCGGCAATGCACTCATGCCGTGCAATACCACGCTGAGCAGAACGCAAGCGATGGTGCACGCGATGATCGTGCCAGCCTCTTGCAACGGCGCATCCAGTATCAGTATCGCGAACACGATGGACGCGAGCCCACGGGGGCCGAACCAGCCGATGAACAAGCGGCTCTCGGCGCTGAGTGTGCTCCCCGCCAGGCTGAGCCAGACAGGCAGCATTCGCACCAGCGACAGGCTCGAAAGTGCGTAGAACCAGACGGAGGGTGCCATGATCTGCGAAGCCTTGGGCGCCACATAGGCGCCAAACACCACCCAGGTCAGCAGCGACAGCGCTTCACCGCACGACTCGCCGGTGACGATCAACGGCTGGGTTTCCCGTTTGAACAGGTAACCTGTCAGCAGCCCTGCGCAGAACGCGGCGATGAAACCGCTGCCCCCCAGTGCCTGAGCGCTGGCGAAGCTCAGTAATGCCAGCGCGGGCATCACCAGTTGCTGCCAGGCCTCGATCTGCAGGCAATGGCGTTGCGACAGACGTAACAACCCGCCTACCAACAGCGCAAGCGCCGCCCCCGTGAGAACACCGATACCCAACTCCTCCAGGAAGAAGTAGCCCGCCAAGGCAAAAGGCATCGTCGAGTGAGCCTCCGTCAACAATGCCAACAGCAAGAGTAGTACCGGCACGCAAATGCCGTCATTCAAGCCGCTTTCGACATTCAGGCTCTCGCGCACATCGGCCGGAACGTCGGGGTTGCTCACGACGGCCTTGCCGAGGGCGGCGTCGGTCGGGGCCAGTATGGTCGACAACAGCGCCATCTCCAGCCAGGGCATCCGTGGGAACATCAGCCAGGCGGCAAGCCAGCCCGCAATCAGTGTCAGCGGCAGGCCCAGGGTCAGCAAGCGCAAGGGCAGGCTACGGGATTGCCGCAATTGGGCCAGGTTGGCTTTGGCGGCATCATTGAACAGGACGATTGAGAGGGTAAGCTCGGCCAGCAAGCGAAGATCGTTGCGGTCCAGCGAAAGGTTCAACAACCCGAGCCCAGAGGGGCCTGCCACCAGGCCTGCCAGCAGAAACAACAGCGGCCCATTGACAGGTTTGGACTCAAGCGCACCGGCCAGGCTGGCGTACAGCACCAGCAAGGCGGCCAGAACAGCCAGGTTCTGATACATGGCCACGCCTCGGGATCAAAAGCGTATGTAGCAACGCTATCACTGCCCGCGCAACGCGACGATCTGAAAGGCGGCAGAAGTTATCTTAGGTCAACTATGCGGGTAATAAAGATCTCGCGTGCCGGCCATGGCCCATCAGTGTCATCAGCAGGATATGGGTGCCTGCGCCCGTCTGGTAGATGCAGTAATCCGCGATGCACTGAAACTCAGGTTCCTGGCCCGGACTCGGCTGGCTATCACTTGGCTTTTATCAAGCCCACCTCAAGGTGCCCGGGTAGGCTCCCGCCCAGTGATATCCAATAAAGGAGAAACACCATGAATCGCCCCGCTCCATCGAGGGTCCGCCTGTATGACGAAGACGATCTGGACAGCGTGCTGCGTTCGATGGCCCGCCAGGCCATGGCCTGTCTGCCTGCGTCCGAAGTGGCACTGGTAGGCATTCAGCGGCGTGGTGAGCCGCTGGCGCAGCGCTTGCAACTGCACCTGCAGGCACTCACCGGTGCTGCGCCCTTGCCGCTCTACCCGATCAAGGTCAAGCGTTATGCAGACGACCTGAGCCTCCTGCATGCCCATACTCAACTCACCGAAAACCCTGAACTCGCCAAGCTCGACCTTGCCGCAACCACCTTGCTGGTGGTCGATGACGTGCTCTACGAAGGGCACTCTCTGCTACGCACCTGCGCCTACCTCGCCGAACTGGGTGCGCGCCACATCATCAGCGCGGTGCTCGTCGACCGCCACGTCTGCCACCAACCGGTGCATGCCGATATCGTCGGCATTCATCTGCAGGTCGCGGCGCAGGATATCGTCGAATGCCATGTGCCCCCCTACGAAGGTCAATTCTGCGTGGAGGTGGTGCGCCATGGCCGAACAGGCGATACCGCCTGATTCAACTGCCAGGTGCAGGCCTGATCGTCAGGATGCTGCACGGCGCATGGCTGACAAGCCGCTCGGTAGTATCGCCGATCAGCTTGGCCCAACGCCTGGCCTGCACGGCGCCGACCACCACCACATCGGCTCCCAGCGCAGCGATATGGGACTTGATGACACGCAACGGCGCACCTTCGCTGAAGAATCGATGGTTGTGGGCGATGCCGTGGGCATCGGCCAACGCATCGAACGGCAACTGCAGCGATTCCCGCACCTCATCCGCCCAAGGGCCGGCGAGGTCAGGATTTGCCAGCATGGCGATTGGCAGGTCGTAAGCCGAAAGCAGGTTCAGCGGGCCCTGGCATTGTGTTGCCAGTTGCTGACCGGCCATCACCAGTGCGTCATTGAGCGGCGAGGCGTGGGATACATCCACCGCGACCAGCACGCTAGCTGGCATGGCTGGGGCATTCGCCGGTACGAACATCAACGGCACCTCGCTCCCATGCAACAGTACCTGGTCAAGTGAAGTCCGGGCCCGCTGATCGATCAGGGAACAGCCCGAGCAGTCCTTGATCACCAGGTCAGGCGCATAGCGGGCAATGCAGGCCGGCACCAGGTCTCGGGGATCGGAGGTTTCCACGGCCTCGAAACCTGGGCGTGCCCCCCTTGCCGGCTGTTCATCGAGCAGCGCCTTGAGCGCTGTGCTGAAGTGCACGAATGAAACGCAAGGCAGCGGGGGTGTCGGCAACTCGTGGCGCAGGCGCAGTTCGCCGGGTTCATGAATACCCAGCACGTGCAGGGAAGCACCAGACGCCGCAGCCAGGGCCATGGCCCGGTCCAGCGCGGCATTGGCTTGAGCCTTGGTCATGATCAGCAAAATCCGGCGATACGGGCTCATCGGGCACCTCCCGGTGCGGCTGCAGGATAGCCTACGCCGCCGCAGCTTCAGCAGCGCGGGGCGCTGTTCCAAAACGGGATGTTCGAACGCATCCTGGTCGCCGACAGCATCAAGCCCTTTCGCCTGCCCGCCCCTTGCCAGGCCCGGCTGGACATCGTCGCCACCAGCGCCCTGGTCGCCGAGCGCCTCCCGCCCATGGCGTAGTCATCCGCACGTTCCTACACCACCAGGATGTTGCAAGGTACCTGGTACAGCACATGTTCGGTGGTACTGCCGAACAGACGGTCCAGTCCCCGTGCGATGGGCCGCCCCAGGACCAGTACCTCCACCGGCTGTGATTCGACGTATGCGCTGAGCACCGCGACCGGGCGTCCGAGCACGAAATGGCAACGTTGCGGTGGTGCGCCGAAGCGTTCGGCCAGGTTCCTGAAATCATCCTCCAGCGCTTGGCGCAAGGGCTCGGCAATGTCACCGATGGCCCAGGCGGCATACCCCATATCGCCCATGTAGGCCATCGACAGATCGCAGGCGTGCAGCAGGTCCAGTTGCGCCCCTGTCTGCAAGGCCAAAGCACCGGCCTGCCGGACGATGCTGTCATTTCGGGCTTGCCCCTCTGGCGAGGTGTCGGCCACGTCCACCGCCGCCACGATCTGGCGCGGCAACGCCGGCTGGCTGGCACCGAGCAAGTAGACCGGGACCGGGCAGTGGCGCAACAGTTGCCAGTCAAGCGGCGTGAAGAAGGCGCGCTTGAGCGCAGGCTCATGCTCGACCTGCTTGAGCAGCAGGTCCGGTTGCATCTCCAGCACGTGCTGCAGAATGTCATCCTGCAGGTCGTTACTCCAGGCCACCTCGGTCGTCACCTGCACGCCGGAGGCACGCAGTGCGTTTGCCTGGGCTTCCAGCTGTTCATGCTGAGCAAGCCGATAAGCCTCCCGCTCCGCTTGATGCTTACCGGACTCCAGCAGCCAGAGTTTGTCCAATGACTCGAGCAAGGCGACGATGTGCAGGCTGGCCGATGCCGATCTGGCCAGTGCAACAGCCTGCTCCAGGGCGACCGCCTGGTGCAGCATTGGACGCATGATCAGCAACAGCCGTTGATAGTGACTCATGATGGCCTCCAACGGTGGGCCGGCCTGATCACTCAGGTCGCTCGGGTTGCATCGAGACGGGGCTTTTCGGCCGGCAGTGATTGACCGCTGCTGCCAGCATCCGGTCAACGCCGCCCTTGGCGCTTGATTTTTATCAAGCGTGCAAATGCCTGCAGCGGTGTTCAATGTTGGTCAAGGTAACGGTACAAGGCCTCCTCCTGGTCGAAATGCAGTTTTGCCAAGGTATCCAGGCGTATGAGCTGGTGCTGGATTTCGTCGGCGCTCGGGTTGGCGGCGGCCTGGGCGAAATCCTCGTTCATGCGCGTCAGCAAATGGATCAGCCTGAACATTTCCCGGTGTGTATGGCTGAGCGGCGAGAGCGGATCCTCGCCTCCCATGTAGCGGCTCAACAGGGGGTACAGCTGCTGCTCGTCGTCCCGCTCATGGCGCTCCAGCGAGCCATGCAGGGCGGCGACCAGGCGCCCGAGGTCGGCCCGCGCCTGCTCCGCAGGGCGGCTGGCAAAGTCCCGCGCCATCTGGCTCAGGTCGGTCAACACCCCGTCCAGTTGTCGATGCTCGTCCTGCATGCGTTGCAGGCTCTCGGTCGGCAACCCGTTGTGGCCATCGCCCGCAACCGGGCCGAGGGCGCGAAGGGCGTTGAGGATGATCAACAGGTCGATGCCTTCCTGCAGTACCGCCCCCATCACCGCAGGCAGGTAGCCGGCCGCAGCGAACAGCATGGCCAGCAGCGAGAGGCTCATGCCCACCCACACGCCTTGCCGGGCGATGTGCACGGTGTGCCGGGCGATGTCGAGCGCTTCGATCAGACGATCCAGCCTGTCGACCAGCAAGACCACGCCGGCTGACTGTGCCGAAGCAGTCACGCCGGACGCGCCCATGGCAACCCCGACATCGGCGGCAGCCAGTGCTGGCGCATCATTGATACCATCCCCGACCATCAGCGTGGGACCTTTTCGGCAACCTTCCTGCACCAGGCGGACCTTGTCCTGCGGTGAGAGGCCAGAGTGAAGCGCATCGATACCCGCTGTCAGCGCGATCATTTGCGCTGTCTGGGGGCGGTCGCCAGTCAGCATGACAATCTGGTCGATGCCGCGGGCTCGAAGCCGGCGCAGGGTCTGGGGTGTTTCCCGACGCACATCGTCGGCCAGCCGCAGCATCGCTTTCAATTCACCGTCTACGGCTACGAAACTGCCACTGCTGGCCAGATAGTCCAGCTGCTGCAAGCACACCTGTGCCCAAGGGCCCGCATCCCTGCCCTGCTGCACGTAAGCCAGCAGCCCCAAGCGCACGGCTTTGCCTTGTACCTGGCCGGCCAACCCTTGGCCTGGCGCCTCCTGCACCTGTTGCGGCGCCGCCAGGCTCAGGCCCCGCGCGAGGGCCGCATCGACAATAGCCCGAGCGATCGGGTGGGTGGATGCCTGGGCCAATGACGCGGCCCACTGCAAGATCTGCAGCGGCGCGCCCTCCCCGTTAAGCTCGATCGATTGCAGCCGAGCATGGCCGCTGGTCAAGGTACCGGTCTTGTCGAGAAAAACCTGGCGGATCCCGGCGAGCGCCTCCAGTACCGCGCCATCGCGCACCAGAATGCTACGCCGCGCCGCTCGCGAGATGCCCGACAGCACGGCAATCGGCACCGCTAATATCAGGGGGCAAGGTGTGGCGACCACCAGCACCGCCAGCACGCGTTGCGGGTCGCCACTGGCCCACCAGGCGAGCGCGGCGATCAGCAACGTCAGCGGGATGAACGCCAGCGCGTAGCGGTCAGCCAGGCGCACGAAGGGCGCCCGTGACTGGCGTGCCGCCTCGGCCAGCCGCACGATGCCGGCATAGGTGCTTTGTGCCGCAGTCTGCGTGGCCACCAGCACCATCGGCGCGCCGGCGTTGCACACCCCGCTGGCCACCGGCTCGCCGCAATGACGAGTGACGGGTAACGACTCCCCGGTCAGCGCCGCCTCGTCCAGGGTGGCCTGGGGACTCTGCAGGCGCCCGTCCACGGGTACGATTTCACCCAGGCGCACCAGCACGGCCTGCCCTGGCCTGACCTGATCCACCGCAACTTCGCGCAGCCCGTCTTGCTCCTGGATCCAGGCACGTTGCGGCGCTCGGTCGATCAGCGCCCGCAATTCGCGCTCGGCATGACGCACGCTGAACGCTTCAAGTGCTCGGCCGGTGGCCAGCATCAGCGCGACCACCGCAGCCACCAGCATGTTCTCCAGGGCCAGGGCGGCGGTGATCGACAGCAAGGCAATCAGGTCGATACCCGCCTCTCCCCGGGCTAGGCGCCTGAACATTTCCACCGCCAGGACCCCGGCCATGACCAAGCCACCAGTTGCCCAGACCAGCCCGGCCCAAGCAGGCCGCTGCGCCGCATAGGCCACGCCGCCAGTCAGCAGGGCCAGGGTGCAGACCACCAGCAGTGCGGGGTCGAGCCATCGACGTGGCATGGCGGGCTACTTGCGTCTGGCCTGCTGGCGCAGTTGCCGCACCTCGTCCTGAGCCTGGGTTGCCCGCCTTAGGGCCTCGTTGGCGGTCTGCTCGACCAGATCGATGCGGTAACACACTTGATCGGCGCGCAACCTTGCGGTGGCGGCGTTGTTCTCCGCTGATTCCAGGCGCGCATCGTATTCCTCGGCGCGCCACGCCGTGCAGCCGGACACGGTAACCAGCAACAGGCTTGCCCATCCGCAAAGCACATAACGTCGCATGTCGGTACCCTCGTGCATGGCCAGGACACGCTAAGTATCGATGGCGGCGTGCGCCGCACGCCTGACATTTGTCAACCGCGAGCGGCCTGTTCACCCGGTTTGACCTTTATCAATCGCGCTGGTGGGCACAAGGGTAGAAACAAAGACTCAGGGCACCGCCCCCCTACCCTATCTGCTACCGGAGCCGATCATGAACGACCTTGACCTACGAGACCTTGTGCTCGAAGAGCTGGAATTCAAACCCGATATCAATGCAGCCAGCATCGGTGTGACGGTGCAGAACGGCGTGGTGACCCTCTCCGGGCACGTCAACAGCTACGCCCAGAAAGTCAGTGCCGAGCGCACGGTCAAGGCCATGAAAGGCGTGCGCGGCCTGGCTGAGGAGATAGAGGTACGCCTGAACAAGCTCGAAGGTACCGCTGACGACACGATTGCCAGCCGTGCCCTGAGCATCATCGCCTGGAGCTCTGACGCCAACGTGGAGGGCATCCAGGTCACCGTGCAAAAAGGGACGGTGACCCTGGAAGGCCAGCTCGATTGGCAATACCAGAAGGAAGTGATCGAACAGGCAATCTGGCGCTTGTCGGGTGTGGTTGGCGTACACAACCGCATCACCCTCAAAGCCCGGGCCGACGTGGTCGATATCAAGCGCCACATCGAGGACGCACTCAAGCGCAGCGCCGAAATCGAGGCCGAAGGCATCCGCGTCACGGTCGACGGTGGTGTGGTCAAGCTGGAAGGCAAGGTACACTTGCTGCGCGAGCGAGAAGTGGTCGAGCGTGCGGCCTGGTCGGTGCCGGGCGTCAGTAAGGTCGAAGATTATCTGTTGATCGCCTAGCGCCGCCGCGCCGAGGACCGATGGCCATGAACAAGGATAAGCCCTGGACGCTCTACCTCCTGGCAGTTGGCCTGGCAGTGCTCGCTGCCGTGCAGTTCGGCCTGTTCAGCCAGCCGGCCGTGCAAGCCATTCCTTACAGCCAGTTCCTGCAACTACTCGATCAGCAGAAGGTCAGCGACCTGCATATCGAGCACGAGCGGATCCTCGGCAGGCTGCAGGAGCCGATCGATGGCCACTCGGTATTCTCCACCGTTCGCGTCGACCCGGCTCTGAGCGAGCAACTGGGACGCTCTGGAGTCGCGTTCTCTGGCGTCGTCGAGGACAACACGGTAGCGACCGTGATGGGCGCGTTGATGCCGCTGTTGATGATGCTGGCGCTGTGGTACTTCCTGTTTCATGGCCTGGGGCAGAAACAGGGGTTGGGCGGGTTGATGGGGGTGGGCAAGTCGCGTGCGCGGGTCTATGTCGAACACGACACCCAGGTGACTTTCGCCGACGTGGCCGGTATCGACGACGTCAAGGGCGAGCTGACCGAGATCGTGTCCTTCCTGAAAAACAAGGCGTGGTATGCGCGCCTTGGCGCCCATGTGCCCAAGGGCACGCTGCTGGTAGGCCCACCCGGCACCGGCAAGACCCTGGTCGCCAAGGCCATCGCCGGGGAAGCAGCGGTGCCATTTTTCTCGATTTCCGGCTCGGAGTTCGTGGAGATGTTCGTGGGCGTGGGTGCCGCCCGGGTGCGTGACCTGTTCGACCAGGCCCGCCAAGCGGCGCCTTGCATCATCTTCATCGATGAGCTGGATGCCCTGGGCAAGATGCGCGGCGTCGGCAGCTTTGGCGGCAATGACGAGAAAGAGCAAACCCTCAATCAGTTGCTCGCCGAGCTCGACGGCTTCGACCCACGGGAAGGCGTGGTGCTGTTGGCAGCGACCAATCGCCCGGAAGTGCTGGACCCGGCGCTGCTGCGTGCCGGGCGCTTCGACCGGCAGATTCTCATCGACCGGCCCGACCGCAAGGGCCGCCTGGCGATCCTGAAAGTCCACCTGCACAAGATCATCTACAAGAACGACCTGGACTGCGAGCGGATTGCCGAGATCACCCCGGGCCTGACGGGCGCCGACCTGGCCAACCTGGTCAACGAGGCTGCCATCGTTGCCACCCGGCGATCCAGCCAGTGGGTCGAGTTGCAGGACTTCACCGCTGCGGTCGAGCGACTGGTGGCGGGCATCGAGCGCAAAGGCAGCGTATTGCGCAGCGACGAGCGCCAGGTGGTGGCGTACCACGAAATGGGCCATGCCCTGGCCGCCAGTAGCCTGCCGGCGATGGACCCGGTGCACAAGGTGTCGATCATTCCCCGCGCCGCGGGTTCACTGGGCTACACCCTGCAACGGCCGACCGATGACCGCTACCTGATCAGCACGCAGATGCTGCGTGACCGCCTTGTCGTGCTGATGGCCGGGCGCGCCGCCGAGCACCTTGTGTTCGGCCAGGTCTCCACGGGGGCCGCCGACGACCTCGGGCGCGCCACCGATATCGCCCGCCAGCTGGTCACCCGCTTCGGCATGAGCCCGGTACTGGGCCAGGCGGTTCTTGAGCGCCAGCAAGCCGGCTATCTGGGTGACTCGCTGTTGCGTCAGGAGCGCAAGGACTACTCGGAGCAAACCGCGCGCGAAATCGACCTCGCTGTCCGCGGCTTGCTCGAAGAAGCCTATGGCCGCGCCCGGGCTTTGCTGGAGCAGCGCCGCGACGACCTGGATGCAGGCGCGCGTCTGTTGCTGGCCAAGGAGACCATCACCCCCGAAGAATTCCCGGCGTTGCAATCGCAAGCCAATGAGCCCGCCACCTATGTGCTGGTCGATGCCACGAAATGAACCGCCGATCCTGGCCAGGGTACCTGCGATGCTCTTTGTCACGCTGATCAATATGCTGGTGGTGATCCTGGTGGTGATCATTCATTACGAATGCCTGCTGCGCCTGAATGACTGGCTACCTCGGCTCAAGCTCTGGAGCCGCTTTCGCATCGTCGCAGGCGTGTTCGGCGCGCTGCTGGCCCATGCCCTGGAGGTGTGGTGTTTTGCCTTGGCCTATTACCTGATGGCCCATGCCCCAGGCTGGGGTACGCTCAGCGGCAATTTCGACGGCAGTTTCCTGGACTGCGTGTATTTTTCCTTCACCACCTACACCACCATAGGCTTCGGCGATATCGCCCCCACTGGCCACCTCAAGTACCTCACCGGCCTGCAGGCGCTGACGGGCCTGGTGCTGATCACCTGGACCGCCTCGTTCCTGTTCCTGGAAATGCAGAAGTACTGGAAGGCCAAGTAAGGCGGGTTCAGGCACGCGACGCTGATGTCCAGCGCCATTGCGCAACTTCAGGCATGTCTTCGCCATGTTCGATGAGGTAGAGCTTGTGCTTCTCCATCGTGGCCCAATAGCGGGCGCGGGCCTGTTCGAGCTGGGGCTGCAAACGTGGCACGCGCTCGAACACATCGAGCAGCAGCTGGTAGCGGTCCAGATTGTTGATGACTGCCATGTCGAACGGCGTGGTCGTTGCGCCCTCTTCGCGAAATCCCCGGACATGAAACCGTTGCGGATTGGCGCGTTTGTAGATGAGGCGGTGGATGAGCGCCGGATAGCCGTGGAAGGCAAAGATGACCGGTCGATCTTCGGTAAACAGCCCGTTGAAATCGCTGTCGGACAGCCCGTGAGGGTGCTGTTGCGACAGTTGCAGCGCCATGAGGTCAACGACATTCACCACCCTCACACGCACGTCTGGAGCCTGCTCTTGCAGCAGTGTAACCGCCGCCAGTACCTCCAGTGTCGGCACATCGCCCGCGCAGGCAAGCACCACCTCGGGCATCTCGTCATCATGGCAGGCCCAGCCCCAGCGCCCTATACCTGATTGGCAGTGCACGGCGGCCGCTTCGCAATCGAGCCATTGCCACTCCATCTGCTTACCGGCAACGATCACATTGATGTACCCACGGCTGCGCAGGCAATGCTCAGCCACCGACAACAGGCAGTTGGCGTCAGGTGGCAGATAGATCCGCGCAAGGTTGGCCTTCTTGTTTGCCAGCAGGTCGAGCAAGCCCGGGTCCTGGTGCGAGAAACCATTATGGTCCTGCCGCCAGACATGCGAAGTCAGGAGGATATTCAATGAGGCGATCGGCTTGCGCCAAGGCACCTCGGCAGCTGTCTTGAGCCATTTGGCATGTTGGTTGATCATCGAATCGACGATATGGATGAAAGCTTCGTAACAGGAAAACAGGCCATGGCGGCCCGTCAGCAGGTACCCCTCAAGCCAGCCCTCGCAGATGTGCTCACTGAGGATCTCCATGACCCGCCCCTGTGCCGAAAGGTGTCTATCATCGCTGGCCCGAGCATCCAGCCACACCTTGTCGGTCACCTCAAATACCGCATCCAGACGGTTGGACGCCGTTTCGTCAGGGCCGAACAGGCGGAAATTCTGCGACGCAATGCTGTTCTTCATGACATCGCGTACATAACCACCCAGCACTCTGGTCGCCTCGGCCCGCACCTGACCAGGGCCCGGCATCGGCACGCAGTAATCGGCGTAGTGCGGCAAATCCAGGGCCCGCAATAAGAGACCGCCGTTGGCATGGGGGTTCGCGCTCATGCGTCGCCGGCCAGTTGGGGTCAGCGCGGCCAGCTCAGGCAACAACGTACCCTGTGCGTCAAAAAGCTCATGGGGACGGTAACTTTCCAGCCATTGTTGCAGCTGCATCAGGTGCGGCGGTTTGCCAAGGTCCGCCAACGGCAACTGATGGGACCGCCAGGTGCCCTCTACGCGTTGCCCATCCACGTACCTGGGCCCCGTCCACCCTTTGGGGGTACGAAGAATCAGCACCGGCCACAAGGGCCTGTCGACCACCTGCGGGTCTTCGGCATGCCGCGCGAGGCGCTGGATCTGGCTGATCTTCTCGTAGATGACATCCAGCGTCCTGGCCAACACGCGATGGACCTCCATCGGCTCGTCACCCTCGACGAAATACGGATCATAGCCATAGCCATACATGAGGCTGGTCAGCTCCTCCTCGCTGATCATCGACAGCACGCTGGGGTTGGCGATCTTGTAACCGTTCAGATGCAAGATGGGCAGCACCGCGCCGTCGCGGGCGGGGTTGAGGAACTTGTTGCAGTGCCAGCTGGCAGCCAGTGGCCCGGTTTCGGCCTCACCATCACCAATGACGCACGCCACGATCAGTTGCGGATTGTCCAGGGCGGCACCATAGGCATGGGCCAGCGAATAGCCCAGTTCGCCCCCTTCGTGAATGGAGCCAGGCACATGGGGGCCGACATGGCTGCCAATGCCATAAGGCCAGGAAAACTGCCGAAAGAGCCGGGTCATTCCAAGTGCGTTGCGCTCGACCGATGGGTTGAGCTCGGTGTAGGTACCGTCGAGGTATGCCTGAGCGACCAGGGCAGGACCGCCGTGGCCAGGCCCCGTGACGAACAGCACATTGAGGCTGTACTGGCGAATCAACCGGTTCAGATGGGTATAGACGAGGTTGAGCCCCGGGGAAGTCCCCCAGTGGCCCAGCAGCCGAGGTTTGACATCGGCCAAGGTCAAGGGCCTGGTCAACAAGGCATTGCCCTGCAGATAGATCTGGCCAACGGTGAGGTAGTTCGCCGCCCGCCAATAGGCATCCAGGCTTTCGAGCTCTTCAGTACCGGGGAAATCACTCATGCCAGCCTCCTTTCATAATCGCGCACGGGGCGCTCAAAGGTCTTCGCCGCGAAGATCTTCCTCCCGCCGGCTCTGTTGACGGATCAGCAGTCACAGTTCGTACAGGTGGTCCGACAGCAGGCCCATCAGGTCGTCCGCCGTGGCGATTCCGACCAGCAGACCGAGATCATCGACGACCGGAATGCGTCGGACAGTGGCGCGCCGCGGCATAGATGGAGATACCGGGTAATGCGGTGACCACGTCCCGTTTGCAGTATTTGCCAATGGACATCATGGGCTACCTCCACAGGCGGAGCCTCCTTGCTCCTCGATGCAGTGAGGGTGGGTGATCATTTACCGCTCTTGATCGGAATCACCTTTTCCGGATGGATGGCTTCGGCACGTTTGGGCAGGTGCACCAGCAGCACGCCCTTGTTGAACTGGGCGTCGATTTTCTCGGCGTCGACTCCACGGGGCAGCTGGAAAACCCGTTCGAAGCTGCCGTAATGGCGCTCGGACAGGTGATATTCCTTGCGTTTTTCGTCCACTTCTTCCTTTTTCTCGCCCCGGATCAACAGGTTGCCATTGACGAGCTTGATCTCGATATCCTTGGCATCCACGCCAGGCAACTCGGCGCTGATGCGGTACTCCTCGGCCAGCTCGCTGATGTCCATGGCCGGCATGCCGTGGGTGAACAGGTCACGCCGCCAGAAAGGTTCGACATCGAACGGTGTGTGGCTGAACGGCATGCGCATCGGCCGCCGTCCAAAATCCTCGAACAGGCTGTCGATCTGATGGCGCAATTGCTGGAAGGGCCGCCACAGCTCCGAAGGTTCGACGCTGGGCGGCGAAGCTTTGGTTGGCTGGGGGGCGGCGGGGGTAACAGGCACTTTCTTGGCAACTTCTGACATGGCGACCTCCTCGAATGAGTAATGCCTCCCAGGGAGACGCTTCGATCATGCGCCGTGGGGCAGCAGCCCATTTGACCTTTATCAACAACGTGAAGTCCCTGCCGCCCGCTGGTTTGATCCTGATCAAAGTGCCGGATTGCCCACGGTCTAGGCTGATTACAGCAAGTCATCCTTACAGTGCGAGGCAGTCATGGACCGGGAGGGTGCCAGCGTTCGCTTGCTCCAGACATTGCCCGGCCTGGGCATCCAGCAATTCGTGCGCCTGGCCCTTTGCAGCCAGCCAGGCGGCGAGGCAATGGCTGGCCAGTACTGCGTGCTCAGTGGTCGTACCGAGTGCTGGCCGTGCAGTTACGTGACCCTACCTGGCAGGGCCGGGCAATTTATCGTCAGCACCCAGAGCGCGCAGCCCGTGGGCCGTGCGGGGGAGCTGCTCGACTATTCCGGGCCGCTTGGCAGCGCTTGGCCGTTGCCCCTGCAAAGCACAAGGTTGCTGGCCATCAGTCGCGCCGACGGCCTGCTGCCGTTGTTGGGTGCGCTGGATGAGATTCGCTGCTGGCTGCCCTGGTTACAATTGCAGCTGTCACATGACGGCATTGCGGCCGAACTGCTGCCAGACGATTGTCGAACCTGGCTGTCGGCACTGTCGCCATTGTCGCGTGACTACAGCAGTGGCTGGTGGCAGACCAGGCACTTGCTGACCACTTTCCGCCCGGACACGGTGTACTGTTGCGCGCCGCCACAGGTGGCGCGCCAAGTGGCACGGTTGTGCTGGCAAACTGGCGTAGCCGCGCAGCGTATCTGGATACGCACAGATCATGTGTCACGCCCGATCTGGGTGGGGCACTCCCCCGAAAGCTGGCCTGTGCAACGCTATGACCGGGTGCTTGCCGCGCTCAAGTGGGCTCCTCCAGGCGGGTCAGGTTGACCAGGCCTTGCATGTCGATGAGCCTGACCTCACGCCCGGCGCACAGCATGAAACCTGCATGGACGAAACGGCTGAACAGTCGGCTGACCGTTTCCTGCGTGAGGTCCAGGTAGTTGGCGATATCACCACGGGACATGGGCAGGTTGAACACATCAGCCTGCAAGCCTCGCGCCTGGTAACGCGCGGACATACCCAGCAGGAAGATCGCCAACCGCTGTTCGGCACGCCCATGGCAGCAGCGCAGGTGCTCGTCCTTGCCCTGGATCCCCAGGCTGAGCATGTGCAGCAACTGATAGCGCAGCCCTGAAATCTGGCCGGACAGGTCCACCAGTTGGTCCAGCCTGATGGCGCAGACCAGCGAGATTTCCAGGGCAACGGCAAAGCTTCGGTAATGACTGGCACCAATAGCGTCCAGCCCGAGCATTTCCCCCGGCAGGAGAAAGCCGGTCACCCGCTCGGTGCCCTCGGCATCGAGCAGAAAATTCTTGATCGCCCCGGAGCGCAAGGCATACACATGCTCCATGGGTTCATTGGCCTTGAACAGGTACTCACCCCGCTTCAGCGGCCGATTACGGCGGACAATTCGCTCCAGCTTGGCCACTTCGTCGGCACTGAGGCTGGCTGCCAGGCAAAGCCGGCTCAACGAGCACGCAAGGCACTTGACCTGGAGCTTTGCTCCCATTTCCGCAAGGCCTGACATGATGATGCCTCTGCTTTTTTGCAGGCGTGTATCTATTGAAGTTAGCGGTTCCACTAAACGTTAGCGGTCTGTCCGACCAAGGGTTGGACGCTACCCCCGGCTATACCCGCTTTTTTCTATCGGTTTGACAAGTCATGTGGGAAGCAATTGACAACTGTCAAGTCAGCGATGGGCCCGCTGCCGAAACTGAACTTCCTTGTTCATTCGACATAGAGGACATTGCCATGGCGCCCGCCGAGACTTCCCGTGAGCATAAAACGCCTTCGTTCCCAAAACCTTCGGGTGAATACTGGATCGAAGCCCTTGAAAACGGCGTTCACGTATTGATCAGGCCCTTGCAAGCCCAGGACCGAGAACGCGAAAAAGCCTTCATCGAACGGCTGTCGCCCGAATCGCGGCATTTCCGCTTCCTGTGCCAGCTCAGGGAGCCCGGTGAAGCCATGCTCGACCAGCTGATGAAGGTCGACCAGGATCGCCAGGCGGCTTACGTCGCCCTTGCCCACGTGGATGGCGAATTGCAGGAAGTGGGCATTTCCCGCTACGCCACTGCTAGCGGCAAGGACGAGTGCGAGTGTGCCGTTACCGTCATGGACAGCTGGCAGCACCATGGCTTGGGTCGCCTGCTGCTCAAGCACCTGGTCGACCATGCCCGGGCCAAGGGCTTGCGGCAGATGTATTCGGTTGATGCAGCAGCCAACCAAGCGATGCGCGAGCTGGCCAAAGCGGCGGGGTTCACCACCGTCGCTGACCCGGATGATCCCAGCCAGGTCATCCACCGGCTCTCCCTGATCTGAATCCTGGGCCGTCGCACTGACGGGTCAATGCGCGGCGGCCCGATTACGGGAGGCTCTCCATGAGCGGCCCTTCGAAGACATTGATGGAAAAACTCTACGGCAAGCAGTATCAGGTCGACACTGCCGATATTGCCCCGGTGCTTCATCAGTACGCCGAACCTTTGCCGGACCTGGATACGCCGGCATTCGCAGCGCTGTTCGACCGCTATGCTGACGCGCGCGTCATCCTGCTGGGCGAGGCAAGCCACGGCAGCAGTGAGTTCTATCGCGCCCGCGCGGCGATCACCCGGCGCCTGATCGAACAGCATGGTTTCAACATCGTTGCTGTCGAGGCTGACTGGCCGGATGCCGGGCATGTCGATCAGTACGTCCGAGGCTTGGCGCACTCGGCGTGGAAACGCCATATTTTCAGCCGTTTTCCTACCTGGATGTGGCGTAATAGCGAAGTCAAAGCCTTCGCCCAATGGCTTCACGGGCACAACCGCCTGCTGCCCACCGACCACCGCGTGGAATTCCGCGGCCTGGATGTCTACAGCCTGCGCAATTCCATCCATGAAGTCCTGGCCTATCTGGACCGGGTCGATCCGCATCTGGCCCATGAAGCCCGCCGCCGTTACGGTTGCCTGACGCCGTGGCAGGACGACCCCGCGCTGTACGGGCACTTTGTCGAGCGCGGTGGCGTCATGCCTTGTGAGCAACCGGTGATCCAGCAGTTGAATGTCATGCTCGCCGAGCAACTGTCAGGGCTTGTCCGCAATGATGAAGCCTTCTTCAACGCAACGCAGAACGCCCGTGTAATCATCGCTGCGGAACAGTACTACCGCGCCATTTACCGAGGTTCGACGGCTTCCTGGAATCTGCGCGACCGGCACATGTTCGATACCTTGCGCGCACTGCTGGAACACCGTGGTCCCCACGCCAAGGCCGTGGTCTGGGCACACAATTCACACATCGGCAATGCCGGAGCCACGGAAATGGGCTGGAAAGGCCAGTTCACCATCGGCCAGCTTTGCCGCAGCGCTTTCGGGCACGACGCGGTGCTGATCGGCATGGCCACCGACCGCGGCCAGGTGGCCGCCGCCGATGACTGGGACGGCGACATGCAGATCAAGGAAATCCGTCCTTCGCGCAGCGACAGCTGGGAGCACCAGTTCCGCCTCGCAGGCGTGCCAGCGAGCCTGAGCGACTGGCGCGACCCACAGCGCAAGGCGTTGCGCCATGTGTTGTCCACGGCGCTACTCGAACGCGCCATCGGCGTCATCTATCGCCCCGAGAGCGAACGGCTGAGCCACTACTTCGAGGCGGTGCTGGCCGAGCAGTTCGATGCGCTGCTCTGGTTCGAACAGACCCAGCCAGTGACTGCCCTACCCTTGCCGAAACAACAGCACCTTGAGCCTGAGGACGAGACCTATCCATTTGGTGTATGAGCCTCGGCGAAGCGCTATCAGTCTGCGTGCGGATTTCAACCCTGCGCTCAGTCATGGGGGGCACTCGGGCAAAGTGCTTGCTGATCAGCTTGCCCCATGAGCGTCATGACTTCCTCGTCCGACGTCTGCGGGAAATCCTGGTACCAATAGCCAACCGAAACCATCCGCTCAGGCACGCGCGGGCACACCAGCTCATCCACTTCACCGTACAGCGCTTCGAGCGTTTCTGGCGGTGCGACCGGGACGGCGACCACGATCCGCGCCGGTGACTGGGCTCGTGCAGCCTGTATCGCCGCCCTCATCGTGGCACCGGTCGCCAGGCCGTCATCAACGAGAATCACCACCTGATCCTTGAGTTGCTGGGCTGGCCGCCCTCCCCGGTAAGCCCGCTCGCGCCGCGCCAGTTCCTCGGTTTCCCTGGCAACCACGGCGTCGAACACCGCGCGATCTACCGGATAGGCCCGCAACATGTCGTCATTGATAAAGGTTACTCCGCCGCTGGCTATCGCCCCCATGGCGAGCTCGGGATGAAACGGCATACCGAGCTTGCGCACCATCAGCAGGTCCAGGCGAACGTTGAGGGCAGTCGCGACTTCATAGGCCACCGGAACACCACCACGCGGCAGTGCAAGCACGATCACGTCGGGCCTGCCGGCATACCGGGCCAGTGGCTCTACCAGGCAACGTCCAGCCTGGGTACGGTCGACAAACACAGTTGGCAAGGCAAGATCGTGGGACATGAACACCTCCCGCGCCGCGATGGGCGCCGGTCATTTCAGCTGCCGATGGAGCCGTTGATGGCTTCAAGGCGTGGTTGCACGCCCCGCCTCGGGCAGCAGGTCGAACTGCGCGAGGCAACGCTGCTCATCAGCAGGAGTCAGCGCCTTCAGACCGCTCACTTCCTGCATGGGCGTTTCGAACAGGGCCAGGCGCAGCACCCCATTGCGCTCCAGAAAGGTCTGTGCCAGGCACGTGCACACGGGTTTGCCGACCAGCGCAGCAAGCTTGTCATCCTCAGGCACCTCCACCTGGGCCTGCAGGTTGGCCGTGCAATTCTCCACGATCTGCGCCACGGAGCGCCCCGCCAGCCACACGGTGCCAGCACCGAGTAGGACCAGGAGCAGCAACACGCTTATCAACGTGTTCGATTCCCGGGTGATTGAACGCAGCAACGCCAGCCTGGCCTGCCAACCCGTCTGCTGGCCATTGAAAATGGCCTTGCCGACCGTGCGCTTGACGCCCCGCTGCACCGCCCACCCCAGCGCGACACTCAACGCCAGCAGGCCAAGGAGTACCGCCGGATCACGCATGGGCATCCGCCAGCTAGCGCTTAAGGCGCGATAGATGGACGCGGCGACGAGTAAAGCGACGATAGTCACGATCCAACCCAGGCTGCCCCTGGGCCTGTGCAACCAGGCCCGCAGTTTCGCCCTTGCTTGTGTACTCATGATTCACCTCCCGCGCCCGGCTAGCGCACAGGGTCGATGGCAACCGTTTCCTGGTACTCAGGCACGCACACCTGCCAGCCGAGTTCGAGGCTGATTCGCCGCCGCAAGGTGTCGGCAGCGTGTGGCTCGCCGTGGATGACATAGGTCTGACGGGGTGGCCGGGTGAACCCGCGCAACCATTCCATGATTTCATCGGCATCGGCGTGCGCAGAAAGATTCTCCATCGCATGCACCTGTGCACGGATGGGCACATCCTCGCCGTGCAACCGCACACTGTGGGCGCCCGCGACGATATCGGCACCCCGCGTACCCCCGGCTTGAAAGCCCGAGAACAGAATGCTGTTGCGTGGGTTGGGGGCCAGCGCCTTCAGGTGGTGAAGCACCCGTCCGCCGGTCGCCATGCCACTGGCGGCGATGATCACTGCGGGCTCGCGCAGCTGGTCCAGGTGCCTGGACTCATCGACTGTCCGGACGATGTGCGTGCCTCTGCACATGGCGGCGCACTCGGCTGCGGTCAGCCGATGTTCACTGCGGTACTGCTGGTACAAGGCGGTGGCGTCGGTGGCCATCGGGCTGTTCAGGTAGACCGGGACATCAGGGATCAACCGGTCGCGCTTGAGCGTGTACAGGTAATACATGAGCAGTTGGGCACGGCCGACGGCGAACGAGGGTACCAGGGTAATGCCGTGGCGCAGGAGCGTTTCGTTGATGACCTTGGCCAGGTACTGCTCGGTCGATTCGGCGGGATGCTGGCGGTCCCCATAGGTAGACTCGATCAACAGCACGTCCGCCGTTCTGACCAGCTCAGGCGCACGCATGATCGGATCCTGAGGGCGGCCGAGGTCACCCGAAAACAGCACGGTCTGCCCTTCGGCGCTGATCTGGACCGTGGCTGCCCCCAGAATATGTCCGGCGGTACGCAACAGTAACTCCATGCCCTCGGCGATCATGGTCACCTGATGTAACGCCACGGGCCGAAACAGTGCCAGGGCACGTTTGGCATCCTGCTCGGTATAGAGCGGTTGCGCCGGCGCATGCTTGGAGTAACCGTGGCGATTGGCATGTTCGGCCTGCTCTTCCTGCAGCCGTGCACTGTCGAGCAGGAGGATTTCCGCCAAGGCGCACGTCGCCGGCGTGGCGTAGATCGGCCCGCGGTAGCCTTCCCGAACCAGCACCGGTAGATAACCACTGTGGTCAAGGTGGGCGTGGGTCAGCACCACCGCATCAAGCGCCCGCAGCGCCGGGGGCAGTGGCTGCCAGTTGCGCAGGCGCAGTTGCTTGAAACCCTGGAAGAGTCCGCAGTCGACCAATACCCGCGTGCTGTCACGGGTCAACAGGAATTTGCTGCCGGTCACGGTGCCGGTGCCGCCAAGAAATGTCAGTTGCATGGCCAAGGCTCCCAACTTTCGGCTATTTGGGGATGAACGGCGAGCACGCTGCACGGTGGGCGGCTGACGATACGCTCGGTGGTGTCTCCCAACAGTTTGTCCAGGCCTTTGGGTTGCACCACGCCCATCACCACCGCGTCGATGTCCAGGGCCGCGACCTGTTCACGGATCACCTGTACCGGGCCTCCTTCCATGAAATGTCGGCGGTCAGGTGCGACGCCTTCGGCATCGGCCAGCGCTTCGAAAGGTTCCTGCAGTGCCTCGCGCATCTCGTCGATCCACGCCTGGGTGACATTCATGTCCGAGGCAAATACCCCTGCCAGGTTGTAGGCCGATAGCAGATGCAGGTGCGCGTCACACTGCAACGCCAGCGCCTGGGCAGCACGAACCAGACCACGATTGAAGCACGCCTGAACGGCAGGCGTCTCACTGAACGCCGTGTCCACTGCGACCAGCACACGCCGCGGCAATGAGATGGCCCCCGCCGGCACGAAATGGCTGACGCCTTTGAAACCTCGCATCAGCGCACAATCCAGTGGGGTGCCGAACACGCGCACCAGGGCCGACGCGGCTTCGCTGTCCTTGATGACCATATCGGGCTGCAGTTCACTGATGTAATCGATCGCCTGGCTGCGGATATCCTCCGCATTCAGGCTGTCGACCGTCAGCGTTATACCGCTGCCGCGATGCCGCTCGACCAATCCCGTCAACTGAACGCGATAGTGCTCGTACTGGCGCTTGATATCGGCCTCGTTCAGCCGCTCTTCGCGCAGAATGTGCTCCTCGCTTGGCTCGAACAAGCCCAGTACATGCACGCTGGCGCCGCTGACATGCGCCAAGGCAAGGGCTCTGCGCAAAGCGGCGGAATGCGGTTCTACCTCGGTCAGCAGCACCAGCAATTGTCGATATTGCCCCATGGTGAACCTCCGCGCTTTCGTGAGTGGGTGTGATGCTGACGATATTCCGCGCACAGGACCGCTGCTGCTTGATGCAGATCAGAAAACCGCTACCCAGGCTGAACTTGATGATTGTCAGAACCGAAACGGCCCGCCACGTTAAAACGGCTGCACCAGGTACTGATCAAGCAACGGGAGGCGTCATGAACGGGCAGCAAACAGCACAGCCACAGACCTGCGAACACTGGGTCGAAAACCTCGAGGACGGTTCGGCGGTGCTGATCCGCCCACTGCGCGAAGAAGACCGCGAACGGGACAAGCGTTTTCTGAGCACCATCGCTTATGAATCACGGCGTTTTCGTTTCATTGCCGGGCTCAGCGGCGGCTTGCCTAGCTTGGACACGCAAGACATGCCCGTGGACTATCACCAGCGCATGGCCTATGTCGCCTTGGTTCATGTAGACGGTCAATTGCAACAAATCGGCGTCAGCCGCTATGCAGGCATACCTGGCAGTCAGCGGTGCGAATGTGCTGTGGCGGTCAGCGAAGACTGGCAGCGCAAGGGGTTGGGCAAGCGCCTGATGCAACACCTGATTGAAGCCGCACGACGCAATGGCTTTCAGTGCATGGTCTCCAGGGATCTGGCCAGCAACTATGGCATGCACCGGCTGGTCAAGGCACTGGGCTTCACCTCAAGATACCCTGGCGGGGATGTGAGCGAGATCCTGCACGAACTTGACCTGCGGCCTTGAAAAAACAAGGCCCTTGCGGGCCTTGTGCTTCAGCCTTTGGAGCGTTCTGGAGAAATCACCAGCACACTGCTGGACAACCGATGCAAAACGCGCTCGGCAGTACTGCCGATGAACCAGCCGATGCCATGGTGGTGATAACTGCCCATGACCAATACGTCGATATCATTGTTATCCATGAACATGGCCAGGGCCTTTGCCGGGTCGCCGATGCGCATATGGCGGTGTTCGACGGCGATCCCGTTGCGTTCGGCAAGCTCTTGGAAGGCAGCGCTCTGAACGTCATGCAAGGTCTGGGCACGGTTCGAATCGAACAGGAACGAATGTTCCCGGCTGCCGCCGGCGTCCAGGTACATGGAACCCAAGTCGTAGGTGTACAGCAATTCGATCTGGGCATTGCACTGCAATGTCAGCTTCAGCGCTTCGCTGATGATCTGGTCGTTGAAACCTTCAAACTGATCCTCAGGCCTGGACAGGTCCACCGCCGCCAGAATCCTGCGTGGCAACGCATGGCTCGCCTTGTGTACCAAGTGCAAGGGTATTCGCGTTTCGCGCAGCAACTGGATATCCAGCGAGGTGAACATTGCGCGCATCCACCAAGGCTCATGCTCAAGCTCTTTGATCAGCATGGCAAACGGTTGCTCACGCAGGTGTATCAGGATCTCATTCAAGGGCTGCTGCACCCACACCACTTCGGTTGTGACGGTGACGCCATTGCGCCGCATCGGCAACGCCTGGGTTTCCAGCCATGCACGGTGCTGCTGCACGTAACCCTCGCGCATGACTGCGAGCGCTTGATCATTCACCAAGCCCGCCGTGGCAAGCCCTTCCACGTAGTCGAAAGCGACGATGTGCAGCGCCATCCCCTTGGCCTTGGCCAGCGCAGCGGCCCGGTCATAGGCCGGGGTTCGGCGCATCAGGGGGGAGGCGATCAGCAGCAATCTTTGCGGAGTTTCCATGGCACACCTCTGAGGTTGCAATACGTAGGTAAAGCATCTGCCACCTACGTGTTGCGAACTTGATGTTTATCAACTGGAGGCACCTACCGACCAGTGGCATTGCCCATGGCGCAAGAACTTGACGCGGATCAATACCTCGGGACTTCGCCGGCGCACCCTGTACCCAGATCACAGCCACTTCAGGCCCCGCAGGCGTGCCATGGCGACACCGCCCTGGGTTTCACCTGCACTGCTGGCAGGGACGCCTTCATTCTGCATTGTCTACCGATACATGCTTTGGAGGCCCTGATGAACGTTTACGTGGAGAAGAACACAGAGCAGGGACGCTGTTGGGTACACATGGATGACTGGCGGGTGGGTTTCAGGACGGCTGCCGAAGCCGAGCGGTTTGTCGAACGGCTTACAAGCCGCCTCAATGCCCCCCACTCGCGTGACATGCTTGCAGATTGGTCGCCCCATACCGGGGTGACCGTGGGGCTCGGTGCGCGTAATGGCGCAGGGGCCCAAAGCGGCCTCCAAAATGCGAAGGAGGCCTGAAAATGCCTGGCCAGCTGAAGGTCACCCTGCTCGACTCACCCAACGCATTGTCCAAGGCAAACCCTATTCACCTGAAACCGCTGGTGAACCACTGCATGGATTGCCGGGTAATTGGCCTGTGCCTCCCCACGGGTCTGCCGGTTGACGACAACAGCTGCCTGGGCGCCTTGATAGGCCCGCGCATGCGCATTCGCAAGGGTGCCGCGCTGTTCAATGCCAACGATCCGCTGACCATGCTCTATGCCGTACGTTGCGGCAGTTTCAAGACCAGCCTGAACACCGCCGAGGGGCAAGGCGTGGTGATCAACTTCTGGATGCCGGGCGATGTACTCGGCCTCGATGCCATTGCCATAGAGCACCATGTCTGTGACGCCATTGCCCTGGAAGACAGCGAAGTCTGCCCCGTCCCCTATCGTCGCTTGCAAACCCTGGCGCGTGAGTTTCCGGAGCTGCAGCAGAGCCTTAATCGCTTGATGAGCCGCGAGATCGTGCGTGAGCACGGGCGCGTGTTGATGCTGTGCAACCTGACAGCAGAACAGCGGCTGGCCAGCTTCCTGGTGGGGCTCTCCAGGCGCTTCGTCAGCCGCGGTTACTCTGCCCATGGCTTCATGTTGCGCATGTCTCGTGAAGACATGGCTTCGTACCTGGGGTTACGCCTGGAAACCGTGTGCCGATCCGTCGCCCGTCTGCGCGCGCTGGGTATCGTCGACCTGCATGGCAGGTTGGTAGAAATTCTCGATATGCCTGCACTCATGGCACTGGAACAAGGTGGCGGGGAATGTGAGGCCAAGGTCCCGCTAAAGGCACCATGCTCGACGCCTTGAATGTTGGCCACGGCGCTGTGGCGCTGGGGATTGGCATGCTGGTGGGGCTGGAGCGCGAGCGTAAGAAGGGGCGTAACGAAGACCACGCGGCCGCCGGGCTCAGGACCTTCGCCATCACTGCATTGCTGGGCTACGTCAGCATGTTGCTGGCCGGTGCGGTGCTGGTCGCGGTGGCGAGTCTGGGCCTGGTGCTGATGCTCTGCATGCACTACCGCAGACATGCCGATAAAGACCCTGAAGTGACCAGTGAAATTGCCCTGCTGCTGGTGCTGACACTCGGGGCGCTTAGCCTTCATGAGCCTGAGCTCGCCGCAGCGGTGGGCGTGGTGCTCACCGTGCTGTTGGCGCTGCGACGCGAACTGCATCATTTCGTGCTGCAACAATTGAGCGAGGAAGAGCTGCGCGATGGCCTGATGTTGTCCACGGTGGCCTTGGTGGTACTGCCGCTGACACCGGACCAGTTTCTAGGCCCCTACAACATACTCAACCCGCGCACGATTTGTAACCTGGTGGTCTTGCTGATGGCCGTGGGTGCTTTAGGACACATCGTCATGCGCCTGATGGGACCTCGCTATGGCCTGCCCTTGAGCGCGATCGCATCGGGCTTTGCTTCAAGTTCTGCCACCATTGCCCTGCTTGCGCACCGCGTCAGACAGCAAGGCGCTGCTGCCAGGCCATTTGCCGGCGCTGCCGTATTGTCCAATCTCGCCAGCATCACCCAATTTGCACTGGTACTGAGCATCGTCGACCGTCGCTTGCTCGACCCTTTCTGGTCATCGATCGCGCTGGGGGCACTGGTCACACTCGTGTATGGCGTGCTTCTGCTAGCCCCTTGGCGTGCTGCTCATGGAGGATCCGCCACACATCCGGGTGATGGCGCGTTCAGTCTCTGGACAGCACTGGCGATCACCGCTGCGATAACCGGCATCGCCTTGTTCTCGGCATTTCTGCTTCAGCTTCTGGGCCCCAATGGCGTCAATCTCGCGGCTTTCGTCGGCGGCCTGGCCGATGCTCATGCGGCCACGGCCTCGATCGCCTCGTTGGTCGCTGCCGGACGAATCAGTGCGAATGAAATCGTCATACCGGGGTTGCTCGCAGTGACGGGGAACACATTGAGCAAATGTGTTCTGGCCTTGAGCAACGGAGGTTTCAGCTTTTCCCGATACCTCATTCCAGGGCAACTGCTCATCCTGGGGGCAATGTGGTTGGGGTTGCTCCTATAGCGACACAAGAACTGCCTGCTGGTAGTAGGTGACTTACCCTCAAGCCAACCCGCCAAAACGTTTGTAGAAACTCTCGCTCACATCCGGCAATGGGCCATCTGCTGTTTCCAGTGCTGCATTCAACCATTCTTCGGCTTTGGCAAACACCAGTCGGTAGAGGTTACGGCACAACTGCCGCGCAGCCCTTCCCTCCCAGTCCCCTGGCAGCAGCTCGTCGGGCAGTTGCGGGTCGCGCAGCAGCAGGCGGCGGTACTCGTGAATCAGCAGCGTGCGTGCCAGGAAGCAATCTTGAGCATCCAGCAACGGCTGCTCTTTCAAACCTTGCCACAGCGGCCTGAACAGCTGGATAAACTCGCTGTATTGCTGCCCCAGTTCGTCGATACGCCAGCTTTCCCGCACCTGGGCGCGCATCGCCTTGGACGCGAGCACCTCTTGGGTGTGGGTGTCGAAGACGATACTGTCGTCGCCGGCCTCAAGGTCACGCAACGTGGCCACCAGGTCGGCACGGTCTGCCCGTGGGCAACCCAGCAGGTTCGGCGCCATGACACCAAACCCCTGCCACTCCAGCTCTTCACGCACGGCCTTGCGCTTACCCGCCTCGAGTTGCGACAGCAACACCAGCGTCCAGGCCCCGTCCCAGGCTGGCTGGCTTGGGCTATAGACGCGCTTGAAGGCCTTTTCGAAACGCCGACGGCCAGTGCCTGTCAGGCTGTAATAACTGCGTCGACCCACCTTTTCTGCAGTGAGCCAACCTTCTTTGGTCAGGCGAAAGATCGACGTGCGAATCAGCCGTTCATTGATGCCGATCGGTTCCAGCAGGTTGATCAGGCTACCGAGCCAGACTGTACCGCCGTGCGGCTCGATGGCATCGCCGTACAACGTGATGATCAGGGAACTGGCGCGGATCGGCGTCTGTTCCTGAAAGCGGGTGATCAAGTGGTTCAGTGGGGCAAGAGTGCTCATGGGCGAACTGTGCGCGGATAAAGCACCGACTATACCTGTGCGGTGGGCCGCCTGGCCATTGCGTGTCGCTGCCAGGCTCATGCGCTCGCCTGGCCCTTGGGCCTGACCCCGGTGTCTTCCATGCGCGGGCGTCCCGGCTCTGCCTCGGCCAGCGGCGGGCATTCGACCATGCTGTTCATGCAGCGCTGCGCCAGGTGCTGGTACTCCGCCGTCCCGCGCTGTTTCCAGGCAAGCTCCTGATCGGTCAGTGGGCGTTTGACCTGGGCTGGCGACCCCATCACCAGGCTCTGCGCCGCGCTTTCGAAGCCAGCTTTGACGAAGGCGGTGGCCGCGACGATGCTGCGTGGTGCTACATGGGCACCATCCATCACCACGGCGTTCATGCCGACCAATGCGTCTTCGCCCACACGGCAGCCGTGCAGCACGGCGCCATGGCCGATGTGCCCGTTACGCTCTACTACGGTGTCGCCCCCCGGGAAACCGTGCATCACGCAGGTGTCCTGCAAGTTGGCGCCCTCCTCCAGCACGATGCGGCCGAAATCGCCCCTGAGCGATGCCAGTGGGCCGATGTAGCAGCGGGGGCCGACGATGACGTCGCCGATCAGGACTGCACTGGGGTGCACGTAGGCTGTCGGGTGAACAACGGGCGTCAGGCCGTCCAGTCGATAGCAAGGCATGGCAACACTCCTGAAATGGTTTGAAATGTCAGTCGATCTTGTATCAGAAGCTGTTTGGTCGTCAATCGTGTATCACATGTGTTGAGTTAATTCTGCCCGGTAAAAACCTGCTTTAAATACTCGAAAACGCCTAGATTAAACGATTCCTCTGTAAGCATTGCACTGGAGCTGTGATCACTGGAAAACAAAAAAGAGATACGCGAAAACATTTTGAAACTTGCATTCCTGTATCGCATGGAGCATATACTGAGCTCACCTGGTCGTGATCCCGCATTACGCCCCTGCAAACAATTCCAAAAAATGCCGGCCACGCGATGTGCCGTGCGTGCAGCCAGAGGAACCCGACATGCCGCGATATATCGACGTGCAGGCGCCCGAACATGGCGTTCAGCTCATTACCCTGCAACGGCCCGAGGCCTTGAATGCCCTGTGCACCGAGCTACTGGCAGAACTGGCTGCTGCGCTGCAGGCTGCCGGGGACGACGAGCATGTCCGGGCCACAGTGATTACCGGCAGTGGCAAAGCTTTCGCCGCAGGCGCCGACATCCGCGAGATGGCTGATCGCGACCTGGTCGGCATCCTCAATGACCCGCGCGTAGCGCATTGGCAAAGCATCGCCGCATTCGCCAAACCGCTGATTGCCGCAGTCAACGGCTATGCCCTGGGTGGCGGCTGCGAACTGGCAATGTGCGCCGACATCGTCATCGCCGGGACCGACGCCCGTTTCGGCCAGCCGGAAATCAACCTTGGCATCATCCCCGGTGCTGGCGGCACCCAGCGCCTGTTGCGTGCCGTCGGTAAGCCGTTGGCCATGCAGATGGTACTGACGGGGGAAGCCATCACTGCCCACCGCGCCCAGCAGGCCGGCCTGGTCAGCGAAATCACCCAGCCCGAACTCACCGTAGAACGCGCCATGCAGGTTGCCCGCAGCATCGCCGCCAAAGCGCCGCTGGCCGTGCGCCTGGCCAAGGAGGCGTTACTGAAGGCCGGTGATACCGACCTGGCCAGCGGCCTACGCTTCGAGCGCCATGCCTTCACCCTGCTGGCTGGCACCGCCGACCGCGATGAAGGCATCCGCGCCTTCCAGGAAAAGCGCCAAGCCCGTTTCCAGGGGCGCTGATCATCATTCTCTCGACTGACGGAGCGAGTCTGTCATGACTTTCCAGCACATCCTGTTTTCCATCGAGGACGGCGTTGCCTTCCTTTCATTGAACCGCCCCGAGCAGCTGAACAGCTTCAATACGGCCATGCATCTGGAGGTGCGCGAAGCGCTCAAGCAAGTGCGCCAAAGCAGTGACGCGCGGGTGCTGCTGCTGACGGCTGAAGGCCGCGGCTTCTGCGCCGGGCAGGACCTGTCCGACCGCAACGTTGCCCCAGGCGCCGAAATGCCGGACCTGGGCCAATCGATCGACACGTTCTACAACCCGCTGGTACGCACCCTGCGCGACCTGCCTTTGCCGGTGATCTGTGCGGTCAACGGCGTGGCGGCCGGTGCCGGTGCCAACATTCCCTTGGCCTGCGACCTGGTGCTGGCCGCCCGCTCGGCCAGTTTCATCCAGGCCTTCTGCAAGATCGGCCTGGTGCCGGACTCCGGTGGTACCTGGCTGCTGCCGCGCTTGGTCGGTATGGCCCGGGCCAAGGCGCTGGCCATGCTGGGCGAGCGCCTTGGCGCCGAACAGGCCGAGCAATGGGGGTTGATCCACCGCGTGGTGGATGATGCCGCGCTGCGTGACGAAGCCCTCACCCTCGCCCGCCAGCTCGCCGCCCAGCCCACCTACGGCCTGGCACTGATCAAGCGCAGCCTCAATGCCAGTTTCGACAACGGTTTTGAGGCGCAGCTGGAGCTGGAGCGCGACCTGCAGCGCCTGGCCGGGCGCAGCGAGGACTACCGCGAAGGCGTAAGCGCCTTCATGAACAAACGCACGCCAGCCTTCAAGGGGCGCTGAAATGGCCGCACTCGCAAGCAATGTGCAGGTGGCGGTGATCGGTGCCGGCGCCATGGGCGCCGGTATCGCCCAGGTTGCGGCCCAGGCCGGCCACCCCGTCAAGCTCTACGACAACCGCCCGGGTGCGGCCGCCCAGGCGGTGACGGGTATCGATCGCCAACTGGCCCGGCTGGTGGACAAAGGAACGTTGCTGGCCGCTGAACGTGAAGCGATCAATGCCCGCCTGTGCCCGGTCGATACACTCGACGCCTTGGCAGATGCCGGCCTGGTCATTGAAGCCATCGTCGAAAACCTGCAGGTGAAGCAGGCGTTGTTCGGCCAGCTCGAAACCCTGTGCGCAGCCGACTGTATCCTTGCCAGCAACACTTCGTCACTGTCCATCACCAGCCTCGCCGCTGGCCTTGAACGCCCGCAGCACGTGGTGGGTATGCACTTCTTCAACCCGGCACCGCTGATGGCGCTTGTCGAGGTGGTGTCGGGCCTGGCAACCGACCCGGCAGTGGCCGCATGCATCTACGCCACTGCCCAGGCCTGGGGCAAGCAGCCGGTCCACGCACGCTCTACACCGGGTTTCATCGTCAACCGTGTAGCGCGGCCGTTCTATGCCGAAAGCCTGCGCCTGCTACAGGAAGGTGCCGCCGATTGCGCCAGCTTGGATGCGCTGATGCGTGACGCTGGCGGCTTTCGCATGGGGGCGTTCGAGCTGACCGACCTGATTGGTCATGACGTCAATTACGCTGTCACGTGTTCAGTATTCGATGCTTTCTATGGCGATTTCCGCTTCCAGCCTTCGCTGGTGCAGAAGGAACTGGTGGACGCCGGTCGCCTGGGGCGCAAGACCGGCCAAGGCTTCTATCGCTATGCCGAAGGCGTCGAGCGTCCGCAGGCGGCCGAACTGCACAGCTTCGCCGGCGCAGAGGCCTGCGTTGTCGAGGGCAACCTGGGGGTGATGCAGCCGCTGGTCGAGCGCCTGCGCCAAAGCGGCATTGCCGTGACCCAGCGCGCCGGTAGTGGCTTGATTCAGGTGGGCGATGCCACCCTGGCCCTGTCCGATGGCCGCCTGGCCAGCCAGCGTGCCCGCGAAGACGGCCTGCGCAACCTTGTGCTGCTCGACCTGGCGCTGGACTACAGCAGCGCCACCCGCCTTGCCATCAGTTGGTCCGCCGATACCACTGACAGCGCCCGCGACCAAGCCGTAGCCTTGCTGCAGCGTGCCGGCCTGAAAGTGACCGGTGTCGCCGACCTGCCCGGCCTGGTGGTACTGCGCACCGTGGCAATGCTCGCCAACGAGGCCGCCGATGCGGTGCTTCAGGGCGTCGGCAGCGCCGCCGACATCGACCTGGCCATGCGCGCCGGCGTCAATTACCCCTGCGGCCCGCTGGCCTGGGCGGCGAACATCGGTATTGCCCATACCCTGCGCGTGCTCGACAACCTGCAGCGCAGCTACGGCGAGAGCCGCTACCGCCCTTCCCTGTTGTTGCGCCGCTGTGAAGCCAAAGGAGGCACCCTGCATGACTGAAGTGGAACTGGCACAAGCCTGTGCCGACGCCATGTACGCCCGCGACCCGGCCACTCAGGGCCTGGGCATCAGCCTGCTGGATGCCGGCCCCGGCCGGGCCAGCCTGCGCATGCCAGTGCGTGCCGACATGATCCAGGGGCATGGCACCTGCCATGGCGGTTTCCTGTTCGCGTTGGCCGATTCGGCGTTCGCCTTCGCCTGCAATAGCTACGACCAGGCCACGGTGGCGCTGGGCTGCACCATCGACTACCTGGCCCCGGCGCTGCGCGATGACGTGCTCACCGCCCACGCCAGCGAAGTCAGCCGCAAAGGCCGCACCGGCCTGTACGAAGTGCGTATCGACAACCAGCGTGGTGAGCTGGTGGCGATGTTCCATGGCAAATCCTACAAAGTGCGCGGCACCGTGCTGGCGCAGGAGACGCAAGATGAATGAACCGACCCACGCCGATGCCTTGATCATCGACGCCGTGCGCACCCCCATTGGCCGCTATGCCGGGGCCCTGAGCAGCGTGCGCGCCGACGACCTGGCGGCCATCCCGCTCAAAGCCTTGATCCAGCGCCACCCCGAACTGGACTGGAAAGCCATTGATGACGTTATCTTCGGCTGTGCCAACCAGGCTGGCGAAGACAACCGCAACGTGGCCCACATGGCGAGCCTGCTGGCCGGGCTGCCACTCGAAGTACCAGGGACCACGATCAACCGCCTGTGCGGTTCCGGCCTGGATGCCATCGGCAATGCGGCACGTGCCCTGCGCTGTGGTGAAGCGGGGCTCATGCTGGCCGGTGGTGTGGAATCCATGTCGCGTGCGCCGTTTGTGATGGGTAAGTCGGAACAGCCATTCGGGCGTGCGGCCGAGCTGTTCGACACCACCATCGGCTGGCGTTTCGTCAACCCGCTGATGAAGGCCGCCTACGGCATCGATTCGATGCCGGAAACGGCTGAAAACGTGGCCGAACAGTTCGGCATCTCGCGCGCCGACCAGGATGCCTTTGCCCTGCGCAGCCAGCACAAAGCCGCAGCAGCTCAGGCCCGCGGCCGCCTGGCGCGGGAAATCGTGCCGGTCGAAATCCCGCAACGCAAAGGCCCAGCCAAAGTGGTCGAGCATGACGAGCACCCGCGCGGCGACACGACCCTGGAGCAGCTGGCTCGGCTCGGGACGCCGTTTCGTGAAGGCGGCAGCGTAACGGCGGGTAATGCCTCCGGCGTGAATGACGGCGCTTGCGCCCTGCTGCTGGCCAGCAGCGCCGCGGCCCGCCGCCATGGGCTGAAGGCCCGCGGTCGCATCGTCGGCATGGCGGTGGCCGGGGTTGAGCCCAGGCTGATGGGCATTGGTCCGGTGCCTGCGACCCGCAAGGTGCTGGCGCTCACCGGCCTGGCACTGGCTGACCTGGATGTCATCGAACTCAATGAGGCCTTTGCCGCCCAAGGGCTGGCCGTGTTGCGCGAGCTGGGCCTGGCCGACGACGACCCGCGAGTCAACCGCAACGGCGGCGCCATCGCCCTGGGCCATCCACTGGGCATGAGCGGTGCTCGATTGGTGACCACTGCCTTGCACGAGCTTGAAGAAACGGCCGGCCGCTACGCCCTGTGCACCATGTGCATCGGTGTAGGTCAAGGCATCGCCATGATCATCGAGCGCCTCTGAGCGGTTCGGGCCCTGCGCTTGTTACCGAACTGAACGCAGCCGTATATGCTGCCTCCATGACACTCACCGCGTGGCCTGCAACCGCTGGCGCGCGGCGTACAAGAACAATTCGAGTGAAGCCATGAACATGTACCATGATGCCGATCGTGCCCTGCTGGACCCGATGGAAACCGCCAGCGTCGACGCCCTGCGCCAGCACCAGCTGGAGCGTCTGCGTTGGAGCCTGAAGCACGCCTACGACAATGTGCCGCTGTACCGCCAACGCTTTGCCGAGTGCGGCGCCCACCCCGATGACCTCAAGTGCCTGGAAGACCTGGCGAAGTTCCCCTTCACCGGCAAGAACGACCTGCGCGACAACTACCCCTACGGCATGTTCGCCGTGCCCCAGGAAGAAGTGGTGCGCCTGCATGCCTCCAGTGGCACCACCGGCAAGCCGACGGTGGTCGGCTACACCCAGAACGATATCGACACCTGGGCCAATGTGGTTGCCCGTTCGATTCGTGCGGCCGGCGGGCGCAAAGGTGACAAGGTGCATGTGTCCTACGGCTACGGGCTGTTCACCGGCGGGCTCGGCGCGCACTACGGCGCCGAGCGCCTGGGCTGCACCGTGATCCCCATGTCCGGTGGCCAGACCGAAAAGCAGGTGCAGCTGATTCGCGACTTCCAGCCCGACATCATCATGGTCACCCCGTCCTACATGCTCAACCTGGCTGATGAAATCGAGCGCCAGGGCATCGACCCCCACCACCTCAAGCTGCGCCTGGGCATTTTTGGTGCCGAGCCGTGGACCGACGAGCTGCGCCGTTCAATTGAGCAGCGCCTGGGCATCAATGCCCTCGATATCTATGGCCTGTCGGAGATCATGGGCCCCGGCGTGGCGATGGAGTGCATCGAGACCAAAGACGGCCCGACCATCTGGGAAGACCACTTCTATCCCGAGATCATCGACCCAGCTACCGGCGAGGTACTGCCGGATGGCCAGCTGGGCGAGCTGGTATTCACCTCGCTGAGCAAAGAGGCATTGCCGATGGTGCGCTACCGCACCCGCGACCTCACCCGGCTGCTGCCCGGCACCGCTCGGCCAATGCGGCGGATCGGCAAGATCACCGGCCGCAGTGACGACATGCTGATCATTCGCGGGGTCAATGTGTTCCCGACCCAGATCGAGGAACAGGTCCTAAAAATAAAACAGCTTTCAGAAATGTATGAGATCCATCTGTATCGCAATGGAAACCTGGACAGTGTCCAAGTGCATGTGGAACTGCGCGCAGAGTGCCAGCACCTTGACGAAGGCCAGCGCAGGTTGGTTGTCGGGGAGTTGACCAAACAGATCAAGACTTACATCGGCATCAGCACCCAGGTGCACCTGCAACCCTGCGGCACGCTCAAGCGCTCCGAGGGCAAGGCGTGCCATGTGTTCGACAAACGGTTGGCCAGCTGACCCAATCGGCTGCCATTTCGGCCCCGGCATTGCCCGGGGCCTTTTTTTTGCCTGCGTTCCCTCTGGCACGCGCTGATGCAGGCGCAACCTTGTGCCGAGAGTGGGCTGCAACAGCCCCTTGGACGGCAATGCGATACACAAATCTTACTTGATACATATAAATGTGTTTGACGTTGTGTTTTGTATCGCTTACAAATGACTCATGCCTTAGCAGGAGTCGCAGCACATGTACGCACAGCTAGTGGAAACCGGAGTCAAGCGCGTCAAGACGCTGGAAGAAATGTCCCCCGAGGAACGCAACTTCCAGGAAAAGATCGACGCCGAAATCAAGATCGAAGCCAAGAACTGGATGCCCGAGGCCTACCGCCAGACCCTCATCCGGCAGATCTCCCAGCACGCCCACTCGGAAATCGTCGGCATGCTGCCCGAAGGCAACTGGGTCACCCGTGCCCCCAGCCTCAAGCGCAAACTGCAGCTGATGGCCAAGATTCAGGACGAAGCCGGTCACGGCCTGTACCTGTACAGCGCCATGGAAACCCTGGGGGCTGACCGCGACGAAGAGATCGACAAACTGCACAGCGGCAAGGCCAAGTACTCGAGCATCTTCAACTACCCCACCCTCAGCTGGGCCGACATGGGCGCTGTGGGCTGGCTGGTGGATGGCGCCGCCATCGTCAATCAGGTGGTGCTGCAGCGCACCTCTTACGGCCCCTACTCCCGCGCGATGATCCGTATCTGCAAGGAAGAGAGCTTCCACCAGCGCCAGGGCTACGAAATGCTCCTGACCATGATGCGCCAGGGCACCCAAGCCCAGCGCGACATGGTTCAGGACGCCATCAACCGCCTGTGGTGGCCGGCGCTGATGATGTTCGGCCCGAGCGATGAACACTCGCCCAACAGCGCCCAGTCGATGGCCTGGAAGATCAAGCGCCAGACCAACGACGAACTGCGCCAGCGCTTCATCGACCAGACCGTGCCGCAGCTGGAACTGCTTGGCTGCACTGCGCCTGACCCTGAGCTGAAGTGGAACGCCGAGCGCGGCCACTACGACTTTGGCGAAATCCAGTGGGACGAGTTCTACGAAGTGATCAAGGGCAATGGCCCGTGCAACCTGGAACGTGTCGCCACCCGGCGCAAGGCCATCGAGGATGGCGCCTGGGTACGCGAGGCCGCTGTGGCCTATGCGCGCAAGCAACAGAACAAGAACGCCGCCTGAGCGGCGATTGATGCGGAGATCGAAAATGTCTGTCTGGACCCTCTACGAAGTGTTCGTGCGCAGCAAGCACGGCCTTAACCACAAGCATGTCGGCAGCGTGCACGCCGCCGATGCCGCCATGGCCATCGAGAACGCCCGCGAGCTCTACACCCGCCGTAGCGAAGGTGTGAGCCTGTGGGTGGTGCCTTCGGCGCTGATCACCGCCTCCTCCCCCGACGAGAAAGACCCGCTGTTCGCCCCCTCGGACGACAAGGTCTATCGCCATGCCAGCTTCTACGAGCTGCCCGACGAAGTCGGACACATGTGAGGTGGGCCATGCATAAAGAAGCCCTTATCCCCTATCTGCTGTTGCTCGGCGACAGCGCCCTGGTCCAGGGCCAGCGCCTCTGTGAATGGTGTGGCCGCGCCCCGGCCATCGAGGAAGAGCTGGCCCTGATGAACGTCGGTCTCGATCTGGTCGGTCAGGCCCGCAACTGGCTGGAGTATGCCGCCGAGCTGCTCGACGATGGCCGAGATGCCGATGCCCTGGCGTTCCGCCGTGACGAGCGCGCCTACCGCAACCTGCTGCTGGTTGAGCAACCCAACGGTGATTTTGCCGTGACCATGACCAAGCAGTTCCTTTACGACGCGTGGCACTTCGCCGTGCTGCAGGAGCTGGTCGAGTCCAGCGACGCGCGAATCGCCGGTATTGCCGCCAAGGCCCTGAAGGAAGTCACCTACCACCTGCGCCGGTCCAGCGAATGGGTACAACGTCTGGGCGGTGGTACCGATGCCAGCCGCCAGCGCATGCTTGCCGCTATCCCGACACTGTGGCGCTTCACCGTTGAGCTCACCGCTGGCAGCGACAACGAAGTCCGTCTGGCCGAATGCGGCATCGGCGCCGATCCAGCTACCGTCGGCGCCACCTGGCTGAAGCAGGTCACCGCGACGTTTGCTTCGGTCGAACTGCCGCTGCCCAAGGCCGCCAGCCACTTCTACCTGGATGGCCGCAAAGGCCTGCACACCGAGCATCTGGGCCTGCTGCTGGCCGAAATGCAGTTCCTGCCAAGGGCCTACCCCGATGCAGCCTGGTGAACTGATTGCCGGCGACCGCGGCGCGCGGGCACAGCAAGGCGACGACCTGGCTCGCGCCTGGGCGGTATTGGGCCAGGTCATGGACCCTGAAGTGCCGGTGGTCAGCGTGGTCGACCTGGGGATCGTGCGCGATGTCGATTGGCGCGCCGGCCACCTGCACCTGGTGGTCACCCCGACCTACTCTGGCTGCCCTGCCACCGAAGTCATCGAAGGGGATATCCGCCAGGCGCTGGAACAGGCCGGTTTTACCGCGCCAGAGCTAGAGCGCCGGCTGACCCCGGCATGGAGCACCGACTGGATCAGCGAACTGGGCCGCGAGCGCCTGCGCGCTTATGGCATTGCGCCGCCGCAAGGCAGCGCCAGCAAGCGCAGCCTGCTCGGCGAAGCCCCCCAGGTGTGCTGCCCGCAATGCGGCAGCGCTCATACCGAATTGCTCAGCCAGTTCGGCTCTACGGCCTGCAAGGCGCTGTACCGCTGCCGCGAGTGCCTGGAGCCATTCGACTATTTCAAATGCATTTGAGCCGTGGAGACCACCATGAGCCAGTTTCACAGCCTGACCATCAAGCAAGTGCGCAATGAGACCCGTGATGCGGTATCGATTGCCTTCGATGTGCCCGAGCACCTGCAGGACCAGTTCCGCTTCACTCAGGGCCAGTACCTGGTCATGCGTACACAGCTGGACAACGAAGAAATCCGCCGCTCCTACTCCATCTGCAGCGCCGTACAGGACGGCGAACTGCGCGTGGCCGTCAAGCGCGTACCGGGCGGGCGCTTCTCGGCGTTTGCCAATGAAGTGCTCAAGGCCGGCCAGCAACTGGAAGTGATGCCACCATCGGGCAGCTTCTTCGTGCCGCTGGACCCGGCTCGCCAGGGCAACTATCTGGGGGTAGCTGCCGGCAGCGGCATCACCCCGATACTGTCGATCATCGCCACCACGCTGGCCAGCGAGCCGCACAGCCGTTTCACCTTGCTGTACGGCAACCGTTCCAGTTCGGGGGCGCTGTTCCGCGACAAGCTCGAAGACCTGAAAAACCGTTACCTCGACCGTTTGAACCTGATTTTCGTGTTCAGCCGCGAACAGCAGGACGTCGACCTGTACAACGGCCGCATCGACGCCGACAAATGCGGCCAGCTGTTTTCGCGCTGGCTGGACGTTGCCGGCCTGGACGCGGCGTTCATCTGCGGCCCGCAGGCGATGACCGAGACCGTGCGTGACAGCCTGCAGGCCAACGGCATGTCCAAGGAACGCATCCACTTCGAGCTGTTCGCCGCCGCCGGCAGCGAGGCCCGCCGCGAAGCCCGTGAGGCGGCACGTCAGGTGGATTCGGCGCTTAGCCATATCACCGTGATCAGCGACGGCCGGGCACTGAGCTTCGACCTGCCGCGCAACACCCAGAACGTGCTCGACGCCGGCAACGCCATTGGTGCCGAGCTGCCCTACTCGTGCAAGGCCGGTGTGTGCTCAACCTGCAAGTGCCGGGTGATCGAGGGCGAAGTGGAGATGGACAGCAACCATGCCCTCGAAGATTACGAAGTGGCGGCCGGGTATGTGCTGTCGTGCCAGACCTACCCGGTGAGCGACAGGGTGGTGCTTGACTTCGACCAGTTGTAGACCGAGTCGACTGCTTCGCGGGTAAACCCGCTCCTACAGGGCCTGCGCAAGGCCTTAGGGAGGCATCCTTACCTGCGAAGAGGGCCTAAGCAACAACGCAATACCCCGCGTGACCTCAACACAACAATTACAAAACCAAGAGATCGCTTGCCATGACACCCGAACGCATAGAAAGCATCGCCAACCACCCCGACTTCCAGCACCTGGTGCGGCGCAAGCGCCGCCTCAACGGCAGCCTGACCCTGGCCATGCTGGTGGTCTACTACGGCTTCGTCCTGCTGGTTGCGTTTTCGCCCAGCACCCTCGGCCAGTCCCTCAGCGGCGGCGTGACCACTGTCGGCATGCTGGTGGGCGTGTTGATGGTGCTGCTGTCCTTTGCCCTGACCGGCATCTATGTGCACCGCGCCAACAACGTGCTCGACCCGCTCAACGACAAGGTCAAGCAGGAGTGCGCACAATGAACTGGACCGCCATTTCGATGTTCATGGTGTTTGTCTGCTTCACCCTGCTGGTCACCCGCTGGGCTGCCCTGCGCACCCGCTCGGCCAGTGACTTCTACACCGCCGGCGGCGGCTTGACCGGTATGCAGAACGGCCTGGCGATCGCTGGCGACATGATCAGTGCCGCTTCGTTCCTGGGCATTTCCGCGATGATGTTCATGAACGGCTACGACGGCCTGTTGTATGCCCTCGGTGTCCTGGCGGGCTGGCCGATCATCCTGTTCCTGATTGCCGAGCGCCTGCGTAACCTGGGCAAGTACACCTTTGCCGACGTGGTCAGCTACCGGCTGGCGCAAACCCCGGTGCGCTTGACCTCGGCTTTCGGCACCCTGGTGGTGGCGCTGATGTACCTGGTGGCGCAAATGGTCGGCGCCGGCAAGCTGATCGAGCTGCTGTTCGGCATCAGCTACCTGTACGCCGTGATGCTGGTCGGTGTGCTGATGGTTGCCTATGTCACCTTCGGGGGCATGCTCGCCACCACCTGGGTGCAGATCATCAAGGCGGTAATGCTGCTATCTGGCACCAGTTTCATGGCCTTCATGGTGCTCAAGCACTTCGGCTTCAGCACCGAGGCCATGTTTGCCAGTGCCGTGGCCGTGCATGCCAAGGGCCAGGCGATCATGGCCCCAGGCGGCTTGTTGTCCAACCCGGTGGACGCCATTTCCCTCGGTTTGGGCATGATGTTCGGCACCGCTGGCCTGCCGCATATCCTGATGCGCTTTTTCACTGTCAGTGATGCCAAGGAAGCACGCAAGAGCGTGTTCTACGCCACCGGTTTCATTGGTTACTTCTACCTGCTGCTGATCGTTGTCGGCTTTGGCGCCATCGTCATGGTCGGCACTGAACCGTCCTACCGCGACGCCACTGGCGCCATCATCGGTGGCGGCAACATGGTCGCCGTGCACCTGGCCCAGGCCGTGGGTGGCAACCTGTTCCTGGGCTTCATCTCTGCCGTCGCCTTCGCCACCATTCTGGCTGTGGTCGCCGGCCTGGCGCTGTCCGGGGCATCGGCCGTGTCCCACGACCTGTATGCCTGCGTAATGCGCAAAGGCAAGGCTACCGAGCAAGAGGAAATGCGCGTGTCACGCATTGCCACGTTGCTCATCGGCCTGCTGGCGGTGATCCTGGGCCTGATGTTCGAGTCGCAGAACATTGCCTTCCTTTCCGGCCTGGTGCTGGCGGTGGCCGCTTCGGTCAACTTCCCGGTGCTGCTCCTTTCCATGTTCTGGAAAGGCCTGACCACCCGTGGCGCGGTGTGCGGCAGCATGGCCGGGCTGGTCTCGGCGGTGCTGTTGGTAGTGCTGGGCCCGGCGGTGTGGGTCAACGTGCTGCACAACAAAACGGCGCTGTTCCCCTACAGCAACCCTGCGCTGTTCTCCATGAGCCTGGCCTTCCTCAGTGCCTGGGTGTTCTCGGTTACCGACAGCTCCGAACGTGCCGTTGAAGAGCGTGGTCGCTACCTGGGCCAGTTCATCCGCTCCATGACCGGTATCGGTGCGGCTGGCGCCAGCAAACACTGACTTCAAGGACGAACAGACATGTCGGGTAAAACAACAACAATGAACCGCACACACTTCCTGTCAGCCGCCTGGCTGGCCACCTTCGCCCTGCCGATGCCCGCGCTGGCCGACTTCATCGGCGACAGCCATGCACGCCTGGAGCTGCGCAACCACTACATCAACCGTGATTTTCGCCAGAGCAACGCCCCGCAGGCCAAGGCCGAGGAATGGGGCCAAGGCTTTACCGCCAAGCTGGAGTCGGGCTTTACCGAGGGCCCGGTCGGCTTTGGCGTGGACGCGCTGGGCCAGTTGGGCATCAAGCTCGACTCCAGCCGCGACCGCCGCAACACCGGCCTGCTGCCTTTTGGCCCGAACAGCCACGAACCGGTCGATGACTACAGCGAGCTAGGCCTGACCGGCAAGGTACGCGTGTCCAAGAGCACCTTGCGGCTGGGCACCTTGCAGCCGATCCTGCCGGTGGTGGTGTACAACGACACCCGCCTGCTGGCGTCCACCTTCCAGGGTGGCCTGCTCACCAGTCAGGACCTCGATGGCCTCACCTTCAATGCCGGACGCCTGACCAAGGCCAACCTGCGGGATTCGTCTGGCCGCGACGACATCGGCTATGGCGCTGCCAGCAGTGACCACCTGGACTTTGGTGGTGGCAGCTACGCCATCACCCCGCAAACCACGGTCAGCTATTACTACGCCAAGCTCCAGGACATCTACCGTCAGCAGTTCGTCGGTCTGATCGACACCCGCCCACTGGCAGAAGGACTGAGCCTGCGCAGTGACCTGCGCTACTTCGACAGCCGCAACGACGGTGCCGAGCGTGCCGGCAACATCGACAACCGTAACTTCAACGCCATGTTCACCCTGGGCGTGCGGGCGCACAAGTTCACCGCCACCTGGCAGCAGATGTCCGGTGACAGCGCCTTCCCGTTCGTCAACGGCGGCGACCCGTTCACCGTCAACCTGGTCACCTACAACACCTTCACCCGCGCCGGGCTGGACGCTTGGCAAGTGCGCTACGACTACGACTTCGTTGCCATGGGCATCCCCGGCCTGAGCTTCATGACCCGCTACACCGACGGTCGCCACGCGGAAACTGCCACCGTGACCAATGGCCGCGAGCGCGAGCGTGACACCGACATCACGTATGTCATCCAGAGTGGCCCGTTCAAGGACGTCAGCCTGCGCTGGCGCAATGTCACCTTCCGCTCCGGCAACGGCCTGACCAACGCCGTGGACGAAAACCGCCTGATCATCGGCTACACCCTGGCGCTGTGGTAACAGCGCCTCTCACATTTTGAACAGCATGGAGAACAGCATGTCTGCCGCCCCTACTCTGCAAAGTTTCATCGCCGGCCGTTGGCTCGGCCAGCACGGCGCCCAGGCCCTGCGCAGCGCCCTCGACGGCCACGTACTGGCCTACAGCCATGAAGAGCGCCCGGACTTCGCCGAAGCTGTGGACTACGCGCGTGCACGCGGTCTTGCCTCGCTGATGGGCATGGATTTCCAACAACGTGCCCAGCGCCTCAAAGCCCTGGCCCTGTACCTGGCCGACCACAAGGAGCAGCTCTACGCCCTGTCGCACCACAGCGGCGCCACCCGGGCCGACAGCTGGATCGATATCGAAGGCGGCAACGCCACGCTGTTCTCCTATGCCGGCATCGGCAGCCGCGAGCTGCCGTCGGGTAACCTGGTGCATGAAGGGCCTGCCATACCCTTGGGCAAACAAGGCCATTTCGCCGGTAGTCACATCCTGGTGCCACGGGCAGGCGTTGCGGTGCACATCAACGCGTTCAACTTCCCCATCTGGGGCATGCTGGAAAAGTTTGCCCCGACGTTCCTGGCCGGTATGCCCTGCATCGTCAAGCCGGCGACCTCGACCAGCTATTTGACCGAGGCCGTGGTACGCCTGATGAATGCCTCCGGGCTGCTGCCCGAAGGCAGCCTGCAGCTGGTTATCGGCAGCACCGGCGACCTGCTCGACCGCCTGCAGGGGCAGGACGTGGTGACCTTCACCGGCTCCGCCGACACTGCCGCGAAACTGCGTGTGACGCCCAACCTGATTCGCAACTCGGTGCCGTTCACCGCCGAGGCCGACTCGCTCAACTGCGCCATCCTCGGCCCGGACGTAAGTCCGGACAGCGAAGAGTTCGACCTGTACATCAAGGAAGTGGTGCGTGAAATGACCACTAAAGCCGGGCAGAAGTGCACCGCCATACGCCGTGCGATCGTCCCGGCCAGGCACCTGGATGCCGTGGCCACCCGCCTGCGCGAACGCTTGAGCAAGGTCGTGGTTGGCGACCCGTCGCTGGAAGGTGTGCGCATGGGGGCCTTGGCCTCCCATGACCAGCAGCGCGATGTCGGCGAGCGGGTGCGCAGCCTGCTGCAGAGTTGTGATCAGCTGTTCGGCGCCAACGATGGCTTTGCCCCGCGTGGCGAAGGCGTGGCTGAAGGCGCGTTCTTTGCGCCAACCTTGTTGCAGGCCCGCGACCCACATGCCGAGGGCGGCGCCCACGATATCGAAGCGTTCGGCCCGGTCAGTACGCTGATGGCCTATGACGACCTCGACGAAGCCTTGGCACTGGCTGCCCGTGGCAAAGGCAGCCTGGTGGCGACCCTGGTCACCGCCGACCGCAGCGTGGCCGCCAAGGCTATCCCGGTGGCGGCTGCCTGGCATGGCCGACTGCTGGTGCTCGATAGCCAGGCTGCCAAGGAGTCCACTGGGCACGGCTCGCCGCTGCCGCAGCTCAAGCACGGTGGCCCGGGCCGCGCCGGTGGTGGTGAAGAGCTGGGTGGCCTGCGTGCGGTCAAGCACTACCTGCAGCGCGCCGCCGTGCAAGGCTCGCCGAGCATGCTCACGGCGGTCACCGGCGAGTACGTGCGCGGCGGCGACGTGATCAAAACCGACGTGCACCCGTTCCGTCGCTACTTCGAGCAGCTGCGTATCGGCGAGTCGCTGCTCACCCATCGCCGCACCGTGACAGAAGCTGACCTGGTCAATTTCGGCTGCCTGTCAGGCGACCATTTCTATATGCACTTCGACGAAATCGCCGCCAAGGCGTCGCAGTTCGGTAAACGCATTGCTCACGGTTACTTCGTACTGTCGGCAGCGGCCGGGCTGTTCGTGTCGCCCGGTGCCGGACCGGTGCTGGCCAACTATGGGCTGGACACCCTGCGGTTCATCAACCCGGTGGGCATTGGCGATACCATCCAGGCGCGGCTGACCTGCAAGCGCAAGATCGACCAGGGCAAGACCAGCCCGCTGGGGCAGCCGCAGGGGGTGGTGGCGTGGGATGTGGAGGTGACCAATCAGCTGGGTGAGCTAGTGGCCAGCTATGACATCCTGACCTTGGTGCTGAAAAAGCCAGCATGATGGGTTGAAGCTACTGGCCTCTTCTCGGGCACGCCGCCTCTGATCGGCACAGCGCCCTTGTAGGAGCGGGTTCACCCGCGAAGAGGTCGGTAGCGGTTCAAGGCACTTGGGATCAGTACACGTACGTGGCTGCAGTGAAGCATGCAGGCATCTAAACCGTTGGTCAGCGACTGCCAATGCTCAGTGAACCTCTGGCGTACACCTGTAGCTCTCAATTCATGAGGACCATCAACGAGGACTGCGCAATGGATTCCCTACTGCGAATGGGTGGCGGCAATGTTGAAGATGACTGGCCGGAGCTGGAGCCGGATCGACGCAATGATCGGGCAGACGACCCGGATACCGACCCCAATGTGACTGATGATGAGGAAAACCGGCCCGGCGTCCCGGCCAGCGACCCTGAGTCTGGCGCCTGACACGGTGAGTATCAGCGTATCCTGCAGGAGCGGGCACGTCCGTTCCTGCAGTCTCTTTTACCGGTTGCAGGCGAGCTATTAAACCATCGCTGCCGGATCGCCCACCGACTGGTTGGGTTTGCTTCCCGAAATCCGCCAGCTCACGGCGGTAATGCCGTAACGCTCGGCCATCGGCCGACTGACCTTCCTGATTTTCTCGCGACCGAACTTGGGAATGATGCCGATGCCCGCATCACAACTTGCCCAATGCCAAGCCTCGGCATTGTCCAGGCGTTCCAAGCGAATGATGAAACTGCGCGGCTGGTCATGCAGTTTGTAATCGATTATGTACAGCTGTGGACTAGGCATCGCAGGGGGCCTCCTCTTCTCCATGGATGACATTTTGATTGATCGGGCGGTGGCCAGAAGATTCAAAATTTTGTCCAACAAAATGTCATGGCGCGATTCCGGGGCGGTTACCCCGAAATCGCTGCTGGGCACCTATGGGGAGCTGGCGTTCAGCGAAAGCTCCCTCTCACTGGCTGCGGCCTGCACTGTGGCTGTTGCGCCCCCCCTTGCGTCCGGCTTCCGATGCCCGTTGACGGTCGTTGGCAAAGTTGCCGCCAGATGCCTGGCCACCCTTGTGGCCAGCGCGCGAAGCCCTCTCGCGGTCATTGGCAAAGTTACCTGGGTTGGTTTCCTTGGTGCCGCCGCGCTGGCGGGTTCGCTCTTGGTCCTGCGCCATGTCGTTTCTCCTTGCGATGGATTGGCTGATCGCATGAATCGATGCCATGCCTAGCTTCCGAGCCCCCGATCGGTCGCTGTGCTCAATGGTTTTACAGTCAGCTGACCGGTGGCACTAAAAACATGCAGGCAGGCTGTTTGCGTAATGGAAGTGACCGTTCGTCAGCTTCAACGCAACGTTTATTGCCAGCCAGGGCCGAAACTTCATGCAATAAAGGAATCGCCCAGGAGCCGGAATGAAACCAGTCAAGCATCGCGCCACCATCATTTGCCGGCATGGCAAGCAGCGCCACAAGTGGTTGTGGGTGAGAAAGCCGAAGGCGCCCTGGACCCTTCCAGGCGGCAAGATCGAACCCGGCGAGACGCCGATGCAGGCCGCGCAGCGGGAGTTGCTGGAAGAGACTGGGCTACAGGCTGAATCGCTGGTGTTGTTGATGCGCCACGAAACGTCAGAGCGTGTGCATTACGTGTTCGCAGCGGAGTTTGCCGAAGCACCGCAGCCCAAGGCCCGGCACGAAATTGCCGACTGCCGCTTTGCCCACCTGGATCAGGTGGCTGTGGTGAAGGGCGAGATCAAGGCCCTGATCCGCTCCTTGCTGGCTTGTGACGCGGGCACGGCGGCGTCCGTTCGGTAAGCTAGGCGTGCACACTCCACTGAACGGCATCTGACGCGATCGGCATCTCGTCGATTGCATGGATCATTCCGTTTTCCAGCGCCTCCCGCGGCGCCAGTATCCTTGGATAAGCCATTAGATAGCGCGGTACATCCAGGACCTCGGCCGCGCCTTTCGTGCGCTCGGCCACGATCTGCGCATACAGGCGCAGGTCGTAATCCAGGCTCATCGCATACTCGGACATCCGCGAATGGTCCACCGAACCATGCAAGGTCCAATGAAACGGGTGGAAAAGAAACTTGCTGAAACTGCAAGCCGTGCGTCGCTCTCCGGCAAGGAAGAGGATATTGCCCATGGATTCCACCGTACCTAGGTTGTGGGTATGCACCTCCACGGGTAACCCCCGGAGAAAGTTGTACAGGGTAAAGCCATAGCTGCATTCGCCGCCCATGGTGGCGATGTTCAGTTGCAGAAGCTCGGCACCCTGTTGCAATGCCCGTGAGCAGGTCGTGATCAGGTTGCCGCAGGTAGACGAATTGATCGGCCCGGTGAAGTGGATGATATGTCTGGCCATGCTTGCCTCCGCGGGTGGCAGGTCATTGCTTGTGCTTTTGCACATCGTTGCCCAGCCCGGCCATCTGGCAGTGGGAGAAAGGCTCGAATGTCATCCGGGCACCCTGCCAGGAAACGGGTATGCGGTGGAGACGCCAGCTGCCGCAAAGTTCAACTCGGCGTCAGCATTTCCGTTGGTCAAGCGTTGTGAACCCTCGCCGGCCTTTGCCGGTCGCACTTTCAGAGCGACCGAACAAGGAACCGGCAGTGAGGACGGCAGCGTGAGCGATATTCGCATCGGTATCTCCGGGTGGCGCTATGGCCCCTGGCGCAAGGACTTCTACCCCAAAGGCCTGAAGCAGGACGATGAACTGGCATTCGCTTCACGGGCGGTGAACAGCATCGAGATCAATGGCTCGTTCTACAGCCTGCAAACGCCCCAGCGGTATCTGGGCTGGCGTGAAGAAACGCCGGACGGCTTCGTGTTCGCGGTCAAGGGGCCGCGCTATATCACCCATGTCCGGCGGCTGAAGGACATCGAAGAGCCAATGGCCAATTTTTTCGCCTCCGGGCCGCTGTTGTTGGGCGAAAAGCTCGGGCCGTTCCTGTGGCAGTTCCCCCCCAACATGAAGTTCGATGAAGACCGTTTTTCCCGGTTTCTGGCGCTGCTGCCACACACCCGCAAAGCGGCCCTTGAACGCGCCCAAGGCTGCGCCGAGCGCCTGAAGGGTAATGGCAGCCTTGCCATCAAAGGCGATGCTCGCTTGCGTCACGCCGTGGAAATCCGCCACGAGAGTTTCCTCTGCGAAGCCTTCATCAAGCTCTTACGCAAGCATCGCGTAGCGCTGGTAGTCGCCGACAGCGCAGGCAAATGGCCCTGTGTCGAAGACGTGACCGCCGACTTCGTCTACATGCGCCTGCACGGGGATGTGGAGCTGTACAGCAGCGGATATACCGCACGCGCGCTGCGGCGTTGGAAGCAGCGTATCCAGCTATGGAGCGAAGGTAACCAGGCGGACGATGCCCGCCTGGTCGTGCCGGGGCCGCCGCCTCGGCGTGCCGCACGGGATGTGTACTGCTATTTCGACAACGACCAGAAGGTTCACGCGCCATACGACGCCAGGCGCTTGCTGCAAAAGCTGTCGTTGGACCATGAGTTGATGACCGAGCCAGGCGTGGTGCCGGAGGTGGCCTTGTGAACAAGCCCCTGCCCGCCCCACGCGGCATCATCGACAAGGTGACCGCTGTACGCCGGCTCAATGTGTTGACGCTGAACGTGCACAAAGGCTTCACCTTCTTCAACCGGCGCTTCATCTTGCCCGAGTTGCGCGAGGCCGTACGGGCCACCGGCGCCGACCTGGTGTTTTTGCAAGAGGTGCACGGCAGTCACCAGCAGCACGCCTTGCGCCACCCTGCCTGGCCCGAAACACCGCAGTACGAGTTTCTGGCCGACAGCATGTGGCCGCAGTTCGCCTATGGCCGCAATGCGGTGTATCCCCATGGCGACCACGGCAACGCGCTGTTGTCGAAATTCCCCATCAGCCGCTTCAACAACCTGGATGTGTCGGTGCAGGGCAATGAACAACGTGGCCTGCTGCATTGCCAGTTGGAGGTGCCGGGCCATGACGAGGTGCATGCGGTATGCGTACACCTGGGCCTGCGCGAAGCACACCGGCAGCGCCAGGTGAAGCTGATGCTGGACCTGCTGGCCAGCCTGCCGCCCAACGCGCCGGTCATCATCGCCGGCGATTTCAACGACTGGCGGCTGAAGGCGGACGCGGTGCTCAGCGAACACCTGACAGAAGTCTTCGGCACTCCGGCGCGCAGTTTTCCCGCGCGCCTGCCGTTGTTGCGCCTGGACCGCATCTACTTGCGAAACGCGGTGCCGGGCGCTGCCCAGGTGTTGTCCAAATACCCGTGGTCGCATCTGTCCGACCACGTACCACTGGCTGCGGAGATCAACCTGTGAACCGACCCTGGGTAGACGGCAATGGCGTGCAGTTGCTGATCAATGGCGAGCAGTACTACCCCCGCGTATTCGAGGCCATGGCCCAGGCGCGGGAAGAAATATTGCTGGAAACCTTTATCATCTTCGACGACAAGGTGGGCAAGCAATTGCAGCAGGTGTTGATCGAGGCGGCCCGGCGCGGTGTACGCGTGGAAGTGGCGGCGGATGGCTACGGCACAGCCGAGCTGCCGGCTGAGTTCATTTCAGCGATGACCGACGCGGGTGTAAGCTTTCATGCGTTCGATCCGCAACCGCGCTTGTTGGGCATGCGCACCAACCTGTTTCGCCGTTTGCACCGCAAGATCGTGGTGGTTGATGGTGAACGGGCCTTCATCGGCGGTATCAACTACAGCGCCGACCATTTAGGCGACTTTGGTGCCATGGCCAAGCAGGACTATGCCGTGGAGGTCACTGGGCCGGTAGTGGCGCAGGTACATGCAGCCAGTAAGCGCCTGATGTCTCCTGTTCTGCAGCCACCCAGTGCGGTACGCCCGGTTACCGAGCCCGCCGGAAGCACCAGTGCTGTATTGATCGAGCGCGACAACGGCATGCGCAGCACTGATATCGAGGCGCACTACCTTCAGGCGTTTCGTAAAGCCAGGCAACGCATTGTCGTCGCCAACGCCTACTTCTTCCCAGGCTACCGATTGATGCGCGAGCTGCGCAATGCGGCCCGGCGTGGCGTAGAGGTTCAGTTGATCTTGCAGGGCCAACCCGACATGCGCTGGGTACGCGCATTGTCGCGCCTGCTGTACAACTACCTGCTGCGCGACGGGGTGAAGATCCATGAGTACTGCCAGCGGCCGTTGCACGGCAAGGTGGCACTGGTGGACGACCAATGGGCCACCGTCGGCTCCAGCAACCTCGACCCCCTGAGCCTGTCGTTCAACCTGGAGGCCAACCTGTTCATTCGTGATCGGGCCTTCAACCAGCAACTGCACCAGCATCTGCAGGCACTGGCCAGCGAGCAATGCAAACCGGTCACCTTGGAGCGCATGATTCGCGGCTACTGGTGGCGAGCACCGTTGATCTTCGTGTGCTTCCACGTGATCCGCCACTTCCCGCGCATTGCGGGCTGGTTCCCAGCGCACCGGCAGCGTTTGCGCTCGGTGCAGCCGGAAGCCGAACCTCATGGCAACTTGCACGAGGGCAACTCCTGATGGCGCGCAAAAGCTGGCAAACGTGGGGCAAGCGTCTGCTCACACTCGCGTTTCTGATCCTGATCCCTGTGCTGTTGTACCTGCTGGCGCGCAACCTGGACTGGAACGAAGTGCGCCAGTCTTTGCTGGCCTACAAGCCTGGCACCCTTGCCATCGGCTTGGCGATCGCGTTGAGCAGCTACCTCGCGTTTGCCAGTTACGACCTGTTGGCCCGGGCTTACACCGGCCACACGCTACCTGCCCGGCAGGTATTGCCCGTCGCGTTCGTGTGCTACGCCTTCAACCTCAATTTCACGACCTGGGTAGGCGGGGTTGCCTTGCGCTACCGCCTTTATGGCCGGCTGGGCCTGGATACCGCGACCATTACACGCATCCTCACCTTGGGGCTGTTGACCAACTGGATGGGCTATATGCTGCTGGCCGGCACCGTATTCGCCCTGGGCCTGGTGGAGATGCCCGGTAACTGGGCGGTGGGCACTACAGGCCTGCGCCTGATCGGCCTGCTGTTGCTGGCGATTGCGGGCGGCTACCTGCTGGCCTGTGGTTTCGCCAAGAAGCGCACCTGGTGCTGGCGCGACCACGAAGTGACGCTGCCCTCGCTGCGTCTGGCGCTGTGCCAGGTGGCGCTGGGTGCCAGCAACTGGGCACTGATGGCGCTGCTGATCTTCTGGCTGCTGCCGGGCGAAGCGTTCTACCCATCGATTCTCGGCATCCTGCTGATCAGTTGCGTGGCCGGTGTGGTGGCGCATATCCCTGCGGGGCTGGGCGTGCTGGAAGCGGTGTTTCTGGCCCTGCTGCATGGGCAGATGGCCCAGGGCACGCTGGTGGCTGCCCTGCTCGGCTACCGCACGTTGTACTACCTGATTCCGCTGCTGTTGGCAGTGGTGACCTACCTGATCCTGGAAAAGCGCGCCAAAGCCATGCGCCGGCGCGACAAGCCTGCTCAGACCTGACGAGGGCCTTGTGCCCTGGAGGTGGAAAATGCGTGTTCCTGCCTTGATGATGATGGTTGCCAGCCTGGCCAGCGGCCAGGCCTGGGCCGAAGCTTGCAATGTGCTGACTCGCTCCTCCAGCGACGCCGTGACGCCGGTGGAGCGGCACACCTGTTACAGCTACAGCAACATGCCCGCCGAAGCGATCAACTGGTCATGCAGCAACGAAAGCAAGGACATGCTCAATAGCGAAAAGAGCAAAGTAGCGCGGTGTGCCGATGGGAGTGTCGGCAGCTGCATCGCTCCCCTGACCCCAGAGGCATTGGCCAATCCCAAGGCAATCGGTGGCGAGAAGCCGGCGTTGCCCAAGGATGCGCGGGTGATCACTTACTATTACGACACCCCAAGCCTCGGCCAGGCCCGTAGCGACTGTGAGCGAAATAACGGGGTTTGGCAGACCCACTAGTACAAAAGGCTGGGAGCCAGCGCAAGCCCGCTCCCAGAACAAGATCAAAGGGCGGGGCGATCGCCTGCAAGGGCAGCCCGCCTATCTGCTTCAGGGCGAGATCGGATCACTCGCTGGAAAGGTTTCATCCAGCGCGTTGTCCACCGCGCTCTCGCCGGGCTTTTCACCACAATGGCAGTCCTGCATCCGGCATGGCTCACCCTTGCGGTGGCCGCTGGCGCAGGCCTCGCAGCAATAGGCCTTGCCGTCTCGCTGCAAGGCATTGGCATCCACCGTGCAGGAGCAGTGCGTACACGCGCAGCGTTGATCGTTCATGGCTTGCTCTCCTCGTCGTCAATCACTTCATCGGTCCAGGGCACCCCATCCAGCGGAGCGGATCGGGCCAATTCGGCCTCGTCCAGGCCAATGCCGCCACCGATCTCGTCGGCATCCACCTGGCGCAAACGCTGGTCTGCCGGGCCGCCACTGCCGCCCGGCTCGTGGGGGTCGCGTGCGCCGGTTTCGTCCAGCAGGGTGTCCGGGCTCAAATCGTCATAGGTGACATTGTCCTCATGCAGGCTGTCACTCAGCGTTTCGCCGCCGGTCATGCCACTTTGTGCCACGCGCTGGGGTGGGAACTCACGGGCGACCTCGGCGGCGGGTCGCTCGTCGCCCACACGCCCTTCGCGTTCGTCCAGGCGTTCATCGAAATCCAGTTCATGCACGCTGCCCATGCGGTCCTCAGTGTCATCGATTTCGGTGGGGGTGTATGGCTTAGGTGCATCGGGTCGGGTCATGTGCGTTCTCCATCAGGTGGCTTCATTCGGTCGACTACGCCAGCTCACGGAAGATTCAGAGTTTTTTGAACTACCGCCTCGGCCGGCACCTCCCACCTTAGAGACTGTGATCTGCCCGGAGCCCGCCATGGCCAAGCCCCTGCAGGAATATGCGCGCAAGCGCGACTTCAACGCCACGCCCGAGCCCAGCGGCAAACGCAAACGTGGCAAGCGGGCCCATGCGCTGCAGTTCTGCATCCAGAAGCACGACGCCAGTCACCTGCATTACGACTTCCGCCTCGAGCTCGACGGTACCCTGAAAAGCTGGGCGATCCCCAAAGGCCCATCGCTGGACCCCAAGGTGCGCCGCCTGGCAGTGCATGTGGAGGACCATCCGTTGGACTACGCCGATTTCGAGGGCCATATCCCTGAAGGCCACTATGGTGCAGGCGATGTGATCGTCTGGGACCGCGGTATCTGGGAGCCTGAAGGCGATGCCCATGAAGCCTATGTCAAAGGCAAGCTGCGTTTCCGCCTGCAAGGCGAGAAGCTAGCCGGCGTGTGGAACCTGTTTCGCACCCACCTGGCCGGCAAGAAAGAACAATGGATGCTGGTCAAGTCGCACGACGCCCAGGCGCGCAGCGAAACCGAGTACAGCATTGTCGAGGCCCTGCCCGACAGCGTGCTCAGCGAGCGCACGCTGGTGCCACGCAAATCCGCTGCAAAAAAAGCCACTGCCCCGCGCAGCAGCCGTAAACGCGCCGACAAAGTTCAGGCTGCACCCTTGCCAGCACAGCTACAGCCACAGCTGGCAACGTTGGTGGATTCTCCACCCAGCGGCGACTGGCGCTACGAAGTCAAGTTCGATGGCTACCGTATCCTGGCCCGAATCGAGGGCCAGGACATCCGCCTGTTCACCCGCAACGGCCATGACTGGAGCAGCAAGATGCCCCGGCAGGTGGCTGCCCTGCGCGCGCTCGGTATCGACTCGGCCTGGCTCGATGGCGAAATGGTGGTGGCTGATGAGAATGGCATGGCTGACTTCCAGGCGTTGCAGAACGCCTTCGATACCGAGCACGACGAACGCATCACCTATTACCTGTTCGACCTGCCATTTCTGGGCGGTCAGGACCTGCGACAGCTACCGCTGCAGCACCGCCGCGATACGTTGCGCCAACTGCTTGAGCACAACCATTCCGACTTCATCAAGTATTCCGCCGACTTCGACGAACCTGTCGAATCGCTACTCGACAGTGCCTGCCGGCTGAAGCTGGAAGGCCTGATCGGCAAGCGTGCTGACAGTGTTTACAGCGGCCGCCGTAGCCCAGACTGGATCAAGCTCAAGTGCAAGCAACGCCAGGAATTCGTGATCGTCGGCTACACCGACCCCAAAGGCAGTCGCAGCGGCTTCGGTGCCCTGCTGCTGGCCCTGCACGACAATGAGCGTGGCGAGCTGCGCTATGCCGGCAAGGTTGGTACCGGCTTCAACACCACGACACTGGCCAGCATCCACACGCGGCTCAAGCCCTTGGAAATCGCCAGCCCTGCCCTGCCCTCGCCACCTGCCGGAGCCGAAGCGCGTGGTGTGCACTGGCTGCGGCCGCAGTTGTTGGCTGAAGTCGCCTTTGCCCAGATGACCCGTGACGGCATCGTGCGGCATTCGGTGTTCCACGGCCTGCGCGATGACAAGGCGGCCACCGCCATTGACCTGGAGCGCGCCATGCCCGCAAAAACTGTATCCAACCGCAACAAGCAGGCCAAGGCGTCTGAGAATCTGGGTGAACTGCGGCTGACCCACCCCGACCGGGTCATCGACCCCTCCACGGGTGTGACCAAGCGCGAAGTCGCCGAGTATTACGCTGGCATCAGCCAGTGGATCCTGCCACAGCTCAAGCACCGCCCGGTGGCATTGGTGCGCGCCCCGGACGGCCTGGGTGGCGAGCTGTTCTTCCAGAAAAACGCGGGCCAGCTGCACATACCCAACGTACTCAGTTATGAAAAGGCCGAGGCAGGCCAGGCGGCGATGGTCATTAATCGCCCGGACACGCTGCTGGGCGCGGTGCAGATGAATACGCTGGAACTGCACACCTGGAACGCCACGGACAAGGATTTCGACAAGCCGGACCGTTTTGTCCTCGACCTGGACCCTGATCCTGCGCTGCCATGGAAGGCGATGGTGGAGGCGACCCAACTGGCCCTCACCCTGCTGGATGAACTGGGCCTGAAGGTGTTCCTGAAAACCAGTGGTGGCAAGGGTATTCACGTGGTTGTGCCCTTGACCCGGCGTGCCGGCTGGGACGAAGTCAAGGACTTCAGCCACGCCATCGTCAATTACCTGGCCAAGCTGTTTCCGGAGCGCCTGAGCGCGGTGTCGGGGCCGAAAAATCGCGTGGGACGCATCTTCATCGACTACCTGCGCAATGGCAAGGGCGCTACCACGGCGTGCGCCTATTCACTGCGAGCCCGTGACGGGCTGCCAGTATCGGTACCTATCTGGCGTGAGGAACTGGCGCAAATCAAGGCCGCCAACCAATGGAACATCACAAACCTGCACGAGCGTCTGGCGGAGGTCGACGACCCTTGGGCCGACATGGGCAAGGTACGCCAGTCGATCACCGCGCGCATGCGCAAGCAGCTAGGGCTCGAATGATGATGCCCCTGCGATTGGACACGACCCGGGAGCCACGCCCATGAGCATCGTTCAGGACTTCAACCTGACCACCCTTGACCGCCTTTTACGCGCCTTTGGCGAACGCCAGCTACCGCTCAACCTCGATACCCAATTGCCGCAACTGATCCAGGCGCTGCAAGCTGATCACCTCGACCTGCTACCGTTGCCGGGGCAAGGCAACACCTTGCGTCGCTGGCAGACCTTGGCACGGGTGGCCGGCTGTGACCTGGCACTGGCCAAGCTCTATGAGGGCCATACCGATGCCTTGGCGATCCTGGCGGAATGCGGCGCAGCGCACCACGCCAACGACGGCATCTGGGGCGTATGGGCGGCAGAGCCGCCCGATGCGCGGGTCCACATCACTGCGCGTGAAGGCGACCAGGTGCGCCTGAGTGGCACCAAGGCCTGGTGTTCCGGTGCCTTGCAGATCGATCGCGCGCTGATTACTGCCTGGGATGAGGCCGAGCAGCCGCAATTGGTGGCAATTGAGCTGTCGCAGCCGAGCCAGGGCCTGAACATCGAGCACTGGCAGGCCGTTGGCATGGCCACTACCGCCAGTGTCGAGGTGGCGTTCAACGATACCCCAGGCACGCTCATCGGCACGCCGGGCCAATACCTCTCGCGCCCTGGCTTCTGGCAAGGCGGTGCAGGTATCGCTGCCTGCTGGTACGGCGCGGCCGAGGCGCTGGCGGATTACCTGCGTGAACAGTGCCGCAAACCCCGCCCAGACCCGCATGCCGATGCGCATCTGGGCGCTGTGGATGCTGCGTTGCATGGCGCCCGTGCGTCATTGCGTGAATGTGCTGCCTGGATCGATCAGCAGCCCGGTGTGGATGCCAGTTTCGAAGTTCGCCGCACCCGCGCCCAGGTAGAACAGGCCGTAGAGCAGGTTATCAGTCACGTCGGGCGTGCCTTGGGGGCCACGCCGTTCTGTCGCAGCAGTCATTTTGCCCGGCTGAGCGCCGACCTGCCGGTGTTCCTGCGTCAGAGCCACGCCGAGCGCGATCTGGCGATGCTGGGCCAGCAGTTGGCCCAGTTGCCAGCCGGGGTGTGGCAACTATGAGCCAGAATCTGATCCAGGCCGCGGGTGGCACGCCTTGGGCAGCCTGGCAGCAAAGCGCGCACCTGGCGCGTGCGACCTGGCTCGACTCACGCCAACTGTGCCCGCCGGGGCGCCGGCTGGTATTAATTGCGCCGCACCCGGATGACGAGATTCTCATGGCCGGCGGCCTGTTGGCAGGCTTCAAGGGGCGTGAGGATGAGCTCGTGCTGATCTCCGCCACCGACGGCGAAGGCAGCCACCCCGGCTCCAGTCACTGGACCGAACATCGATTGCGCCGCCAGCGCCCCCAGGAAAGCCGACTGGCCCTGCAGCAGCTCGACCTGGACCTTGAACGCCTGGACTGGCGCAGGCTTCATCTGAAGGACGGCCAGTTGCCGCGCGAAGAAGCGTTTCTGACCCGTCACCTCACCCAGTTACTGCGCGCCGATGACCTGCTGATGGCCACCTGGCGCAGTGATGGCCATTGCGATCACGAGGCCGTCGGCCGCGCCGCTGCGCAGGCGGCGGCAACCCGTGGGGTGCACTTGGCTGAGGTACCGGTCTGGGCCTGGCACTGGGCCGAGCCTGACGACCCGCGCCTGCCATGGCCCCGTGCGCACCGCGTGCAGCTCGATGAAAGCCGTCTGGCACGCAAGCGCAAGGCCTTGGCCGCCCACGTCAGCCAGCTGCAGCCGGACGGCGAGCAGCCGCCGGTGCTACCGCCGCACCTGCTGGATTGCCTTCTGCAACCTTTCGAACTGGTGTTTCTTTGAATGGAGCTGTCATGAGCCTCGATCCACAGTATTTTGCCGAGCTATACGCCACCAATGAAGACCCTTGGGCCTTTCGCACCCGCTGGTACGAGAGGCGCAAACGCGAGCTGGTGATGGCCAGCCTGCCACGCCAGTGCTATCAGCGCGTGTTCGAGCCAGCTTGCGCAAATGGCGAGCTCAGCGCGCTGCTGGCCGAGCGTTGCGCCGAACTGCTGTGCCAGGACCTGGACCCGACGGCCGTAGGCCTGGCCCGTGAACGCCTGGCTCACGTGCACAATGCTTCGGTCGAACGGGCCCGGTTACCGGGGGACTGGCCCGGCGGCCGCTTTGACCTGATCGTGCTCAGCGAGGTGGGTTACTACCTTGATCCCACCGACTGGCTGCAGGTGATCGAACAATCGGTGGCCAGCCTTACCTACGACGGCGCGTTACTGGCATGCCACTGGAAGCACCCTATCGCGGGTTGCCCGCAGGACGGTCGCGACGTGCACCGCCTGTTGACCCGGCATTTGCCGTTGCATCAGCAGTTCCGCCATGAGGAGGCGGACTTTTTGCTGGAGTACTGGTCATGCCAGCCAAGCGTTGTCGATCTCGACGAGACGTGCCCATGATTGCCGTTGTCATCCCTGCACACAACGAAGCCCGCCGCCTTGGGCGATGCCTGCGGGCAGTGCTGATCGCTGCCCAGCAGGCGCAGCATGCGGGAATGCACGTGGAAGTGCTGGTGGTACTGGACCGCTGCAATGACGGCAGCGCCGCCGTGGCGCGGCGTTTCGGCGTACACCTACTGGAGGTGGATGCCGGTAATGTCGGCATGGCACGTCGCGTGGGCGCGGCGCACATGGTCGAGCGGGGCGCCACGTGGTTGGCGTGCACCGATGCGGACAGCCGGGTCCCGGCGCACTGGCTGCTGTCGCAGCTGGCCTGCAGCGCCGAGGTGGTTTGCGGCACCGTGCATGTCGAGTACTGGCAACCCTGGCAGACAGCCGCGCTGCGCAAGCTGTACCAGAGCCGCTACCAGGCGTGTGAAGGGCATCGGCATGTGCACGGCGCAAACCTGGGGGTATGTGCCAATGCCTATGAGCGTGTGGGTGGCTTTCAGCCCCTGGCGGCGCATGAAGATGTGCAGCTGGTCAGCGACCTGCAGGCCAGCGGCGCCCAGATCGTCTGGACCGCCAGGCATAGTGTGGCCACCAGCAGTCGACGTGACAGCCGCGCCCGCGAGGGGTTTGGTGATTACCTGGCGGGGTTGCAGGCGCAGTCTTGAACTCAATGGCATTGGCCGTGTTCATGAAGCCTTTCGCGTCTTCTTCACCGGTTTCTTGCCACCCAGGCTGCGCTTGAGCAGTTCGGTCAGGTCGAGGATGTCCGCACCTTTCTCGGCCCCTCCTGCGTCGCCCTTCTCCACCGCCTCGATCTTGCCCTTGCTGGCCTTCTCTTCCACCAGGTCCATGATCGTCTGGCGGAAGGCGTCGTGATAATCCTCAGGCTTCCAGGGCCCGCTCATGTCCTCTACCAGGCGCTTGGCCATCTCCAGCTCACGCTTCTCCACCTTGCTGTCGGTCACGCTGGCATCCAGCTCCAGCGTTTCCAGCCCGCGCACCTCTTCAGGCCAGCGCAAGGTGATCATCACCAGCGCATGGTCCAGAGGCCGCAGCAGCGCCAAGTACTGCCGGGTATGCAATACCACGGTGGCCAGTGCCACTTTGCCGGTCTTTTCCAGCGTCTCGCGCAGCAAGGCGTACACCTTGCCGCCACGGCGGTCCGGGGTCAGGTAGTACGGCGTATCGAAATGCTGCAGCGGAATATCGCCCGCTTCCACAAAGGAAAAGATATCGATCGTCTGGGTCGCTTCGGGCCGGGCCTTGCGGATCTCCTCTTCACTGATCACCACATAGCGGCCCTTCTCGAACTCTACGCCCTTGACGATATTGTCCTTGTCGATTTCCTTGCCGGTCACTTTGTTCACCCGCTTGTAGCCGACCGGCTCCATGCTGCGCTTGTCCAGCCAGTCGAAGTCCACGCGCTCGGTGCGCACGGCGGTATTGAGTGCCACGGGGATGTGCACAAGGCCAAAACTGATGGCGCCTTTCCAGATTGCCCGAGCCATGAGGGTGCTCCCAGGGTTGCCTGCTGATACCAGAAGTGACTGCGCCGGGCGACAAAGGTTTAGCTGCCCTGCCCTGCGGCAACCGTCACGCCTGGCTGAACAGCACCCGCTTGAACGCTTCGGCCGCCAGGTGCACTTGTACCGCCCAATCCCCTGCGGCTTCACTGCCTGCATCATCGGAAATGTATTTCAGGCACACGAACGGGATACCTTCGCCCCGCGCGATCAATGCCAGCACGTAGGCTTCCATGTCGACCACGTCGTAAGGCGCGTCGCCATGGTTGATCTCGAAGCTGTCACCGCTGCCACAGGTTTCCACAGCCAGGCCGGGTATTGCCGCCCCGTGTTCGAGCACCACCGGGGTGTCGGACAAGGGTGTTTCATAACGGGCAAAGCCCAGCGCGGTCACATCCATGTCGCGTTGTACGAAGCGGTTACAGCACACGACTTTGCCTTTGCCATGACGCTGGCTGCCAGCCGAGCCCAAGTTGACGATAAGCTTGGGCCTGCGCGTGGCGATCGCCTTGGTCAGGGCGATTGCGGCATTGACCTTGCCAATGCCGGTGAACACGGTGTTCACCTCGGTAAAGACATCGCCAGCCTCGGCCTCAAGCGCAAAGACGAACAGCGTGTCATTCAGGGAAATGTCGGGGAATTGCTTGATCAGCATCATGGAGCAGGTGTTTCCGAGTGGCTGCAAAGGGCGCGGCCATTGTCGGTCAACCCGGGCTAAATGCAAGTCCCGGCAGCCACCACGGCGCGTAGCGCCTGCCCTTTGCCAAGCCCGTCTGCCCTGGCCTGTGCCAGGCAGCGCAATTGCTGATCGGCATGGGTACCATGGCGCAGCACGTGCAGGGCGTGCTGGCAGGCGCGCTCGGCGTCCGCGCTGTCTATGGGTATCTGGGCCTGCAGTTGGGCGAGCCAGCCTTGCGCCGTGACCGGCTGCTGCTCGTGACAACCTATGAAGTGTGCGTGGCGCCCATGGCGCATGGCACGCCAGTAGTTCTCCTGGGCGATCCAGCGCAATTCGCGGCTGCAGGGTAGCGGGTCATGGCGGTAGGCAATGCTGTGTTCAACCAGGTGGCGAAACAGTGCTGCAATGCACAGAACGTCTTCCAGATTCGGGCAGCCATCGCAGATGCGCAACTCCACTGTCGGATAGCGCCGCGAAGGCCGGAGTGCCCACCAAAGGTCGCCATCGGCAGCCAGTGCACCGGTGCGCTGCAACAGGGTACGGTAGCGTTGATAGGCGGCCCAATCCGGCAACGCTTCGGGCAAGCCCATGTGCGGCCACTCACCACAGATCACACGGCGATAGCTCATGTACCCGGTAGCCTGGCCAGCCCACAGGGGCGACGAAGTGCTCAACACCAGCAACAACGGTAACCAGGGCAAAAGGCGGTTGATCAGTTGCATGCGGTCACACGCTGGCGGCACGCCAACGTGCACATGCAGGCCATTGAGCAGGCTACGCCTTGCCACATGGCGGTAGTCATCGAACAGCTGCTGATAGTGCCCTTGTGCCGCGGGCTTCTGCCGCAGCCACGCGGCGCAGGGGTGGCTGGCCGCAGCGTATGGCCCCATCCCCTCTTCGGCCAATGCCACGCGCAGCCGCTGACGGCTGCGCTGGAAGAATTCACGCGCTTCATGCAGGTTGGTGAACACCGGCGACGCCAGCTCGATCTGGCTGCGGAACATTTCCTGGGCGAAATAGCGGCCAAGTGCTTCACGGCAGCGCCCGATCACCGCGAGTGACGGTGTGGCCGGAACCTGACCCGAGCCCAGGTTCACCAGCAGGTACTCTTCCTCGATGCCGAACGTACAGGGCCGGATCATGCTGCCTCAGCGGCTGCGGGTAACGGTGAGCGCCACGGCGGCGATGCGTTCGACCTGTTCGTAGCCTGGCTCAGCCAGTTGCTCGCCAAATACGTCGGGGTCGATTTCCCGATACACCCAGGCCCAATCCGGACCGGCCAGGCGCAGGCGGATGGCTTCGAGCAGGGCGTCGCGGCCTTCGACAATGGCCACGCCGGTGTACAGCAGCAATGTACCGTGGCGGCTCAGCCGTTCGCGAGCCTGCTCCACGATACGCAGTGACAGGTCGGCGCCTAGCACGCCGCCACCGTGACGGTAGATGCGGGCGTTGGGGTCAAGCATGTAGGGCGGGTTGGCAACGATCAGGTCGAACGTACCGCTGATACCGTCCAGCAAGTCACTGGGCTCGACCGACAGATTACTCACGCCCGCCAGGGCTGCATTGATTGCCGTATAGCGCAGCGCCAGGGGGTTGATGTCAACGGCGCTGACCTGTGCGTGCTGGGCGGCGCGGGCAATCAGCAAGGCGCCCACCCCGCTACCACAGCCGATATCCACTGCATGCTCGACCCGCTCGGGGCAGTGCTGGAGGTGATCGCGAATGACCTGGGCAAAGCGGTAACTGTCCGGGCCGAAGAACACGGCATCGCTGGCGTCGGTTGGATACGCCGAATGCAGCAACAGTAAATCATCCAGGCTGGACCAGCGTACCGTGCTGATCAGCCGTTCACCCTGTGCACCCAACGCCTGCGCACGTTCGAGCAACAGTAACTGATCTGCCGACAGCAAACCTGGCTCGAAAGGTCGGCTCCAGCCGAATATATCGCGCAGGGTGCTGGCCTGCCCGCAGCCCTCGCGGGCATTGACGCGCGCGTGGGTAGCGGGTGTCACGCAGGTAAAGCGGTATCCATCGGCGTGCAGGCGCTGTCCCAGTTGTAGCAACGCCTGGTCTGCCTCGATTTGCCTGTGAGCGAGCATCATCAACGTGGTTCCTCCTGGCGCAGCCCGGTTACGCGCATGTAGGCGCGCGTGGCAGACAGACCGTCGGGCGTGGCGTGGCGATTGCCGACCATCCTCTGGATCAACGCCTTGGGGGCCACATTCAAGGCGTCCTTGGGTATGTCTTCAGGCTCCTCGGGCAGCCCCCAACTGCCAGGGGACACGCGGCGGATGGACGGCTGCCAATCGTCGGCGATCCAGTCATGCCAAAGCTGTTTTTCATAGGCGTTGAACACTCCGAACATCGCCGCGGTCGGCCCGTCGATCAGCGTCCACCAGCGGCTGTTCGCTGGCGGCTGCCCTCTGCGGATCCAACCCTGAGCCTGCAATGCGGCAACGAATGCGGGCATGGCGCCGGGTTCGGCCAGCCATTGATTGATCGTACGCTGCTGCAGGCGGCAATGGTCGGCATGCATCAATTGGCCATAGACCCGCTTGCGTTCAAGAGCTGCAAACAGTTCGCCTTGCAGGTCGAACTGGCGGATGAGGTCTGGCGTGGCGATACCCCGGTCATTCAGGCGGTAGCCTAAGCGCGCCCTGGCGTAGAACGCCTGCGGATCATGCGCGGGGCTTAGCTGATTCAGCGCCTGAATTGCCAGGCGGGCGTGGCCGCTGGCGGCATTGTCGATGGTCACGTGCAGCTGAAAATACTGCCCGTCGATGCCCAGTTCGGCCAGCTCGTACGTGGTGATCAGCAGATGCAGCGGTGGCTGCTCATAACCGAGGTTGTAGCCAACCACCTCTGGCAGGTGAGTGTCGCAGTGCTGCCCCAGGGCAAGTTGCAGGGCCCCTTGCAGATACCGCGTGTCATCCAGGGGCATGGCCTCTACGCAACCCAGGCGACCAAGCAGGCGCTGATAGATCAGCACATGGTTGCAGCGTGGATCACCGTTGCCGAGCTCTTCCAGATAGGTGCGAATCAGCCCGTGATAACGTGGATCGCGCCAGTGATGCAGGGTGCCCTGTAGCCAGGCGCCATCCACGGCCTTGGTCGGCGCAACCTGTTGCAGGAACCACAATGCGTGGGCGCGGTTGGAAAAGTAACGCCGGGGCATGCCTTGACGGCGTTGTGCCCGGTAAACGGTGTAGGCCTTGGCGACCTCGGCGGTATGCTTCTTACTCCAGGCCGGCAACTCGGACGGTGTGTCGGGCAAGTCGTCCGGCATGCTCGCAGCCCCCGACAGTTGTTCCTCGAGCCATGAGCCGCTGCCAGCATCCTGGCCTGCGAGCATTGCTTGGTAGCGTTGTCGCAGGCTGGTCGATTCGGTGACCACTTGCGCAGTTCTTGCAGTATTGCGGTTCATCACCGTCATGCCGTGCTCCTTGTCTTCTTACTGGCTCGGCTTTTGGCCAGGCATCGGCTCGGGGTCGGGCGCAGGCTGCGGTGCAGGCTTGGAATCAGGTTGCTGCATCTGCAGCGAAGGCTTGCTGGGGTCGGAATCTTTACCAGGGTGGTCATTGTCGCGGTCGAAACAGCCGCCGACCAAGCTCAGCGCGGCCATCAGGATGATCAGTGGAGTCAGTCGCATGGAGTACCTCCTTGGATAATTGCAGTGCCAGGTCGCCCCGGCACTGCGCCTTGGTCAGTTACGAACGGCCGCCCTTGTGGCCCGACTCGCGGTCGTGGGGCATGTTGCCGCCCGAGGACTGGCCGCCCTTGCGACCGGCTTCGGAAGCTTTTTCACGGTCATTGGCGAAATTGCCCGGGTTCTTGTTACCGCCTTGGCTGCCTTGTTGATTGCCGGTGCGGCTGTTGTCTTTAGTGGCCATGGTGTTCAAACCTCATATGACTTCGGAATGCACGGCAAGATGCCGTACACAGATTCGGAGTTCGGCGATATCGGCAGATTCGCTTTATTACGAGAGGTTCGGACCGGTGGCGTTAAATAAGCGGCATCGCCGTATTTGGTGCGCGTGTCAGTGGTGCGGCGGGCGATCCATGCGCGCCTGGCGCCGGCCCAGCCAGCCACCCGTCGCGGCCCAACCCACGGCAAGCAGCGCGCCGATCAGCATCGCCAATTGCGGGTGCTCGCCCATCACGTCCAACCCACGCTTGACCCAGCCGCTCAGCGCATCGCCGCCACGGTAGACCACCGTGTCGATGAAGTTCTTGGCTTTGTACTTGTCCTCGGCGGGCAGCACGGTGAACAGCATCTCCCGCCCTGGCCGTACCAGTGCGTATTCACCTGCCCGGCGCACCACCATCACCACCACGAACAGGGCAAACACAGGGGCCAGTGCCAGCCACAAGAAGCCGGCAGCCATGACCAGCGGCACTGCAACCAGCAACACACCGACACCCAGCCGACGGGCCAGGCGCCCGGTAAGAAAGACCTGGGTGAGGATGGCCAGGGCCTGCACAACCGTGTCGATCAGGCCGAACACCTGTGTCTGTCGGGTGCGGTCCGTGAAGGTTTCGCTGACAATACGCGCCTGCTCGAAGTACAGGAATGTGCTAACGCTGGCCAGCAATACCACGAACAAAGCGATGCCTAGCAGATAGGGCGAGCGCAGGACGGCGGTGGCGCCGGTAAACGGGTTGCCACCCAGTGGCCGCGCGTCCTGATGTTCGGTTTGCATCGCAATGGGTTGACGGGCTCGCCAGCGTTGCAGGAACAGTGTCGCGCCGATACTGCCCAGCAGAAATACCGCCGCCAGCACCAGTAACCCGGCATGGCCGAGCGGCGCCACCAGCAGGGTGCCAAGCAGGGGGCCACTGAGCCCACCCAGGCTGGCCCCGGCTGCCAGCAGGCCGAACAGCCGCTTGCCTTGGGCGGTAGAAAACAGATCGGCAAGCACGCTCCAGGCCAGCGAGATCGTCAGCAAATTGAACACTGACAGCCAGACATAGAACGCCCGGGCGGTCCAGAGATCGTCAGGGTTACCGGCCAACAGTGCCGCGAACAGCAACAGGTTGCTGGCGAAAAAACCATAAGTCCAAGGCAGGATATGCCTGCGCTGCACCCTGGATGCCAGCCAGCCAAACAGCGGCAGGCACGCCAACGTGGCGATGAAGGTGCCGGTGAACAGCCACTGCAGGTTTTCCACGCCACCGGCAACGCCCAGGGTTTCGCGCACCGGGCGCAGCATGAAGTAACCGGTGAACAGCAGGTAGAACAGCAGCAAGCCGGCGATGACCGCCGGCCCCTCACCAGGCTGGATGTTCAGCCCTTGGTCCAGGCGCCGCCGCCAGGCTTGCATCATCTCAGGCAAACTGCGTGATCAGCGCCTGTTGCTGCGCCGGGGTGAGCATTGGCTCATGCCCGGCCTTGAGCTGATCGAGCTGGCGGTCAGGCCGACTGGTAGCGGGGATGACCGTGGTCACTGCCGGGTGGCTGATGGCGAACTTGAGAAACAGCTGTGCCCAGCTGCCGATGCCTGCCTCGGCGGCCCAGCCCGGCAAGGCCTGGCCCTTGACCCGAGCGAACAGCCGACCATCGTCGAAGGCCCGATTGATCAACACCGCAACGCCCTTGTCCTGGCACAGCGGTAGCAATTCACGGGCAGCGTCAGGGGCGTTGACCGAGTAGTTGATCTGGATGAAGTCCAGCGGCTCGCTTCGCACGATACGCGCGACGTCGTCGTGGCCACTGTTCAGGTAATGGGTGATGCCGACATAACGCGTGCCGCCCTGCTGCTTCAGCTCGCGGGCATAAGGCAGCTGGGTCTGCCAGTCGCGCAGGTTGTGAATCTGCAGCAAGTCGACCTTGTCGGTACGCAGGCTCTTGAGGCTGCCGGCCCACTGCGCTTGGGCTTCAGCCCGGCTATTGGCGGCGATCTTGGTGGCCAGGAAGCACTGGCGGTGCCAGCCGCCCTCTTCCAGCAACTGGCCGAGAATGCTGTCGGCGCCCCCGTAGTTGGGCGAGGTGTCGATCACCCGGCCGCCGCCTTCAAAAAATGCCTTCAGCACCGTTTTGAGCTGAAGGTATTGGGGCGAACCGCTTTCTACTTCGAAACTGCCCGAAGTACCGGCACCGATCACCGGCAACGCTTCACCGGTGGACGGGACTTTACGGACCAGCAAACCCGCCGGCACGGCAGCGTGCAGCCAAGGGCTGGCGGCGGCCAGCAACCCCAATGTTGCACCGGCGCGTAGGACTTCACGACGTGCGTACATGGAAAATCTCCCGTCATGAATCGGAAATTTTCAAGCCTAGCCGCTCTGTCCCTCGCCTGCGGGTGTTTCTGTATCTGGATGTTTAGAGATCAGGCCCGCAGCAAGGGGCTCAGATCGACACCCGTCTCGTTCATTGGCGGGCACCAGTAGTAGCCCCCCGTCAGCGGGCGGCTAAAGCGGTACAGCCCGTCGATGATGCCGTCTTCCAGGCCACTCATGCGCCGCAGCTGCACTTCGAATGCCTCGAAACTCTTGCCCAGCGCGACAAAGGCCAGGCCGGCGCCGCGTTGGTCGGCCCAGGCTACCGAGCGACGGACCATGAACGCCTCGGGTTCAAAGCTTTCCTGGGCGGTGCGCTTGACGTGCGCGGACTCGGGGGCGTCGTCGAGTTCTTCGTTATCGCTCAGGCGACGGCCGATGATGTTGTCCTGGTCTGCCTGGGGCAGCGACTTGAAGTATTGCAGGTCGTGCTTCCACAGCTGGAACGCGGCAAAGCTGGCGCCATCTGCGGCAATGGCCGCTTGCACCGCCTCTTCGTCTACCGGGTTTTCGGTGCCGTCTTCATAACCGGTAAGGTCATGGCCGCCCCGGTGCAGGAAGCCATCAACGCTGTCGGCCAGGCCCAGCGCGGGAGCCAGCGCCTGCTCCAGGGCCTGGGCGCGCAGCAGCAGGTCGCCACGTTCGTCGCCACGCAGCCACAGCCACAGGGCGTGTTGGGTGCTGGGGTTCTCCACCGCAGCATCCAGCAGCGGGAACGGGCGCAGGCCTGGTATTTCCCGGCCCAGGGCCTTGGCCAGGGGGGCGCCTACGCCCAGCAGCAACTGTTTGCCATCGACCTGCGGCAGCAAGGCATCCAGCGCGGCAGGCAACGCCTCGGGCGACTGCAGGGTGAAGAACAGGTGACGGGCGTGGGCCGGCACCGGGGTGGCAAGCAGACCTTGCTGGAACGGCATATCAGGCTAATCCTAAGGTAAAAACGGAATGCTACTTCGCCTGCATGCCTGCTGCAATGCGGCATGCAGCCTCGCCAGCCGCTGCGCGTAGTAACAAACGGTTACCAAGAGCTGGCCCTTTGCAATTAGCTATCAATCAAGGCCGACCTACACTGCTTCAGATCCTTCGCCCGAGATCTCCCTCATGACCGCCTCGCCCCTGCTCACTGCGTTTCTGCCGCTTGCACTGGGCATCATCATGCTTGGCCTTGGGTTGTCGCTGACCCTGGCCGACTTCGCTCGCGTGGTGAAGTACCCAAAGCCCGTGGTGGTGGGCCTGGTGTGCCAGATCCTGCTGTTGCCGCTGGTGTGCTTCCTGATCGCCAACGGCTTTGGCCTGGAATCTGCCCTGGCAGTGGGGTTGATGCTGCTGGCGGCTTCGCCGGGCGGTACCACGGCCAACCTGTTCAGCCATCTGGCCCACGGTGACGTGGCGTTGAACATCACCCTGACGGCGGTCAACTCACTGATCGCGATCCTGACCATGCCGTTGCTGGTGAACCTGTCGCTGAGCTGGTTCATGGCCTCGGACCAGGCTATTCCACTGCAGTTCGCCAAGGTCATGCAGGTGTTCGCCATCGTCTTGCTGCCGGTGGCGCTGGGCATGCTGATTCGCCATTTTGCCCCGGCATTCGCTGCGCGTATGGAGAAACCGATGAAGCTGGTGGCTGCGCTGTTCCTGGCCTTCACCATCGTCCTGGCACTGGCCAAGGACTGGCAGACAGTGGTCGAGTACGCACCGGTGGTGGGCCTGGCGGCGCTGCTGTTCAACCTGCTGAGCCTGACGGTGGGCTATTGGGTGCCGCGGTTGTTGAACATTCCCAAGCGCCAGGCGATTGCCATTGGTATGGAAATTGGCATCCATAACGGGACCTTGGCGATTGCCCTGGCGTTGAGCCCTTCGCTGCTGAACAACGCGACCATGGCGGTGCCGGCTGCGTTGTACAGCTTGATCATGTTCTTTACTGCGGCCGGGTTTGGCTGGTGGGTGAGCCGCGGGCATGTGGCGGCAGAGCCCAAAGGTGAAACCGTGAACTGACGTCACCCAATGCCCGGCAGGTGCCGGGGATGCGTCACGATTGGCTGCGCCTGCTGCGCAGTTGCTGCTTCAACACCTTCAGCGGCGGCGCATAGAAAAACCCGAACGACACGCTCCCTGTGCGCCCCTTCACCGCATGGTGCAGGCGGTGCGCGCGGTGCAAGCGTTTCAGGTAGCGGTTGACCGGCCGCGGCTTGCGCGGCCAATGCCGGTGAAAGAAACCGTCGTGGGCCAGTACATACAGTGCGCCATACCCTGCCACACCACCGCCTACCCACTGCAAAGGCGCATAACCACTTTTGCCCAGCGCCACCAGCGCCGTGGCGATCAGCCCCAGGGCCACCAGGTACAGGTCGTTGGTTTCGAGCATGCCCAGGTGTGGCTCATGGTGCGATCGGTGCAGCCACCAGCCCCAGCCATGCATGATGTACTTGTGAGCCAGCGTACCAACGCCCTCCATGGCCACCAGGGTGCCGAACAATATGGCGAGATTGAACAGCATGGAACGGTCCGGGTGATGGCAAAGGAAGGCGCAAGGTTACCGGCTGCCCAGGGTTTTTTCCATGTGGGCGTGACCGGCAGCAGGCCGTTCTCGGATGAAGCCATTGTCATGTTTTTGCCCTTGACCTGCTCTGCCCTGCGGCGTATGGTCCGCGACGCAATTTTGCCTTCCTCAACAGGAGACCTGCCTTGGACAGTAGCCCCAGTCGCTTGCGACAGGCCCGCGTGGCGCGCTAGCCCGGCAGTGTTTTGCACTGTCTGGCCGCTCTGGCAAGACGGTGGTTTCCTGTAACCCCCGCTTCTCCTTCCCTCCGCGTGGTCCTGCGCAATTTCTGGTTATTTCAACCGCGCCAACTGATGGCGTTCATGCGGGCGTGTGCCTGCGGAAGAGGTTTGCTATGGATTGGAAAGTATTTCTGCTGCGCGTCAGCATTGCCCTGGTGCTGGGGGCGCTGATCGGTGCCGAACGGCAATTGCGGCAACGCCTGACCGGGCTGCGCACCAATGCGCTGGTCAGTACCGGTGCCTGCCTGTTCGTATTGATGACCCAGGCGGTGCCAGGCATGGCGCCTGCCGATGCGTCGCGGGTCGCAGCCTATGTGGTGTCGGGCATCGGCTTTCTCGGCGGTGGTGTCATCATGCGCGATGGTTTCAATGTACGTGGCCTGAACACCGCGGCCACCTTGTGGTGCACGGCTGCGGTCGGCGTGCTGTGCAGCCTAGGGCTGATGATGGAGGCGGCACTGGGTAGCCTGGTGGTGCTCTGCGCCAACATCTTGTTGCGTGATATCGCCCAGCGCCTGGACCGTCAGGACGTGGTGCCGGCCAGCGAGGTGGAACAGCACTTCGAAGTCCGTATCGTCTGCCGCGGCGAGGACGAGATCCAGGTGCGTAGCCTGATGCTGCACAGCCTGGGCGATCCACAACTGCGCCTGCAGTCGTTGCAGAGCCAGGACCTGGACAACCCTGCGCGCCTGGAAGTGCGCGCCGAGCTATTGGGCACCGCGCAGGCGCCGGCGCAATTGGAGCGCCTGGTCAGCAGGGTCAGCCTGGAGAAAGGTGTAAGCTCGGTGCGCTGGCAATTACAGCCGCAGGTGCTGGCGACGGATTAGAACGACAGGAGTGACTCATGCTTATCCGCCCTACCCTTGACCGGGACATCACGTCGCTGCCGGACGTCGAGCGCTCGGCAGCCCAGGCTTTTGCCAGTTGGCCGGCACTGGCCTGGCTGGCGCAAGGCGAAGTCATGGATTGCGCGGCGCACAGGGCTTTCGTCGAGGCAGGTGGTAGTTGGGTGGCGCAGGACCCGGCTGGGCGCATTGTGGGTTTTGCCTGCGCCCGGCTGGCGCATCAGGCATTGCACCTTCATGAGATATCGGTGCGCCAGGAGGCCCAGGGGAAAGGTGTCGGGCGCCGGTTGCTGCAGCAAGTGGTCGATGCAGGCCGCTGCGCCGGTGTACGCGAGCTGACGCTGACTACCTTTGTGGATGTGCCTTGGAATGCGCCGTTCTATGCACGTTTCGGGTTCGAGATGCTTCAGGAAAGCCGGCTTTGCGAACGACTCCAGAGCATCCTCGCAAGCGAGCATGCTCACGGTCTCAGCGGGCGTTGTGCAATGCGTCTGGGGCTTTAGCGTTTCATCGCGACGCATGGCGCCCCCGCGCGCTCCAGCCAGGTCAGCAACCCTGCCCCGCCGCCACACTACCCGCCACGCAATACCCGTCCCGCCCCTGCTGTTTGGCCTGGTACAACGCCCTGTCCGCCGCCGCGACCAGCGCCTCAGCAGTGACGCCCTCCCGCGCCAGGTCGACCACCGCGATCCCGGCACTGAACGACACCCTCCCCAATGGGCTTGCGGCATGTTCCAGCGCCTGTCGGCGCAACAGCTGCTGTAACTCCTGCACCAGCATTTCCGCCCCGCGGCCATCGGTATCGGGCAGCAACAGCGTAAACTCCTCCCCACCATAGCGCACCGCCAGATCGGCCGGCCGTTTCAAGGCCTGCTGCAGCACTTCGGCAAAGCGTCGCAAGCACTGGTCACCAGCCGGGTGACCGTAGCGGTCGTTGTAGGCCTTGAAGTAATCCAGGTCTAACATCACCAGCGCCAGGGGGTAGCCTTGGCGCCGTGCACGGCGCAGCTCAGGTTCGAACACCCCATCCAGCCGCCGACGGTTGCCCAGCCCGGTAAGGCTGTCGGTCAAGGCCAACGCTTTCAGCGTCTGGTGCGCCTGGAGCAGCGCCCGCTCGATGGCGATCCGCTCGCGCAGTTGACGCAGTACCACTCCGCCAAACGCTGCCAGTCCTACCAACAACAGCAGCAATACCGCCACCGACTTGATCGCATCATACCGCCAGGGCGCGACAATGGATTCACGCGACAGCCCCGCCTCCACGACCAACGGGTAGCTGGACAACGCGCGGTAGCCGTACAGCCGAGGTGTACCATCGACGACCGCTACCGCCTCCGCTACCCCTTCTGTGGCATACGGCAAGTGGTTGCGGAAGATCTCACTGTTGGCAAGACTTCGGCCTATCACCTGTTCCACGAACGGGCGCCGTACCAGGAGGGTGCCGTCGCGCTTGGCCAGCACCAGCGCACCGCGTTCGTCAATCTTGAAGTCGCCGTAGTAACGCACGAACCACGCCACTTTGATGGTGCCGAGCAATACGCCGGCGAAGCGGCCGTCGGCATACTCCAGGCGCCTGGAAATAGGAATGATCAGGTCGCCGGTGGAGCGGCTGCGCACCACCGAACCGATACGTACACCCGGGTCGGTATGGCTGCGGTGATAGACGAAGTAGTCCCGGTCGGCGTTATTGGCGTTGGGCGGGATGGCCGCCTGATCAGTGACGATCCAGCTGCCGTCCGGGCCGTAAACGAAAAGCCCGTGCAACTGCGGCATGATGCTTTTTTGCTGCGCCAGCAAGGCATGCAGGCGCGGCCGGTCGATGTGATCGAAACCATCGCCTTCCAGGCGCTCGGCCAAGGCTGCGGTAATGGCGTCGACCTGGCGGATAGCGTCCTCGGCGTGCTGCGCCGTGGCCCGAGCCAGGTTGCTGACCATGTTCTCGGCGTTGTTATAGGCAAAACGGTAGTCACGCCAGATGCGCCAGCCCTCCACCAGCACGAATGCCAGCATCACCACCAGCATGAACGCCAGTACCAGACGGAACAGCGCCACCGCGCGGCCCTCGCCACTGATGGCGAAAACCCCGTCGTCATACTGTTTCCGGGCTGCGCACATTGGAATCCCTGGCCATACCGCGTTCGCCGCCTTTCACTATAGTTCAGCGTCGAACGGCCGGAACCGGCGGCAAAAAAGATTAAACCTTTGCCACGCCTTCACCCTCAACCGTACGCGACACTGAGGTCGCGCCACGGTTTAAAGGAGTGAAGCATGAATAGCCTCTTCATCAGACGCGTTGGTTTTTCCATGGTGCTGGGCCTCGCATCGGTGCACGCAATGGCCGCGACTTCCGATGATTTCGTCGAAGCGGCCACCGAGGCCGGCATTGCCGAAGTGGTGACCGGCAATCTGGCTCAGGAGAAAAGCCAGAACGCCGAGATCAAGGCATTTGCCCAGCAAATGGTCACCGACCACACCCAGGCCAACCAGAAACTCGGCGACATTGCCCGCAAGCTGGACATTTCCGTGCCGGATGAGGCCGCCATGACCGACAAGGTCAAGAAAATGATCCTGGAATGGCGCGATGAGTCCTTCGACAAGTCGTACCTCAACAACCAGGTAGACGCTCACGAAAAAGCGGTGGAACTGTTCAAGAAGGAGGCTGCATCGTCCGACAAGGCTGAACTGAAGGCCTTTGCCAGCGAAACGTTGCCCAAACTCGAACAGCACCTGGAGCATGCCAAGGCACTTCAGTCCAAGCACGGCAAGTGAGGCCCCACATGAGTAACGATGCATTGAAGACCGAAGTACTTACCCGTCTGCTGCATGCGCACCCCGAAGGGCTAGGCAAGGAAGTGCTGGACAACTACCGCGGCGAAAAGGCGGTGGCCGGCATGCTCAAGACGCTGCAAGAAGCCGGTCTGATTCACGACGGTAGCGTGGCGGTGAGCAGTGATCATCAGATCAGCGTGCACTACCCGATCAAGCTGTCGGCGGCGGGCGTAGAGGCCGCCAGGCGCGCAGGAGGCTGAAACGAACCTGGCCTGGCCTGGTCGCCGACAAGCCTGCCCCGAGATATTGCGCATGGCTTGCCGGCGATGAGGCCAATCATCAAGGCCGTGGTTTATTCCTTCTTCTCAATGTCTCGAGGCGGCTTGGCAGGCCCCTGGGGGTCGACTTGAGGGTCTTCGACATCCGGGGAATCGGGGTCGAAACCAAGGTCTGTCTTTTGATCGACCTGCTCGGCCGAGTGAGGCCCCTCTTTGTGCGGTGGTTGACTTCCAGGCATGGCGTTATCTCCGGTGAGTGTCTAGGGAAGAAACCACCCGCCAGGAAAAGTTTGATTAATCTGCAACCGAGGCCAATTGCGCTCGACACTGCGCCAGCGCCTCGTCGCGTGCCTTCAATTGTTCCTCAAGCCACTGCAACTGCCGCGCCTGCTCGGCGCACACGTCGCGCCTGGTTTCAAGGTTCTGGGCTTGCACATCCAGCTGCCGGCGCATCTCTTCGCTGGCGCCTTGTGCCTGGGCCAGGATCGTGCGCAGGCCCTGGATCTGCGCATCGCGTTGTTCCAGCAACTCATCCTGCGCCCGGCATTCACTGGCCGCCTGACGATGCTCTCCCAGCAAACGCTCATTGTCACGGTGCAAGCGGGTAAGCTCGTCCTGCTTGATGATCATGCCCTGCTGCAACTGGCGTAATTCCACCTGCATCTGCTGCAACTGCGCTTCGTGGCGGCGCTGTTCCTGCTCACGCTGTTCACCGCTGGCATTGCGGTAGTGCTCCAAGGCGTCGCGGGCATGGCGGTGCTTGTCTTCCAACGATCTGACCTGCTCGTCCTTGTCAGCCAGGCGCACCTGCAACTCACCCAGCGACTGGTTGAGGCTGGCACTGCGCAGCTGTTCAGCTTGCAGCGTGCTTTGCGTGGACAACAGTTTTTCGGTCTCTGCAGCCAATGCCGCTGCATCGATCTTGTGTTGCTGGTGCGCTGCAGCCAGTGCCTGCTGGGCGATTTCCAGCTGCGCCTCAAGCGTCTCGCGCTGTTGCGTGAAGGTGCTCTCGGCCTGCTCGATCTTCAGGTCGGCCTCGTCCTGCAGCTGGGTTGCCAATTGCCCAACCAGGCGGCTCAGCACATCGCTCAGCGCGGCGCCCCCTTCGGAAGCCATCGGCTGCTGGCCGTTCAGTTCCTTCAGGTAGCGGTGAATCGTGGTTTTGGAACCGGTATTGCCCAATTCGATACGTATGGCATCAATGCTGGGGTTCTCGCCCCGGGCAATCAGCGCCTGACGCGCTTGCTGCACTACCACCTTGTTGATACCGCCCCGGGCCATGCGTGCTCCTAAAAATTCGTACTATGTTATGTACCACGTAATGACATGCCAATTATGGAGATAACGCATGGCACCTGCAAATAATTCCTACCGCCTCATAATCACCTTTTTGCATGTGCGCGCCTGGTGCATTGGTCGCAAATATGCCCCCAGGTCAACTGTCATTTCTAACAGTTTACTGCAATCCACTTTCGGAGGTTAATCGCCTACAAGTCCCCAGCATTGGTGAATCGCGATGCCCCCCAGAGACCTGAGTCAACCCTCGATCATGACGATATTGTCCAAACCAGATTTAAACGAGTACTGGGACCACCATGCGTCACGCAAACGCAACACCCTTAGCGAAAAAATCATCTATGACGAGGAGGCAGACTTCGGCGTTTACAAGTTTGGGGCGCTCGATCTAGGCACCGCCTTCATGCGCTTCGGCGAGAACCAGTTACTGGTCGTTCAGCGCGTTTTGAGGTACATGGGGTTTCGCACAAGAATACGCTCAGGCACCATCACCCAGCGCATTTATGAAATCAATCAGGCTTGGTATTCTGACGCCGACGTTGTCGTGATGATGACCTTGTCAGCGCCACTCAAGTATACAATCGACAATGAAGGAAGCCTTACGCTTAGGCTACCCGCTGGGGCTACAATTCACCATAACGGCAGTGGTTACCCTAAAGAAATGGTGGACGACCTCATACAAGAGCGCGGTATTAAGCTACCCTCTGCCGTGCCACCCACCGGGATACTATTGGGCGATACCATCGGCCAGTTCACAGACGGCGATCCCCTCATGCTGTTCCAGGTTCCAGCGCCCTCGACGCCCTCAAGCCCGGACACCTTGAGCGTTAACGGCGAACGACTAACCGGACCTGTGGGGTTTGGGATTATCTATCAGGACACCGCCTTCCCCGAGCTGAAGCAGGGTCACCCACCCCGAGACAGGGACACGGCTGTGTCATTGTTCGCGCCGAAGGAAATGATAGATTTCATGAATGGCGCCTACTATCCAGCGAGCGGTGCTTATTCTGCCGAATTCGCGCTGAATAGCGCGTTCGAGGCTACAGATAGCGCCTCTGAACCTGCAGTGCCTGCGTCAATCTACCCACTACTGAAGGAAGTGTATGCGGGTGCTGAAAAGCAGGCGCTCACGTTGGAGCCTGCAACCCCTAATAGCCAATTCACCTTTGACGGTGAGGCACTGGGTGAGCTGAAACAAGAGAGCGGAAGCTGGTTTTACTACCCGCCCGCCCCTCTTGACCCTGCTGTCATACTTGAGGTAAACAACAAAACCAATGTCCCCGCAGCGTTGTCGGCGACAGTGCCTGAATACCCATTGGTCGCCGATGTAATCAAGGCCCAAGTTGGCAGTCAATACGCGACGTCGACGTTCTTGACACCCTTGTTCGGGGAGACCCACTTTTTTAAAGCATCCCTTTCTTCAGGAAAAGTCAAACTCACCCTGTTCTACTCAAGTTTCGAACACGATGAACCGATTGAAGTCAGTGCGGAAAATACCCAATGGGTCAGAATCACAGGAAATGGCAATATCGATAAAAGTGGCGTTTTCACCCCTGCCGCTGACCAACCTAGCCCTTTTACCGTCTGGCTGGCGAGAGATATTGAGGACGATCATTATTATTATTGGGCGTCGGTCGTTTTGCCGCTGCCGATACTCGAGCCCGCTAAAGTGCTACAACTCATCAATGGTTGAAGTCAGCGCCATACCCACACTCCGATGATTCCGTCGATGCAGCCACCGAAACCGGCATTGCTGAAGTGGTGACCGGCAACGGAAGCTGCAGGCTCGCCACCTTGTGTCGGTAACGCTTTGCCGCCACCATGGAAGTCCAGCACCGATCACCGACAGAAAATGACCCTGGAAAACTACAAGGCAATCGCCGACAGCATCGCCCTGCTGCTGTATCCGCACGCTGAAGTCATCGTCCATGAGCTGCACAGCCAGACGGTCGTGCACATCGCCAACAACTTCTCCCGGCGCAAGCTGGGCGATGATTCGGCGATCGATCACGAACTGGACGATGTGCTTGCCGGTGCCAACCTTGGCCCTTACGAGAAGCTCAACTGGAACGGCCAGAAGATCCGCTCCATCAGTACCGTACTGCGCGACTCGCAGGGCGACCCCGAATACCTGATGTGCATCAATCTGAACGTGTCAGTACTGGAGCAAGCCCGCGTGGCACTCGATGCGTTCTTCCAGATGAGCCGGCTGGTACCGCAACCTGACTCGCTGTTCCGCAACGACTGGCAGGAACGCATCAACACGTTTCTGCATGCCTGGCTGCAAGCGCGCGGCTTATCGCTGCAGACGCTACAGATGAAAGACAAGCGCAGCCTGGTGCAGGCGCTGTACGCTGAAGGCGCGTTCGAAGGGCGAAGTGGTGCTGACTATGTCGCCAACGTTCTGAGCATGGGGCGGGCCACCGTGTACAAGTACCTGAAAGAGCTCAAGGGCTAACTCCCCTCCGCTTGGCCGAACTGGGAGCCTGTCAGGGTGTTGCCAGCGCTTGCGCTCGCCCACTTGCGGTGAATGGATGGATATTCTACTGTAGACAAATATTCCACAAGGAGCGCAGCATGCCAGTCGCTACTGTTTCACCGACCATTGTCGATACCCGATACCTCGACGCACTATTTGCGTCCATAAAAGAAGCCCACAGCGCGCTTCGCCCTGTCGTCAGCATCACACCGCTGACTCGCAGCCCCCGTTTGTCGGCACTGACCGGCTGTGAAGTGCTGCTCAAATGCGAACACCTGCAGCACACCGGTTCATTCAAGTTTCGCGGTGCCAGCAACAAGATGCGCCTGCTGCCGGCCGAGGCGCGCAAGCAGGGGGTGATAGCTGCCTCTTCCGGTAACCATGGGCAGGCACTGGCCCTGGCCGGCAAGATGGCTGGCGTGCCAGTGAAGGTCTACACCACCACCGGCGCATCGGCATACAAAACAGAGGCAATGCGCGCGCTGGGCGCCGAAGTGGTCTGCCTGCCCACCGACCCGCTGAGTGCAGAGCTGGAAGCCGCCAGGCAAGCCAAGGCCCACGGCGTACCCTTCGTGTCCCCCTACAACGACCTGCAAGTCATTGCCGGCCAGGGCACCATAGGCATGGAGTTGTTCGAGCAGGCGCCAGACCTGGACGCGGTGTTCGTTGCCGTGGGCGGTGGCGGGATGATTTCCGGCATCGGCGCCGCCCTGCGCGTCCTCAAGCCGGGTACTGAGATCATCGGCTGCTGGCCGGCAAATGACCCAACGCTGCAGCAATCACTCAAGGCTGGTGAAATCATCGAATTGGATGCCTGCGAAACGCTGTCGGACGGCACGGCTGGCGGCGTCGAGCCAGGCTCCATCACCTTCCCGCTTTGCCAGGCGCTGCTCACCGATACCGTGCTGGTCAGCGAGGACGAAATCCGCTGCGCCATGCGCGATATCGCCAACAGTGAGCGCTGGATCATCGAAGGCGCTGCAGCGGTTGCGGTCGCCGGCATGCAGAAGCTCGCCGAACGCTATCAGGGCAAGCGTGTCGCGGTGATCCTGTGTGGCCGTAACATCCTGCTGGAAAAGTTCCTCGAGGCCGTTCAATGAGGGTTTTCAGCAAGGCGCAGATCATCGCCCGCTTCAACCCCGAGCTCGCGGTCAGCCAACTGGAGGAAGGCTTCATCGCCTATTCCGAAGGCAAGGTGCAGGTGCCGCCCGTGCAGGGCTTCGCATTCAAGGGCGCGAACGGTGACTGTTGCGTGAAGTCGGCCTACATCGAAGGCAGCCCGACCTTCACCGTAAAGCTTTCGACAGGCTTCTACGACAACCCGTCCAAGGGCCTGCCGAGCAATGACGGCCTGATGCTTGTGTTGTCTGCACACACCGGTCAGCCGCTGGCACTGCTGCAGGACCAAGGCTGGCTGACTGCCATGCGCACCGCGTTGGCCGGGCGTATCGCCGCCCGGCTGCTGGCGCCGGCCCAGGTCAAGGCCATTGGTATCCTCGGCACCGGCATGCAGGCGCAGATGCAGCTTGAGCAGCTTCGCGCGGTGACCGATTGCCGCCAGGTCATTGTCTGGGGCCGGCATGAACGCGGGCTTGCGGCCTATACCGCATTTGCCCGCGAACTGGGCTTCGGGGTGCACAGCACGCAGGATGCTGCCGAGGTTGCGGGCGCTGCAAACCTGATCGTCTGCACCACCCCTTCTCGCCAGGCGCTGTTGCACAGTGATTGGGTCCAGCCGGGTACGCATATCACCGCCGTCGGTGCCGATGTGCCCGGCAAGCAGGAACTGGACCCGGCACTGGTGGCCAGGGCAGACCGTATCATCGTCGACGCCATCGCCCAGTGCAGCCAGTACGGCGAAGTGGCCCATGCCCTCGGCAGTGGCCAGATCAACGCTCACCAGCTGATCGAGCTGGGTACGCTGCTGGCTGGCCGCGCCAAGGGGCGTGAGCACGACGGCCAGATTACCTTGGCGGACCTGACCGGTGTGGCAGTGCAGGATGCACAAATCGCAAGCTACGCCTTGGCAGCCCTGTGCACCTGAGGCGACAACAGCGTCAGCGCAAACGTTGCACCTGCGCTGGCGTGCGCTGCATCAGCACCTTGCCATTGCGTACCGATACCAATGCGTGCCCCTGGCTGCGCACCATCTCGTAATCATCCGGCGCCGACAGCAGCAACAGGTTCGCCGGCCGCCCTACCTCTATGCCATAGCGCTCGCCCAGGTTCAGGGTGCGGGCGCTGTTGTCGGTAATCAGGTCCAGGCAGCGCTGCAGGTCTTCATAGCCGAGCATGTGACAGATATGCAGGCCGGCTTCGAGAATGCGCAGGATATTGCCATTGCCCAGTGGGTACCACGGGTCGACGATGGAGTCCTGGCCGAAGCACACGTTCATGCCGGCGCGGTCGATCTCGGCCACGCGGGTAACGCCACGACGTTTCGGGTAGTTGTCAAAGCGCCCTTGCAGGTGAATGCTCTCGGTCGGGCATGACACAAAGTTGATGCCCGACAGCTTGAGCAGGCGGAACAGCTTGTAGCAATACGCATTGTCATACGAGCCCATGGCCACGGTGTGGCTGGCCGTGACCCGGGGCCCCATGCCGCGTACCCGTGCTTCTTCGGCCAACACTTCGAGGAAACGTGATTGCGGGTCGTCAGTCTCGTCGCAGTGCACGTCTACCAGACAGCCGGTACGCTCGGCCAGGTCCATCAGGAACTTCACCGACGATACCCCCTGGTCGCGGGTATTTTCGAAATGCGGAATGCCGCCGACGACGTCGGCGCCAATCGCCACGGCTTCAGTCATCAGCGCCCGGCCGTTGGCGTACGACTCGATGCCCTCCTGCGGGAAGGCGACAATCTGCAGGTCGATCAGCTCACGCACCTCGTCACGTACCTCGACCATGGCCTTGAGCGCGGTGAGTTTTGGGTCGGTCACATCGACATGGGTGCGCACATGCTGGATACCGTGGTCCACCAGCATGCCGATGGTTTTTTTCGCACGGGTCTTGATGTCGTCGTGGGTGGTGATTTCCTTGCGCTCCGACCAGCGCTCGATGCCTTCGAACAACGTGCCGCTCATGTTCCACTTCGGCTCACCTGCGGTCAGCGTGGCATCTAGGTGAATGTGCGGCTCGACAAAGGGCGCGACCACCAGGTTTTGCCCGGCGTCCAGGTCATTGACCGTAGCGGGCGCCACGACGTCGGTCTGGGGCACGATGGCGGCAATGCGCTCGCCGTTCAGTTCGACGCGGAACAGGCCAGGCTTGCCGCGCAGGCGTGCGTTGATGATGTTCATGCTGTTACTCCTTGCCGTGGGCTTCGCTCATGCGCCATACCAGCATGGCGACCGAAGCATTCATGCGAAAAAGCGGGTCGTCCAGCGACTGCCCACTCAGTTGTTCGATGCGCTGGATGCGCTGATTGATCGTGTTGCGGTGCAGCCCCAGACGCTGTGCGGCCTTGAGCCCGTTGCCATTTTCCATGAGCAAGGCGTCGAGGGTATGCACCAAAGCATGGGCGTGTTTGCGCCCAGGGGCGATCAGCGGGCCGAGGGTGCGGCTGACGAAATCGTCGACCAGCGAGCGGTCGACAATACCTTGCAGCAGGCGCAATACGCCGAGCTCGCTGAAGTTGCAATAGCCGTTGGCCGGGCGCAGGTGCTGCGCCACATCCAGCGCCTGGCGTGCCTCGTTGAGGGCCTGGCGATAGTGCGCGCAATCGTCAGCGAGGCTCGACAGGCCCATGTAAAGGCCCAGTTCATCAGTCGCGGCTTGCAACTGCCGGTACAGTGCGCCCAACGTCTCGGGTAAGTCCTGTGTATCGGCCAGCAGCACCACGAACAGGTCGCCCGGCAACTGCGCCGTCACACTGCCGGGCCGCTGACGGCACCAGGCTTCGAGCTGGTCTTCCAGGGCCTGCCGGGTGGCTTGCCAGGTACGCTCGCCGTGGGCCAGCCCTTGGCGCTCGAACAAGGCGTCCACGCCCGTCAGGCGCAACGCCAGCAGGCGCCGCGGTTTATCCAGGGCCAGTTGCAGGTGTGCTGCCCGCTGCCGGGCAATCGCCAGGCTCGGGTAGTCGCCTGTGAGCAGTTGCCCAAGGATGTCGTTACGCGAGCGGCGCGCCTGGCTCATCTGTACCAGTGCAGTGCCGATCAGGTGGGTGACCACCACCATCTTCAGCGCGTAGGGCTGTTCGATCAGCGGCAAGCCCAGTTGCTCGGCGCGCGCGATAACGGGCGCCGGGATGCTCTGGATGAAACTGCCGCCGGTGAGAATCACCATGCCGGCAATGCCCACGGCGTCGCCATCCTCCACCAGGCTCAGCAAATTGGCTTCGCCGCGCGGGTGATTGATGCCGGTGACGAATACCAGTTCACCGCCCATCACCCATTCGGCGATACCCTCGTTCTCCGCCACGTAAGGCCAGCGTACCCGCCGCTGCAGGTTGCGCGCGCCGGCCCGCACCTGCATTTCGTGCAGACCGGGCAAATGCAGGAGCTCGTCCAGCGCCAGGCTCATGGCTCGACGCCTGCCTGGCCGGGCGCCCGGCGGCGTGCGCCCAGCTCTAGAATGACGATGTAGCACACTGCCGAGGCGGCGATGCCCACCAGCGGCGCGACCCACGGTGAGGCATAGGCCAGTACTGCGCCCACGGCATAGGCAAACAGCCCGGTGAGGTTGTAGCGTGGCAGGTGTGCCGTACCCAGTGCCGGGTATTTACCGCGGTGGCGGTACCAGAAATCAGCCATGATCACCCCACCCACCGGCGGAATGATCGACCCCAGCAGCACCAGGAACGGGATCAGCATTTCGTACATGCCACCCATCGCCAGCACAATGCCAACCCCGGCCGCCACCAGCGTTGCCGTGCGCCGGCGCTCGCTGCGCAACAAGTGGCAGGCGGCGGCCGACACGTTGTAGATGGTCGGACCCTGAATGGTCCACAGGTTCAGGCACAGCATCACCACGGCCGCGAACGACAGGCCCTGCAGCATCATCACGTCGACGATATCGGCCTGCTGGTAAACCATCGCGCACCACGCTCCGGCCACCACCATCAGGCCGTTGCCAAGGAGGAATGCCACCACGCTGGCGATCACCGCTACCCGGCCACTGCGTGCCAGCCGTGTCCAGTTGGTGGCTTGGGTGGCGCCACTGGCGAAGGTGCCGAAGACCATGGTCACTGCCGCCGAAAAGGTCATGGTTTCATGCGGGACGACTGCAGCCAGGCCGGCAAAGCCACCGGCATCGCGGGTGGCGATGTACATGGACACCAACAGCAGCACGAACATCAATGGCACCGACACCCGCGACAACAGGTCCAGCCCCTTGAACCCGATGATGGCCGTAATGCTGAAACCCAGCCCGAACAGCACCATCAACGGCATGCCGAAACCATCCGCCAGCCCCAGCAGCTTGACCAGCACGATGGCCACCGTGGCCGTACCCCAGGCATACCAGCCCAGTTCGGCAAAACCCAGCAGAAAGTCCGAGAGCCGGCTCCCCGCTTCACCGAAACAGAAGCGTCCCATCAACACGGTATTCAGCCCGCTGCGTGAGGCGATGAAGGCCAGCACTGCGGCATACAAGGCAAGCAAACTGTTGCCGAGGGTAGCCACCCACAGCATGTCGACAAAACTGAATGCCATGCCCAGCTTGCCGCCGGCGAACATCGTGCCGGTAAAGAAGGTGAAGCTGAACAAGACCATCGCGATCGGCAGCAGGCCCTTGCGGGCGGACTGGGGGGCTTCGCTGAGTGGAAATTCGCTGGGTGAGCTCATTGCACGGGGCTCCGGGTGTGTAGTTGGGAGCGGAAAGAGCAATATGCGGGCCGCTTTTTCCTGCGCCGCCACCCGGAAGAAATCGGGCTGCTCGCCCAGAATTCCCTATGCACTGTGCACATTAAAGCTGCGATTTGACGATCTGGAGTGTGCGGGACGACTTATTTTGAGGCGCTCATGCACCAAAGCGGGCCTGGGCTGGGTAGTAATCACCCAGCCCACGGCGGTTTACACGGTCCCGTCCAACCCCATTTGCCAGAAATCAGCCTCCAGGCTGGAGGCCTGGCCAAAAATCCCTGCCAGTTCGGCGAACCGCTGCTCGGTCATGCTGCGCGCCGCCAGTTCATCCAGGTGCTTGCGCGCTGCTGCGGCCACCCCTTGGTAGCCCTCCCCGGCATACTCGCCAATCCACTCGAGGTAGGGGTGATTGCTCAAGTCGCCAATACGCTCGGCCAGGGTCCGGCCGATTTCGGCATAGCCGATCACGCAAGGTGCCAGTGCCACGTGCAGCTCCAGCAGGTCGCCGGCTGCGCCGCAGTCCAGCACATAGCGGGTGTATGCCACCGTGGCCTGATGCTCTGGCGCGGCCTCGATGTCTGCCTGGGTCAAGCCCCAGCGCGCGCACAGGCGCAAGTGCAGCTCGGTTTCATCCAGGATCGCCGCCAGCCCGGCCTGCGCCGCGCGAATGTCGGCCGGGCGGCGGCTTTTGTAGGCAGCCAACGCCCAGGCGCGGGCGAACTGGATCAGGAACAGGTAATCCTGCACAAGGTAGGTCCGGAACGCTTCCTCGCTTAGCGTGCCCTCGCCCATTTGACGCACGAAGTCATGGTCTACGTAGCGGTTCCATTGTGGCGAGGCAGCTGTCTTGAGGCGCTCGAAGATATCCATGCTCATTTGCCCTCCGGGTACACTGCATCGAAGAAAGCCAGCTCCAGCGCCACGGTGCGCTGGTAGAAGTCACTTGCCAATGCGGCCTCCTGCGGGCCGACGCGGTCCAGTTCGGCCTGCAGGAAAGCGACGAATGCCTGGAATGCCGGGTTGTCATGCAGGGTAATCCACTCGGCATGGACGAAGTTGTCCGGCATCGGTTTCGGCGCCTTGAGCGCCCAGTCCAGGTACAGGCCTTCGGCAACGTTCAGCACCGCCAGTGCCGCTGCGTAGGAACGGGTGGCTGCCGCTTCGCGCATGATCGCCTTGAAACCTGCGGTAGGCGCGGTATCGGCCGGTTCACTGCGTTGCGCCGGGCTGACACCCAAGGCCTCGAAGGCACGCAGGAAGTAGGTGTTCTCGTCACTGCAGATCATCCCGGCAAAGCGGCCGAAGCGCAGGCGGGCTTCAAACGTGTCAGCGGTGGCGATGGCCGCGCCTAGCAGGGTCACGAAGCTGTCGAGGAAACGGTGGTCCTGGACCAGGTAGTCGACCATGATCGGGTCCGGCAGGCTGCCGTCGCACAATCGGGTCACGAAACGGTGGCCAACGGCCGCCGACCAGGTCGGCTCGCTCTGGCGGCGCAGGGACTGGCTGAAACGTTCGGTCATGTTGCTGTCCTTGATGAGGGTGACAGCGAGACCTTGAAAGTTGGCATGGACTGGCCTCGCAGTGAGGCCGGCAAAAAGGCAGGTTACAAGCCCCATCCCTTCGCCGGCATGATCCGGATCAGGTTCGAAGGGTCACCGCGCTGCAGCGTTCAGCGGTTTCTCAGCCCATTGCCGGGCTCCCCTTGGTAGCGCTCAGGTATACCCGAGGGCGCCGCGGCTGTCACGCCCCAAACTGTGGGCAATGGTGACCCGCTAATGGGTATCTGTCCCCATTCTTGACGCGCCATCTTTGAGTGCACGCCAGTCGCTGCAAGGTTATGTATGTCAAAGCATTACTGAAATATCTATTGGCATAGCTGTTGCTGATGGCCATTTAACGGGCAAAACGCCATTGATGGCTTAAGGCCCTAAGGCCGCAAAAGAGGCTTAAGCCAATGAAAACACCTGCTGCGAGTCACGCGTCCAGACGCGTGTTCCATCTGTCCTCCGTCACGGCACTGATGATCAGCCTCGGGTTGATCACGGCCATGGCAGCCCCCCTCGACGACAACAGCATGCCACCGCCGACCGACCCTTCGGCCTACACCGACCAGCCGGACGACCCGACCGCTGCCTTGCTTGAGCTGAACACCATGCCGGAGGCCAACGAAGGCTCGCTGGAGCTGACCGATGGCGCGTATGGCGACCGCAACACGGTAGGCACCGACAACGTGCTGCCGCCGGCCCTGCAAACATCGGACAAGTACCCTACCAACGGCAAACCCAGCCCGTTGTTCGGTGCACAACCTTTCACCCAGCAACTGTTGCTGTTCGAAGAATTCGGGCCAGAGAAGCTCGACCCGACCACGCCGGCGCCCGATCTGACCTTCCCGGTACCGACCCTCGGCGCGGCCCCCGCGCAAGACCCCAACGTGGTAGCACGCAGCGGACCCAGTGGCAGCGCTCTGGAAGCGTTCCTCAAGCAACCCGGCCTGTACCCGTTTCCGACCCAGTACGCCAACGTGCTGGACCGCAACCCATGGAAGGCGCAGATCGAGATGTTCCTCAACCGCCAGCCGGTCGGTTCACCCGCTGAAGGCCGGCCACCAGGAAAAGGCTGGTCGCACCAGCGCTGGACCGAGTTCTACCCGCAGGCAGCGTTCAAGACCGCCCAGGCCGGTGCGCGCATCAACCTCGGTCTGCGCGACCGCAAGCAAATGCACAACTATGCCGTCGGCGAATTTGCCCCGGGCGGCCTGTACTACCAGACCTCCGACATTCCGACCACGCTGGGCACCACCAAGGGCATCGACACACGCTTCCATCCGAACATGCCGCTGCAAAACCACAAATCGCTCTGGACCTTCGACGGCACCTTCCCGCCCAAACTGCTCATGGTGCGCTACGGCCAGCCAATTCTGATGCGCCATTACAACGCCCTGCCGATTGACCCCTCGGCCAACGGTGGCTTTGGCCTGCATACCATCTCGACCCACGAGCACAACGGCCACTCGCCGGCCGAAAGCGACGGCTTTGCCAACGCGTACTTCTTCCCCGGCCAGTACTACGACTACCGCTGGCCGGTGCAGCTGGCCGGCTACGACACCATCAACACCCGTGCCCAGGACCCGCGTGCAGCTTTCCCCTGCTCGCCGGGTGAAACCTTGTTCGTCAACGATGGTTCACCGGGCCTGAAAACCTGCGAGAACGGCAGTATCAAGATTCGTGGCGACTGGCGCGAAACCATGAGTACCCACTGGTTCCACGACCACATGATGGATTTCACGGCGCAGAACGTCTACAAGGGCAACGCCGTGATGATGAACTACTACAGCGCCCTGGACCGCGGCAACGAGGCCCTGCAGGACGGGGTCAACCTGCGCTTCCCAAGCGGGTCAGCCATGCCTTGGGGGAACCGTGACTATGACGTCAACCTGGTGATTGCCGACAAAGCCTGGGATGCCAATGGCCAGCTGTGGTTCAACCCGTTCAACACGGACGGTTTCCTCGCTGACCAGATTCTGGTCAACTGGCAGTACAAGCCCAGGCTCAAGGTGCGTGCGCGCAGTTACCGCTTCCGTCTCCTCAACGGCTCGGTGTCGCGCTACTTCAAGTTCGCCGTGGTGCGGGAGATTGCCGGTACCAGTGGTGAGTTCAAAGGCCCGTCCGGCTCCAACCTGTCGTATGCGCGGGTGCCGTTCCACATGATCGCCAACGACGGCAATATCATGGAACACGCGGTGCCATTCGACGGCACGATGGACCTCAATGGTGACGGCAACCTGCAAGACAACAACGGCGTCTTGCCGTTGCAGGCCATTGCCGAGCGCTACGACATCATCATCAACTTCGCCAAGAACGGCATCAAGGCCGGCGACAAGCTGTACTTCGTCAACCTGATGGAGCACGACTCCGGCAAAGGTCCGAATCAAGCTATCCCGTTGGCCGACGTGCTGTCGGAAAAATACAAGGCGGTAATCAAGCAGACCAGCAAAGGCCCGCAGTGGGACAACGGCGACCCGGCTGTCGGCAAGTTTCTGCAACTGTGGGTGCAACCGTACACCGGCCAGGACCTGAGCATGGACCCGGTAGCCTATGAGCCGGCCAAGCCAGGCAAGGCTGCTGGCCTGAAAATGCTGCCCCTGCCCATTGACCGCGACGCCGCAGCCGACCAGGCCAAACTCAAGGATGCCCGCCACCGCGAGTTCATCTTTGGCCGCTCTGACGGTACGGACACCACCCCGTGGACCATCAAGACCGACGGCGGCTTTGGCTACAGCATGGACCCGCGCCGCATCAGTGCCGCGCCGCAATTGGCCAACCAATCCACCGACGGTGGTTTTAGCGGCGACGGCACCCTGGAAGTGTGGAAGATCGTCAACGGCGGCAATGGCTGGAGCCACCCGGTACACGTGCACTTCGAGGAAGGCGTGATTCTTAGCCGCGACGGCAAGGCCCCGCCAGAATGGGAAAAATGGGCGCGCAAGGATGTGTACCGTATCGGGTCGGAACCTGATTCGTCCGAAGAGGTGGAAATGGCCATCCGCTTCCGCGAGTTCGCCGGCACCTACATGGAGCACTGCCACAACACCCAGCACGAGGACTCTTCGATGCTGCTGCGCTGGGACCTTGAACACCCGGGGCAGTTCCAGGTGATGCCCACCCCGCTGCCAGGATGGGATGGCGTGCGTTACATGGCCTCGGTAGGCCTTCCAACGTTCCGCACCAAAACCGATAACGACAATGACGACCCGGCCAACAAACCACCTGTCGTGGCCAATGACAGTGCCGCAACGACTGCAGGCAAGGCGATCACCCTGAACGTGCTGGCCAACGACAGCGACCCGGACGGCAACGTACCGCTCACGGTCACCGGCCTCAGCCAGCCAGACTCCGGCCAGGGAGCCGTCAGCACAGACGGCACCACCGTGACGTACAACCCACCCGCTACGGTCGCCACGCCGTTCACGGCCAGCTTCAATTACACGGCGCGTGATACCAAGGGGGCCGAGTCGGTGACCCCGGCCACGGTCAGCATCGCCGTAACCGCAGCAGCGGCGGCCGACGAGCTCAAGGTCACCAGTGCCACGGTGCAGGTACGCAGCGGCAACCGTTTCACCTGGGATGTGCAGGGGACTACCACGGTCGCCACGGGCAACAGCATCAGCGTGACTGCAGCAACCACCGGTGGTCCGGTAAGCCTGGGGAACGCGACGCTGACTGCCACGACTACGGGGGCCCGTTGGCGGGTAGCGGTGACCACCACCGGCTTTGGCCCGGCCACGCCAGCGACGGTCACGGTGAAATCGACGCTGGGCCAGACGGTGACAGCGCCAGTCACATACAAGTGAGTGCAAAGCGGGGCCGCCATGCGGCCCCCATCAGCCAACCCACGAGGACCGCATCATGCCCAGCTCATGGCGTTTCCTGCTGGTACTCGCGTTGTTCGCCGCCAGCATTCCGTTCTGGCCGCTGCAACCCCAACGAACGGTGGCCGAAGCAGCGGCCTCTCCCTGGGGGGCCAGCTATTTCCCCAACATCCCCTTGCTCACTCAGGACGGCGAAAAAGTGCATTTCTTCGACGACCTGATCAAGGACAAGGTGGTCGCCATCAACTTCATCTTTACCGGCTGCTCCGACTCCTGCCCAGTGGAAACCGCTCGCCTGCGCCAGGTACAGAAAATCCTCGGTGACCGGGTCGGCAAAGACATCTTCCTCTACTCCATCAGCATCGACCCTTATAACGACACCCCCGCCACCCTCAAGCGCTATGCCGAAAAGTTCGGCATCGGCCCAGGCTGGACCTTGCTGACCGGCGAACCCGACGACATCGAGCAACTACGCCGCAGCCTGGGGTTGTGGATCGATGGCCTGGAAAACGGCCGCTCAAAAGACCACAACCTGAGCCTCATCATCGGCAACCAGTCCACCGGCCGCTGGATGAAAGCCTCACCTTTCGAAAGCCCGTACATCCTTGCCGACCGCCTGGGCAACAGCCTGCACAACTGGAAGCAGGCCAGCGCCATGAGCAATGACTACGCTCAGGCTCCGCAAATCCGCTCACCCAGCAGCGGCGAGCAGATATTCCGTACCCGCTGCTCGTCCTGCCATACCGTGGGCAACACCGAGCCAGGCCAGCCAGGCATCGGCCCCGACCTGCTGGGCGTGACCCGTCAGCGTGACGCCAACTGGCTGGCCCGCTGGCTCAAGGTGCCCGACCAGATGCTGGCCGAAAAAGACCCCTTGGCCATGCTGCTGTTCGAACAATACAACCGCCTGGCCATGCCCAACATGCGCTTGGGCGATGCCGAAGTCAGTGCATTGATGAGCTACCTCGAAGAGGAAACGGCTCGCTTGCAAACACCCATGGCTAATAGGGAAATCCCCTAAAGGCTATTGGCCACCAGTCATCAGGCTGTCATCTTATTGTCGTATTTTCCGAGCATTACCCAGGGTCGGGAACTATCAGCAGTGATTCGCCGTTCGCTTTCCTCCTCCAGCCTTCTGCGACTGCTGATCCTGATGCTCTGTGCAGCGACCCTGGCCTTTCTCTGGGGGCTGCACGTCACGCAGAAAGCCACCGCCCGACAGGGTGCACTGTCGGCCAAGGCCGTCGAGCACCTGAACCTGGCCAGCATCGTGGGCGAAAACCTGCGACAGCTTGTCGACCGCGCCCAGGCGGTGGGTCGTGTTACCCAGGACGACATGAACGCGCGGCGCCAAGGCAACTTCAGCCTGGTACCCAGCCTGGCCGCAGACCCAGTGTTCAAGCGCTTGAGCCTGTACGACCGACAAGGCCGGCTGCTAGCGGCCAGCCACACCGATGAGGCCGCCGAGTTGCCGGCAGACTGGTTGCACCAACTGCAGCGGCACATTGACCGCTACGGTTTCAAACCTTTCCTGCCGAGCATTCAGCCTGTCAGCCAAACCGCTGCCCTGCCCACTGGGCGCCTGCCCTTCCTGCTGCCGTTGACCAATTCGACCGGCCGGGAAATCGACAACCTTTTGGTGGTGCAATTGGACGTCGGCTACCTGGCGGTGCTGTTCCAGCCTATCGACCTGGGCAACAGTGGCCTGGTGCGTCTGCTGCAGGATGACGGCCTGGAGCGGCCGCGCCTCGACAACAGCGGCGTGGTGACTGCGGGCGACCTATTGCAGCCACCGCTGCCGGTGCTAAACACCGAAGCAGGCATGCTGACCCAATACATAGCGGGTGATGCCTACCAAAGCTTGTACCGCCATGTACCCGAGCACGGCTTCAGCGTGGTGGTCAGCCAGCGCCAGGCAGAAATCCTCGCACCCTCGACGCTGGCCTATTCCCGGCAGTTCTGGTTGAACCTGAGCATGACCCTGATGATCCTGGCCAGCCTGCTATGGACCTTGCGCCTGCTGCGCAAGCGCCAGGAGGCCTTCGACGCGCTCGAACATGCCCAGCAGGTCAATCAGCAACTGATCGTGCGCCTGGAGGACGAACACCGGCGCAGCAGCCACGCCGCCGCCACCGACCACCTCAGCGGCCTGCACAACCGCCGCCAGTTCGTCGAAGTGGCCAGCCAGGCGCTGACTCGGCAACGTGGCAAGCGCCGACTGATGGCGATCCTGTTCATCGACATGGACCGCTTCAAGTCGATCAACGACTCGCTCGGACACAAGATTGGCGACCTGCTGCTACAGGCTGTGGCCGGGCGTATCCAGCGCCTGCTGGAGCCCGGCGACGAGGCTTCGCGCTTTGGCGGCGACGAATTCGTGGTGCTGCTGGCCGGCGAGCGCAGCGAGGAGCAGATCAACGCCTGGGTCCACGAACTGGTGCAGAAACTGTCGGCCGCGTACGCCCTGGATGGCCAAGAGGTCAACACCAGCCCCAGCGTAGGGGTGAGTATCTGCCCGCGTGATGGCCAGGACATCGACAGCCTGATACGCAGTGCCGATGCTGCAATGTACTCGGCCAAGCAGGCAGGACGCGCGCAGTATCGCTTTTTCGACCCCTCGCTCAACCTGGCCGATGTCCAGGCTTTCACCCTTGAGCAAGCGTTCGGCAGTGCCTTGGCCGAACGCCAGTTCGTGCTGCACTACCAGCCACAGATGCGCCTGGACACCCACCAGGTGCTGGCCTACGAGGCGCTGGTGCGCTGGGACCACCCTGATTTCGGCCTGTTGTACCCGGACCGCTTCATCGGCCTGGCCGAGCGCAGTGGTTTCATTGTCGAACTGGGTTGGGAGGTGCTGCGGCTGGCCTGTGAAGCCTTGTCGAGCTGGAATGCCCAAGGCCGCAAGACACGGCTGGCAGTCAATGTCTCCGCCCTGCAGCTGCGTCAAGCCGATTTCGCTGACCGGCTGCTGAGCAAATTGCAGCATCACGGCATCGCGCCCCAGCAGCTGGAGCTGGAAATTACCGAAACCACCATCCTCGACCCCGAAGGCATGGCGGTGGCGCACCTGCATACGTTGCGCGGCGCAGGTTTGGGTATCAGTCTGGACGATTTTGGCCGTGGCTACGCCGGCTTTGCCCACCTGCATTCACTGCCCCTGAGCAAGCTGAAGATTGATCGTTCGCTGATCGCGGCGCTGTCCAACAGCCATGACGACAGCCCTATCGTGTCCTCCACCATCATCCTGGCCAAGCGCCTGGGCCTGGAAGTGGTGGCCGAGGGGGTGGAAACCCGTGAGCAGGTGGTGTACCTGAAGCTTGCCGGCTGCGATATCGCCCAGGGCTACCACTTCAGCCGGCCACTGTCGCTGCCACAGCTGTGGGTTTACCCGCCCTTCAACGGTATCGAGGACAAGGCATGCGTGTACTGAGCGCAACGGCAGGCTTGCCGATGGCGTTGGGCAAGGACAGGCAACGCATTTCGGTTTATCGTGTACCGATCACACACCGACACCCGCACCATGACCGATATCGAGCGCTACCTTCGCGCCGCCACCCGTGACAACACCCGGCGCAGCTACCAGGCCGCCATCGAGCACTTCGAAAGCCATTGGGGCGGCTTTCTCCCGGCCACCGCCGAGAGTATCGCCCGCTACCTAGCCGATCATGCCGACCAGCATGCAGTCAGCACCCTGCGTCAACGCCTGGCCGCGCTCAGCCAATGGCACGTCGCCCAAGGTTTCCCCGATCCGACCAAGGCGCCGTTGGTACGTCAGGTGCTACGCGGCATCCGCACCCTGCACCCGACGCCGCCCAAGCAGGCTGCCCCGCTGTTGTTGCAACACCTGCAAACCGCTGTAGCGTGTTTTGAAGAAGAAGCCCGACAAGCCCGCGAGCACCATGACTTGGCAGCCCTGCGCCGGGCTCATCGTGACAGCGCATTGCTGTTGCTGGGTTTCTGGCGTGGTTTTCGCGGCGATGAGCTGGCACGCCTGCGCATCGAACACATCCAGGCGCAAGCCGGTGTCGGCATTACGCTTTTCCTGCCGCGCAGCAAGGGCGACCGCGAAGCCTTGGGCGTACAGCACCGCACCCCTGCCCTCAAGGCCTTATGCCCTGTCACTGCCTACCTGCAATGGCTTGAAGTCGCCGGTATTGCCCATGGGCCGGTGTTCCGCAAACTCGACCGCTGGGGCAACCTTGGCGACAACGCGCTCAACAGCAACAGCCTGGTGGGCCTGCTGCGGCGCATGCTGGAACGCGCCGGGGTGCCGGCGGCACTGTATACCGGCCACTCACTACGGCGTGGCTTCGCCACCTGGGCCACGGCCAATGGTTGGGAACTGAAGTCGCTGATGAGCTATGTGGGCTGGAAAGACGCCAAGTCGGCGCTGCGCTACATCGACTCGGCGCAGCGTTTTGGCGATCTGGCCGTGCTACCGGCCAGTCAGGTGCAACCGCTTATTCCTTGAAGCTGTACCTGGCGACGCCGCCAATTTCCGGGCGAATGGCATACAGGTCGCCAGCGTCCGGATAATGGTGCAGGTCTTCTGGCGTCATGTCGTAACGCGCGGTACTGATGTACAAGGTGTTCATCCCGGGCCCGCCAAAGCAGCAGCTGGTGGGGCACGGTACTGGCATCAACACCTGGTCGGTCAGGTGCCCGTGGCGGTCGTAGCGCAGCAGGCAGCTGCCATGGTACTGGCACACCCACAGCCCGCCGTCGCGGTCCAGCGCCAGGCCATCCGGCCGGCCCAGTTCGGCGGGGGTTTCGGCAAACAGCGTGACAGCGCCCAGCCGGCCTTCGATGAGGTATTCTGCGCGGTAGATCGCACGCGCCGCCGAGTCGACGAAGTACACCGTGTGGCCGTCCTGAGACCAGGCAAGGCCGGTGGGCAAAGCCATGTCATCGTGAATCACCTGGTCGCTCAATTGCCAGTCAAAGCGAAAAAACGCCCCGGTATTGCCGCTGAGGGCCTCGTCCATCAGGCCGGTGACGAAGCGTCCCTGCGGGTCGCAGGCGCCGTCGTTGAAGCGGTAAGTCGAGCGCGGATGCACTGATGCCGAATGCTGGCTGACCTTGCGTGCTGGCACATCGAAGATGGCCACGCTGGCATCCTCGGTGAAAATCAGGTTACCCCGGTCGGTCAGCGCCAGGGCGCCAATACGCGCGGCAGACTCGTAAAGGCAATCGACTTCGCCATCGGGTGTCAGGCCGTTGATGCGCCCGCCAGAGATATCGACAAAGTACAGCACGCCACTGCGTTCATCCCAGACCAGGCTTTCACCAAGGTCCGCGCGCGTGTTGGCCACTTTGACCGGCACGTAATTGCATTCCTTGATGCGGCGCCAGCGCTCGGCCACCTGCACACGGCCGAGGTCCCGAGGGTAGCTGACACTGCTGTATTCGTTGAAGCGCGTGGCGATGTGCTGGCTAATGCTGGTGCGCAAGGTGCAATCAGTGGGATGGCACAGCGCACCGGCCAGATGAGTAACGGGCATTTCTGGCTACCTTCAATTCTCCTTTCTTACGATATCAACAAAAAAATCAATGACTTAATATTAAAAGCATGCAACTTTGATATCCCATGGATATCACCGCTGAGTCGCCGCGCTGCAGGAATGCTGGATGATCGAAACACGTTTGCTCAGGCAGTTCATCGCCGTGGCCGAAGAGCTGCACTTTCACAAGGCCGCCCAGCGCCTGCACATGGCGCAACCGCCGCTGAGCCAGGCGATCAACCGGCTTGAGGAAAAGCTCGGCTTCGGCCTGCTTCTGCGCAACAAGCGCGGGGTGCGCCTGACCGCAGCGGGTGCAGCGTTTCTCGACACCGCCTACCGCACGCTTGCTGAACTGGAACAAGGGATCGAGTACGCGCGCAGCGTTTCGGCGGGGGTCAGCGGCAAATTGACCATCACGGCCATTTCCATCGCCTATTACGACTCGCTGCTCAACCGCTTGCGCCGCTTTCGGGAGACTTATCCGAACGTGCAGCTGACCATCCGCGAGATGCCATCCGCCTCCCAGGCCAAGGCCTTGCTGGCTGGTGAGGCGGATATCGGCTTCATGCGCAGGCTACCACTGCCGGCCGGCACCCTGGAGGCACGCTTGCTGCTTGACGAGCAGATCGTCATGGCGCTGCCCGCCAGCCATCCCAAGGCGCGGCACGAGGCCGTCGACTTGCGCGAATTTGCCGATGAGGACTTCGTGTTCACCCCGCAAGCGCTGGGCGGCGGCTACCACGCACAGTTGGTTGCGTTGTGCGAATCGGCCGGGTTCTACCCCAAGGTCGTGCAGGAGGCGGCGCAGATCCACACCCTGCTGGGTCTGGTGGCCTGCGGCTTTGGCGTGGCCCTGGTGCCGGCGTCCTTCGTCCGCTCAACCCCGCGCGAACGCGTGCAGTTTTGCCCCATCCGCCCTATCGATGACCAGCCACCCCCAGGGCTTGGGCTGTACATGAAATGGAACGCCCAGAATGCTTCGCCAGCGCTGGCCAACTTCATTGCCATGTTCGAGACACAGCAATAAGGCCATTTCTACAGGGTGTTCAGCCTCGCTTCGCGCAGCGCCACAGCCGACCGATATCACAAGCCCTGGCCTGCAACAGCTCGGCAGCATTTGCACACGCCTGCTCCAGGCTCATCGGTCCATTGGCCAGTGCAAATGCAGCGTCGACCCCATGGGCATACAACTGCTGATACCCCTCCCCCAAGGTCCCGGCCAGTACCACCACCGGCACGCCATGGCGCTTGGCAACCCGCGCCACCCCCATCGGCGTCTTGCCGCGCAGTGTCTGGGCATCGAAACGCCCCTCGCCCGTCACCACCAGATCTGCCCCTTGTGCCAGGGCGTCAAGGCCAGCCAGCTCAGCCACGACTTCCACCCCAGGGCGGAACTGCGCGTCCATGAATGCCCGGGCAGCGAAGCCCATGCCACCGGCCGCACCACAACCAGGGTAATCGCGCACATCCGCGCCCAACAGCAGCGCACAATGGTCGGCAAAATGATTCAGCGCGTGGTCCAGCGCCTCCACTTGCTGCGGGTTGGCACCTTTCTGCGGGCCGAAGATCGCCGATGCGCCGTTGGCGCCACACAATGGGTTGTCGACATCCGCCGCGACTTCAAACTGCACCCCGGCCAGGCGCGGGTCGAGACCGCTGGCGTCGATACGGGCCAGCTTGGCCAAGGCCAGGCCGCCCTCTTCCAGCGCTTGCCCTTCAGAATCCAGCAGGCGCAGGCCAAGCGCTCGCAACATGCCACTGCCGGCATCGTTGGTGGCGCTGCCACCGATGGCCAGCACCACACGCTGAGCGCCGGCGTCGAGGGCTGCGGCAATCAGCTCACCGGTCCCCCAGGTGCTGCTGCGGCAAGCATCGCGCTGGCCGGTTGGCACCCGTTGCAAGCCACTGGCCTGGGCCATTTCGATGATTGCGGTGCGACTTTGCGGCAACCAGCCCCAGCCGGCCTCGACGTGCTGCCCCAATGGCCCGCGCACGGCCTGGCGGCGCAGTTCACCCTGGCTGGCGGCCAGGATCGCCTCCATGGTGCCTTCGCCACCGTCGGCCATTGGGCACTCGACCAGTTCAGCCTCGGGCCACGCTTCGCTCAGGCCCGCAGCGATGGCGCGGGCGACACCGGCAGCGTCGAGGCTGTCCTTGAACGAGTCGGGGGCAATCACGATTTTCATGGGGTTTCTCCTGTCCTGATGAGCGGCATGCTGACAGGTGGCTGCGCAGGTGGCCTCGGTCAAATGCACAAAACGCCGGCCGGGTTGTTTGGGCAGATGCCTTTTTGCCTGTTCTGGCCCAATCGCCGGCAAGTGAATACTTCAGTCAGCTGGCAACAGCTGCAACCCCAGATACAAGCTAAGCATCCCCTCCAGGCGCAGCGGGTCGACCTCGCCCAGCTCGGCTATTCGCTCCAGTCGATAGCGCAGGCTGTTGCGGTGGATGCCCAGGGCATCGGCACAGGACTGGCTTTGGCCGTCATGTGCACACCAGGCGCGCAGGGTGGTGAGTAACTGCCCACTGCTGTCCTTGGCGCGGATGCGCTGCAACGGCTCCAGCAGCTCGTCCAGCGCATCGTCGTTACGGTGGCGCCACAGCAGCGCCGGCAGCCGGTAGCGCTGCAGGCTGAGCAATCGTTCGCGGGGCAATACTTCGCGGCCATAGGCCAGCAAGTCACGCACCCGGCGGTAACCACGGCGTAACTGCTCCAGGCTCTGCGCTGCACTGCCCAGGGCCAGTCGCTCAATGTCCCAGCCGTGGCGTTGCAGGCGTTCCAGCAGGCGCAGTTCATCCAGTGCCACGCCTGCCGGGCGGCACCACAGCAACGACTGGCGGGCCGGGCTGACGCACCAGCTATCCGGATAACGGCTCATCAACCATGCGGCCAGCGCCTCGGCAGGTGGCCCCGAAGTAATCTCGAACAGGCACGGTATCCGCGCCAGCTGAGGTTTCAAGCCCAACTGACGGGCTTCGTCCAGCAAGCGCGGGGCGTTACCGCTGCCGCCGAGCAATAGCGCCAGCAGGTCGTCACAGCGCTGCCTTCGCCATTGCTGGTCAGCCTGTAAATTGCGTTGGGCCAGCAGCATTTCGGCGGTCATGCGCACCAGCTCGCCATACGTGCGCACCTGCTGCGGGTCGCCGGTCAGGCCTAACACGCCCATCAGCCGCCCATCGAGCATCAATGGCAGGTTCACTCCGGGCTGCACGCCCTTCAGGCACTTGGCCGCGTCGGTATCCAGCTCGACGATCCGGCCATTGGCCAAGACCAGCTGCGCGCCCTCGTGACGGGTGTTGATGCGCTCAGGCTCACCACTGCCCAGGATCAACCCTTGGCTGTCCATGACATTGACGTTGCAAGGCAAGATGGCCATTGCCCGGTCAACGATATCCTGCGCCAGGTCATGGTCGAGTTCGAACATTGCGGGGTCCTTTAGGTGTTTGGCTTTTGGGCTCGGGCACAGCAGCCTGGGCCAAGCGCTGTGCAAAAGCACAAAGACAGGCTAGCCGCAGTCCCCGAGACTCGTCAGGGCGAGCGCCGGAACAGGCGACGCGGCGAAAACCATAACAACAGAGAACCCGATCATGGCACACAGCCCCGCCCCTGACCAAGGCACGGACACCACCCGCAACGCGCTGTACCGGCGCATCACCTTGCGGCTGATTCCGTTCATTTTCATCTGCTACCTGTTCAACTACCTGGACCGCGTCAACGTCGGCTTTGCCAAGCTGCAGATGCTCGACGCCCTTAAATTCAGCGAAACGGTGTACGGCCTTGGCGCCGGCATCTTCTTCATCGGCTATGTACTGTGTGGCCTGCCAAGCAACCTGGCCCTCAATCGCTTCGGCCCACGGCGCTGGATCGCGCTGATGATGATCGCCTGGGGCAGCCTGTCCACCTGCCTGCTGTTCGTCACCACCCCTACCGAGTTCTACACCCTGCGCCTGCTCACCGGCGCTGCCGAAGCCGGCTTCTTCCCGGGTGTGGTGCTGTACCTCTCGCGCTGGTTCCCGGCGGCCCGGCGCGGCCGCATCATGGCCCTTTTCATGTCGGCGATCCCGGTATCGGGCCTGCTTGGCGGGCCGTTCTCCGGCTGGATCCTCGAACATTTCGCCGCCGGCCAGCACGGCCTGGCCGGCTGGCAGTGGATGTTCCTGATCCAGGGCCTGCCGACCGTGGCCTTGGGCGTACTGGCGGTGTTCCTGCTCAGTGACGGCTACCAGAAAGCCGCCTGGCTGAGCCCGGCTGAACGTCAGCTGATCGCTGCCGACCTGCAGGCCGATGCTGCAAGCAAACCGAGCACCACCAGCGACAGCGTGCTGGCCGTGTTGACCAACCCGCTGATCTGGACCTTCGGCTTCGTCTACTTCTGCATCCAGAGCGGCGTGTACGCGATCAACTTCTGGCTACCCTCGATCATCAAGAGCATGGGCTTCGACAACCCGCTGCTGATCGGCTGGCTCAGCGCCATCCCGTACCTGCTGGCAGGTGTGTTCATGATTCTTTGCGGGCGCTCGGCCGACCTGCGCAGCGAGCGCCGCTGGCACCTGGTGGTGCCAATGCTGATGGGCGCCGTCGGCCTGCTGATTGCGGTGAACTTCGCCGGCAACCCGAGCATTGCCATTCTTGGCTTGTCGATCGCCACCATGGGCGCGCTTACCGGTTTGCCGATGTTCTGGCCAATGCCGACTGCGCTGCTCAGTGCCGGAGCCGCCGTGGCAGGTCTGGCGATCATCAACTCGGTAGGCCAGATGGCGGGGTTTCTCAGCCCATACCTGGTCGGGTTCATCAAGGACCAGACCGGTTCAACCGATGCCGCACTGTATTCGCTCGCCGCGTTGATCGTATTGGGTAGCCTGGTGGCCTTGCGTGTAACGCGAGCGGGTTCGCTGAGTACTGCACGGGTGAGTTGAGGCATTCGCAGGCTTGCCCACGCCCACAGGTTTCAAGCCTGTGGGCGCAGGCCTGCCTGCAATGATGCCCACCCAAGCCACACCAAATCCACACCCGCCACCGATCGTCAGCTCAACGCATCCCCTTCCCGCCCCAGGCGTCAAATGGTTCCAAAGGCCCCTTTGGAGAAGCCCCATGACCCAGTACGCCGTGGCCCGCTTGGCCCAGCTCGACGAGCACCGTCCCCTGCGCGTCCAGGCCGGCAACGAAGAACTCATCCTCATCCGCCAAGGCGATCAGGTACACGCCTACCAGGGCAACTGCCCCCACGCAGGCGCCCCCCTTGATGAAGGCGTGGTTTGCGGTGGTTTGCTGGTCTGCCCTTGGCACAAAGCTGCGTTCGCCGTTGACGATGGCGTGGTTTGTGAGCCGCCTGCACTCGCCGACCTGCGCCGCTACAAGGCGTGGATCAAGGGCGATGAAGTCTGGGTCGATGACCAGCCCCTACCGGCCAGCGAACCGCCCAGGCACAGCGATGCCCGCTGTTTCGTGGTGGTCGGCGCCGGTGCCGCCGGCAGCGCCGCCGTCGCCACCCTGCTGGCTCATGGCTTCGCGGGCAGGCTGGTATGGATCGATCAGGAGCGCCAGCCGGCCTACGATCGCACAGCACTGAGCAAATTCGTGATTGCCGGGCAGATGCCGCCCGATGAGGTCCCCGCGCTGCTCGAAGCCGACGCCCTGCGCAAGGGCCAACTGCAGCGCAAGCACGGCAAGGTGCGCACCCTGAACAGCCAAAAGCGCCAGGTCACCCTCGCCGATGGTCAGCAGATCGATTACGACGCCTGCCTGCTGGCAACCGGCGGTCAAGCACTGCGCCCAGACATTCCCGGTGCCGACCTGCCCGGGGTGTTCACCCTCCGCTCACTGGAAGATGCTGCACAGTTGCTCGACGCAGCCGAGCCTGGCCAACCGGTGGTCATTGTCGGTGACGGCTTCATCGGCCTGGAGGCAGCCTCGGCATTGCGCAAGTATGGCGTGCAGGTGCACGTGGTCTCGCGCCACGAAGTCCCTCTGGTCCGACAGTTGGGCGAGCGTATCGGGCGCTGCATTCGCGCGCTGCATGAACGAAAAGGCATCACCTTCCACGGCCCCACAGAGGTCGAGCGGATCGAAGGCCTGGACAAGGTCGAAGTGGTGCAACTGGCCAATGGTGAACGGCTGCAGACCCCCTTGGTGCTGTTCGGCACCGGGGTAAAACCCGCCACCGCTTTCCTTCAAGGGGTGCCGCTTGGCGAAGACAAATCGGTGAGGGTCGACGCCGAAATGCGCGCAGCTGACGGTTTGTGGGCCGCAGGTGACATTGCCACCTTCCCGCTCACGGGGCGCCCGGTGCGCATCGAGCACTGGCGCCTGGCCCAGCAACACGGGGTTATCGCCGCCGCCAACATGCTTGGCGAACAACGCCGTTATGCCGATGTACCGTTTTTCTGGACCTACCAGCATGGCCGTACCTATGAAGTGCTAGGCCATGCCAGGGACTGGAACCGGATCGAATTCGTCGGTGAGCCGGAAAACGGCGATTTTGTTGCCCTGCAGTGTGTGGATGAACGCGTCGAGGCCGTTATCGCCAAGGGTTACTCCGATGCCATGGCGACGCTGTCGCAACGCCTGAAGCGCCCCTTGAGCCTGCAGGAAGCTTTGGCGCTCATTGGCTAAGGGGTGCCTTTCAATGCATCCAGGTTGTGTGTAAAACAGGCAGGTCAGCTGACTGCATAAGGACCCACGCGCATGATCTACCGCCCCCTCGGCCACAGTGGCCTGCAGGTTTCCGCCCTTACCCTGGGCAGCATGATGTTCGGCGAGCAGACCCGTACCGAGGATGCCCTGCGCATCATCGACAAGGCCTGGGACCAAGGCATCAACTTCATCGACACCGCCGACGTTTACAACGCCGGGCGCTCGGAAGAAATCGTCGGTGAAGCCGTGGCGCGCCATCGCCATGACTGGGTCATCGCCAGCAAGGTCGGCTTCGGCCCGGCCGACGGCCTGCCCAACCGCAGCGGGTTGTCGCGCAAGCACATCTTCAATGCCGTGGATGCCACACTGACCCGCATGGGCATGGACTATCTGGACATCTATTACCTGCACCGCGAAGACCACAAGGTACCGCTGGAGGAGACCGTGCAGGCCATTGGCGACTTGTTGCTCCAGGGCAAGATCCGCTACTGGGGGGTGTCCAATTTCCGTGGCTGGCGCATTGCCGAGGTCTGCCATGTTGCCGAGCGCCTTGGTGTGCCCAGGCCGGTAGTCAGCCAGCCGCTGTACAACATCGTCAACCGCCAGGCCGAGCCCGAACAGCTCACGGCCGCCGCCGCCCATGGTCTGGGCGTCGTACCCTTCAGCCCGCTGGCCCGGGGCGTGCTCAGCGGCAAGTATGCGCCGGGCGCGGTGCCGGACGCCGGCAGCCGCGCAGGGCGGCAGGACAAACGCATCATGGAAGTGGAGTGGCGCCAGGAGTCGCTGACCATTGCCCGGCAGATTCAGACGTACGCAGAGGCCAAGGGGGTGGGTATTGTCGAATTCGCCATTGCCTGGGTGTTGAATAACCAATGGGTCAGTTCGGCGATTGTCGGGCCGCGGACCGAGGAACAGTGGGATACCTATGGCGGCGCATTGGCGGTGAAGATTACCGCGGAGGATGAGGCGTTCATCGATTCGTTGGTGACGCCAGGGCATGCGTCCACGCCGGGCTTCAATGACGTGGCGCATTATGTGAGTGGGCGGCTGGCGCGCAGCTGACGCATTGGGGAGCCCTGAGCCGGGCTCCCGGTCCCCCCTTTCCCCAATCACCTCGGTATCGTGCGCACCATTGGTTTTCCACCTCTGGAGCTGCAATGAAACTCTTGCAACCGCTGCAAATCGGCCCCCTCACCCTGCCCAACCGCGTATTCATGGCCCCCCTCACCCGCCTGCGCAGCCTGGAGCCGGGTGATGTACCCACCGCGCTGATGGCCGAGTACTACCGTCAGCGCGCCAGTGCTGGCCTGATCATCACTGAAGCCACGCAAATCTCCTTCCAGGCCAAGGGCTATTCTGGCTCGCCCGGCATTCACAGCACCGAGCAGATCGCTGCCTGGAAGCACATCAACCAAGGCATCCATGCCGATGGTGGCCACAGCGCCGTGCAGGTGTGGCACACCGGGCGGGTGTCGCATACCTCGCTGCAACCTGGCGGCGAGGCCCCCGTGGCCCCTTCGGCGCTGCCGGCGGACGCACGCACCACCCTGCGTGATGCGCAAGGCAACCTGACGCGCGTGGAAACCTCCGCACCCCGGGCACTCAGCGAAGCGGAGATCGCTGGCATCGTCGCCGACTTTGGCCAGGCCGCGATCAACGCCTGTGAAGCCGGCTTCGACTTCATCGAGTTGCACGCCGCCCACGGTTACCTGCTGCACCAGTTCCTCACCCCCAGTGCCAACCAGCGCGAAGACCGCTACGGCGGCAGCGTTGAAAACCGTGCGCGCATTGTGCTGGAGGCGGTGGACGCGGCCATTGCCAACTGGAGCGCCGACCGGGTCGGTATTCGCGTGTTCCCGTTGGGTGGTTTCAATGGTGTGGACAATGGCGAAGACCAGGAGGCCGCCGGCCTGTACCTGATCCGCGAACTGGCCAAGCGCAACCTCGCCTACCTGCACCTGTCCGAACCGGACTGGGCCGGCGGCAAGCCACTGCGTGACGAGTTCCGCCAGGCCATTCGCGCCGCCTACCCCGGGGTGATCATCGCGGCCGGTGCCTATACCGCCGAGAAAGGCGAAGACCTCATCGGGCGGGGTTTGATCGATGCCGTGGCGTTCGGGCGCGCCTACATTGCCAACCCCGACCTGGTGGAGCGTCTGCGGCTGCAAGCGCCGTTGAATGAGCACCGGGCGAAGTTCGATTATGCCAATGGGCCTGAAGGGTATACGGATTATCCGTTCCTGAAGCAGGCTTGATGCAAAAACGGGCGCTCTTGCGGGCGCCCGTTTTTTTTTCGTGTCAGCCCAGTTCAGCCAACGCCTGCGCTGCATAGGCATGTGACCGCTGCCGCGCCAGCGGGTCATGGATGCGGCAGTCGATCATCAGCTCGTCCGCCCCGGTCTGCTCAATCAGCGAGCGCAGCCCTTCCCTCACCCGTTCAGGCCCTCCGGCTACGGTGCAGGCCATCACCTGCTCGAGCACGGCGCGCTCGTGGTCCGGCAAGCGTTCGATGTAACCCTCTTGCGGCTTGGGCAGCAAGCCAAAGCGCCCGACATGCAGGTCCAGCATCCACTTGCGGTGGGAGCTGGCCAGGTAGTCCGCCTCAGCATCGCTGGCAGCGGCGAACAGGTTCATGCCAACCATCACATACGGTTTGGCCAGTTGCGCGGAAGGCTGGAAGTTGGCGCGGTAATGGGCAATGGCCTGCAGCAGGTAACGCGGGGCAAAGTGCGAGGCGAAGGCATAAGGCAGGCCCAGCTTCGCCGCCAGGTCAGCACCGAACAGGCTGGAACCGAGGATCCACACCGGCACATCGTGCGCACCCGGTACGCCGCGCACCCGACGTTTGCCGTTGTCCGCCAGGTAATCACGCAGCTCGGCGATGTCCTGGCTGAAATCTCGCTCTGGCGCGGCGCCGCGCAATGCACGCACGGTCGGCCCGGACGTGCCTGGCGCACGGCCCAGGCCCAGGTCGATACGGCCCGGGTGCAATGTATCGAGGGTGCCAAACTGTTCGGCCACCACCAACGGCGCATGGTTGGGCAGCATGATGCCGCCAGCCCCAACACGAATGTGTCGGGTAGCATTGGCGATTTCGTTGATCACCAGCGAAGTGGCAGCCGAGCCAATGCCCGGCATGTCATGGTGCTCGGCGATCCAGTAGCGGCTGTAGTGCTGTTGCTCGACATGCCGCGCCAGCTGGCGGGATTCTTCGATCGCATCGGCGAAGGTCTTGCCTTCGCCGATCATGACCAGATCCAGTACGGACAGTGCAGTCATGGGGTCTCCAGAGGGATTATCAATGGCTGCCAGTTTCCATGCTGCGCCGCCAGCGATAAACCCAGTTTCAGGCCCGGCATAGGGGCCTGGCATTCCCCAATCAGTATTCCCAAGGCACGCCCGGCTCCCAGCTGGCCACCAACAAGTCGATGAAGCCGCGTACCCGAGGGGACAGGTGGCGCTTGCTTGGGTAGACGATGCGAATGGGGTCTGCCGGGGGGCGGTAGGCGTGCAGTACCTCCACCAGATTGCCAGCGCGCAGGTCGTCACCGGTGATATAGGTAGGCAGGTGAATCAGACCGAAACCGGCCCGGGCGCCGTCAAGCATGGCCTCGGAACTGTCGATGTTCAGCCGCCCGGGATCTTCGCACAGGTGCAGCCCCGCTTCTGTGTGAAAGCGCCAGGGCATGGCCTTCTCGCCCGCCAGGAAGGCAATCTTGTCATGGCCATAGAGGTCGCCGGGCATCTGCGGCACACCGCGCTTCTCCAGATACGCAGGCGATGCACAGGTCACGAACTGCTGCCAGGCGACGGTGCGCGTCAGCAATTGCGAGTCTTCCTTAGGTGCACCGATGCGCACGGCGACGTCCACGCCCTCTTCGACCAGATCAACGAAACGGTCGGTGAAGCGGATATCCGCCCGCAGTTCGGGCCATTGCTTGAGGTACTGGTCGAGGATAGGCAATACATGGCGCTGCCCGAGCGACAGCGGTGCGGTCAGGCGCAGGGTGCCAGTGGGCTTGCCGCGGCGCAGGGCCATGGTGCTTTCGACCTCGTCCAGGTCATCCAGAATCTGCCGCCAGCGCTCGAACGCCACCAGGCCTTCATCGGTCAGGCTCAGCTTGCGCGTAGTGCGGTTGAGCAGGCGCACCGCCATGCGGGCTTCCAGGCGGGCGATGCTCTTGCCCACCGCTGAACGCGTCAGGCCCAGGCTGGCAGCCGCAGCGGTGAAGCTGCCGGCCTTCGCGGCGCTGACGAAAGCGGCGATGTCGCCGAAGCGGTTGGGTTCCATGGTGTTTTCCTGACGCTGATCGAACCGCCATAGATGGGTGCGATTTCAGGCAATGCAAGGTTCCTGATCTAGTGGGGCTGCCTTGCAGCTTCCGTCTGCCCGAGGTAGCGATCGGTCCAGTTAGCCAGCGGCAGTGGCGGCTGCTGGTCGACAATGCGTCGCCAGATAAGCATCAGCTCTTGAGCGTTGAACAGCGAGCCAGGCCCGCTGCCTCGCCACGGCGAAGGTACACCGACCCTCCACTGCCCTTGATGATCGCGCTGAGCCATGTTGAAACGGAAGGTGTAATTCCCCGGGATACCCATGCGCAGGTCGGTGACCACCAGTGCGTCGCCAATCTGGTCATAACGCAGCCAGTCATCGGTGAACCAGCGCAAGCGCTGGTGCAAAGGGTCATTTTTCAGTGCTTGCGCCAGTTCCAGATTGCGCGACAAGCGTTGCATTTCGGGGGGTTGCTGGTCGAGCACGCTGCTGACGCCTTCGTAATAATCGCCATCCGGGGTCCTGGCCAACACCCGCCAGACCAGGCTGTTGAATGCCATCGGCACGGCACGCACCTCGCTCACGACGATACCTTGCTGGTCCAGTGCCGACTGGAAACGCTGCTCGGCAGCCATGCGCCCCGCCAGGCCGAAACCCAGGTAGCAGGTACTGAACACCAGGGCCATGGTCAGCAGGCGGGTAGCCCTGCGGGTCACGCCCTTCATGAGGGTGAAGACCACCGCAGCCAGCAGCGGCACGGTGTAGACCGGGTCGATAATGAACACCGCCGCCCAGCTTTCCGGGGTGGTGTGCAAAGGCCAGAACAACTGCGTGCCGTAAACCGTGAAGGCGTCGAGCACCGGATGGGTTACCAATACCAGCCAGAACGCCAAAAAAAGCCTGGGCAAGGTATACCCCTTTCCGGGCCAGCGCTTGTTGACCAGCCAGGCCAACAGCAAGGCCAGGCCGGTGAGCACGAACAACGAGTGGGAGAAGCCGCGATGATAAGTCATCTGCGACACCGGGTCGGCATAGCGAATGATCACATCCAGGTCCGGCAGCGTGCCCAGTGCTGCACCGTACAGCAGCGAGCGTCGGCCCTGGATGCGCCCGAGCACGGTCCCTTGCAGCGCCGCGCCAAGTACGGCTTGGGTGATGGAGTCCAAGGTGGGGATTCCTGAAAGAGTCGTTTCCGCACGCTACCCCCATACACCCCTGATGCGCAATTCTCCTGAATGGCTCAGAACAGCTGCCAGGTGTACACCAGCGTCAGGCGGTTCTCGTCGATATCACTGCGGTAGTTGGAGCGCGCCATGGCATTCCTCACCCGAATCCCCAACCCTTTGAGTGCCCCGCTCTGCACCGCATAGCCGATATCCAGATCACGCTCGCGATCACGCCCCTCGTAACCCAGCCCGGTATCGACATTGTTACCGGTTATGTAGCGCACGGTCGCTGTCAGGCCCGGCACGCCCATGGCGGCGAAGTTGTAGTCGTAACGCACCTGGTACGAGCGTTCGTCGGTGTAGGCAAACTCATAGGTCGGCACCTCGTTGCCCAACGGCGAGATGTTGGCGAATACCCGTGGGAACGGGCTATCGCCATAAATGCCCTGGTAGCCGGCATGGAAGCTGTGCCCGCCGTGCCGGGCAGTGAACAGCGAGAAGAACGCCTGGTTGTCGATGTTGCCCAGCAGCGCATCGCCTTGCTCACGCGCGGTGAAATAACCCAGGTTGGCGCTGAGTACCCAGTCCCCGACGGGTTTGCTGTGCTTCAGGCCAACGAAGCCTTGTTGGTAGATGTCCTCCAGCTGACCGTACCAAAGGCTGACGCTGCTCTGATTGGCATTGAACGCATAATCCCCACCCACATAGTTGAACGCGTCGCTTTCGGCCTGTCGCATCGGCACATGGCCAAGCATCGCGTTCATCTTGCCGTCGCCACCCTCGTTGCGCAGGTGGGTGCTTTTCAAGTGCCCGGCCTGCATAGTCAGCCCGTCGATTTCCGACGAACTCAAACTCAGGCCCTGATAGGTGGGTGGCAACAGGCGAATATCACTGAAGGTCAGCACCGGCAGGTTCGGTTGCAGTTCACCTGCACGCAGTTCGGTTTTTGATACCCGGGCCTTGAAGGTCGGCGCCAGGCGGCTGTACTCATCGGCAGCACGGCCGTCGCCATGCACCGGCAACAGGCCGGTGTTGGTGCGGTCTGGACTGCTGTCCAGCTTGATCCCCAGCAAGCCCAGAGCGTCCACGCCAAAGCCGACCGGGCCTGGGGTGTAGCCACTTTTGAAGTCGAGGATGAAACCCTGGGCCCACTCCTCGGCCTTGGACTGTTTGTTGGCCCCGACAATGTCGGAAAAATCGCGGCTGAAGTAGTAGTTACGGGCACTCAGGGTGGCCTTCGAGTCCTCGAAGAAGCCGCCTTCGGCAGCCAGCAGTGGCTGGCTGAGCAATGTCAGGCCCAGGGCAATGCAAGGGGTGTGGTTCATTCCGAAGCTCTCTTGATCTTGTTTTTATGGGTAAAGCGTTGGAAACACAGCAGTTCATGGGGTACGGCGCAGCACCTCCCGGGCACGTGGTTGGCGCAGCCTCAGCAGCGCGTGCGCCAGCAGGCCGAACAGCAGCCCCCAGAACGCCGCCGACAGGCCCAGGAAAGCCACCCCCGAAGCGGTGACCAGGAAGGTGAACAGCCCGGCGTCGCGCTCGGCCGGTTCTGCCAGGCTGCGGACCAGGGCTTCGCTGATGGCGCCATACAGGGCCAAACCGGCCAGGGCCGCGATCAGGACGGCGGGAAAGGCGGCGAACAGCGACATCAAGGTGGCCCCGGCAATGCCCAGTAGCAGGTACAACACACTGCCAGCCACCGCCGCTACATAGCGCCGTTGCGGGTTTTCATGGGCTTCATGGCCGGTGCACAGGCTGGCGGTAACCGCCGCCAGGTTCAGCCCGTGGCAACCGAACGGCGCCAGTAGCGCCCCAGCCAGGGCACTGGCGCTGATCAGCGGGCTGGCCGGCGTGGCATAGCCCGCGTTGCGCAGTACCGCCATACCCGGCATGAATTGCCCGGTCAGTGCCACCAGCACCATCGGCAGCGCCAGGCTGAATACCGCCGACAGGCTGAACTGGGGGGTGACCCACTGGGGTGAGGCCAGTTCCAGCACCAGTGCCTCGCTGCGCAACGTACCGCTGGCCACGGTCACCAGCATGCCCACGCCCAGCACCGCAGCCACGGCATAGCGCGGCTGCACCCGACGCATCAGCACGTAGGTGACGAACATCGCCAGTACCAGCAGCGGTTGCACCGGCAAGGCGCGGAACACTTCGATGCCCAAGCTGAACAGGATCCCGGCCTGCATACCGGCAGCGATAGAGCCCGGAAGGCGCGCGATGATGCGGTCGAAGGCCCCGCTGATGCCGATCAGCAGCAGGACCAGGTTGGCCACCAGGTAGGCACCCACGGCCTGCTCCAGGCCCAGTTGCGGCAAGGCGGTGACCAACAGGGCCGACCCCGGGATCGACCAGGCGATCACTACCGGCACGCGGTAGCGCAGGCTGAGCAGCGCACCGAGTACGGCACTGCCCATGGACACGGCCCAAACCCAGGACGACAACTGCTGGTGCGACAGGCCGGCCGCTTCGGCGGCGTGGAAAATGATCACCAACGGGCCGGCATAGGAGATCGTCGTGGCAATGCTGCCGGCGACGATGGCCGACACAGAGCAGTCCTTGATCAGCGTTTTCATGAAGCTTCTCGCAAGGCAGCGGCCGGCCTTTGTGGCGGGCTCTTGTTTGGGTGTTGGCTGCTTCGCGGGCTTGCCCGCTCCCACAACGACTGCACAGGCTTCACCTGTGGGAGCGGGCATGCCGCGAAACAGCCCACTCGGTGGATCAGGCCTCCTGCAAAGCCCGCGGCCGCCCGCTGCGTTGCTCATCGGCACTGCCCTGGGCCTGCTGCAACTGGAAGTCGAACTTCAGCTCGGCATGCCGACCATCCGGCCCTTCGACGAACACCACCTCCCCGACCAGCCCGTCCCGTGTGGCATAGGCAAAGTCATCCCATAGGTACTTGTCCCCCGACAGGTTTATCTGCGTGGTCAGGTGCCGGTACCCTGGCGCCGAGATAAAGAAGTGCACATGGGCCGGGCGCTGGCCATGACGGCCCAGCAGGTCCAGGCATTCCTGGGTTGGCCCCTGCGGGTCGCAGCCATAGCCCGATGGCACGATGGAGCGCGCGCGGTAGCGCCCTTGGGCATCGGTAACGATGCGCCGACGCAGGTTGTACGCCGACTGGCTTCGGTCGAAGAACGAATAGGTACCTCGGGTATTGGCATGCCACAGGTCGACCGTGGCACCCGGCAGCGGGTGTCCGTGCGGGTCCAGCACCTGGCCTTCCAGGAACATCACCGTGGCCACGCCCTCCTCGCTGCCGTCGTCCATGCGCACTTCACCTTGGGCAATCGGTGCGCCAGCCACGTACAACGGGCCTTCGATGGTGCGTGGGGTACCGCCAACGCGCCCTGCCTCCTGGTCCTTGGCATCCTGCAGCAGGTCGAGGAAGTGTTCGATGCCCAGCCCCGCCACCAGCAGCCCGGCCTCGCCACGACCGCCCAGGCGGTTGAGGTAGTCGACGGCGTGCCAGAACTCGTCTTCGCTGATGTCCAGGTCTTCGATCAGCCGCGCGGTATCCTGCAGCAGGCGCCGCACGATGCGTTTGAGGCGTAGGTTGCCGGCCGCATTACCAAAGCCTGCGGCCTCCTCGAAGAACTGCTGTACCTCGGCAGTATGGGAAATGTTCACGGTCATAGAGGTTACCTCGTCTTGTTCTGTTCGGTTCAGGCCTGCGCCGCCAGGGCTTGGGCGTGGCGCCGACCACTGGCCAGGTGCACGGCCATGGCCAGCGCGGCGATGGCGCCAGGAATGGCGAAGGCGATGAAATTGAGTTGAAGTGGCAGGTTGATGCCCATCAGCGCACCGCCCAGCAGCGGGCCGACGATGGCGCCATTACGGCCGATGCCCGAGGCCCAGCCCAGGCCGGTAGAGCGCACTGACAGGCCGTACATCTGCGCAGCGCCGGCATACAGCAGAATCTGCGTACCAATGGTGGTGGCGCCGGCAATGAAGATCAGCAGGTACAGCACCGGCATTGGGCTGTTCACCCCCAGCAGGCTGATCGACAATGCGGCGGCAATGAAGAACGCCACCTTCACCTTGACCAGGTTGTAGCGGTCGCCCAGCCAGCCGCCGAGGATTGCCCCGGCCATGCCGCCAAAGTTCAGTGCCAGCAGGAATGACAGGCTTGAGCCCAGGCTGTAGCCGGCGTTGGCCATCAGCTTTGGCAGCCAGGAACTCAGGGCGTAGACCATCAGCAGGCAGCAGAAGAACGCAACCCACAGCGCCAGGGTGCGAATCGCCAGGCCATTGCGGAACAGCTCCAGCACCGAAGCGCCGCTGCCTTTGCGGTCGGCCGCCTGAAGCACATCATCGGCCTGGACATCGCAGTCCGGGTCCAGCCGTTTGAGCAGTGAGCGTGCTTCCTCGATACGGCCTTGGCGCACCAGGAAGCCGATGGATTCAGGCAGGTAGTAAAGAATCACCGGTAACAGCAGCAGAGGCACCGCTGCGGCGAAGAACATCGACTCCCAGCCAAAACGCGGCAGCATGAAGATGCCGACACCTGCCGACAGCATGCCGCCCAGCGAATAGCCACTGAACATGATCGCCACCAGCGTGCTGCGCAGGCGCTTGGGCGCGTATTCGTTCATCAGTGCCACGGCGTTGGGCATCAGGCCGCCACAGCCCAGGCCGGCGATGAAGCGGTAGATGCCAAACTCGCTCGGGCTGCTGGCAAAGCCGTTGAGGATGGTCGCCCCCGAGAACAAGGCGAAACAGATGGCAATGCCCTTCTTGCGCCCGATGCGGTCGGCCAGGCTGCCGAAGGCCAGGGCGCCGAACATCATGCCGAACAGCGCATAGCTGCCCAGTGCACCGGCCTGCAACGGGGTCAGGCCCCACTCTTTCATGATGACCGGCAGTACCACACCGTAGATGAACAGGTCATAGCCGTCGAAAATCAGCAGCAGGCCGCACCAGGCCATGACCATCCAGTGAAACGGGGTAAAGCGCGCATTGTCGATGATCGGGTGTACATCAAGGGTTCGCATGGCATCTGTCGCTCTTGTTTTTGTTTTGGAAGAAAACTTTTGCCTTGAGGTTGCAGTTCAGCCGAGGTCGCCGCCCCCAACCGGCAGGGTCACGCCGGTGATATACGAGGCTTCGTCGGACGCGAGGAACAGAATGGCCCCCACCTGCTCGTCGATGCTGCCGTAGCGGTGCATCAGGCTGCTGTCGAGGGTCTGGTCGACGATCTGCTGGTACCAGTGCTTTTCCTGCTCGGTTTGCGCTGCACTGTTGCGCGGTACGCGCCGGGGCGGCGCTTCGGTGCCACCCGGCGCGGTGGCGTTGACACGGATCCCACGGCCAGCCGTTTCGAAGGCCAGGCAGGCGGTGAGCGCATTGACGCCGCCTTTGGCCGCGCCATAGGGCACACGGTTGACGCCACGGGTGGCGATGGACGAAACGTTGACGATGACGCCGCTGCCACGTTCAAGCATGTAGGGCAGCGCGGCATGGCAGCACCACAGTGTCGGGAATAGCGAACGGCGCACTTCGGCCTCGATCTGCTCGACATCGTAGTGCTCGAAAGGCTTTGCCCAGATGGTGCCGCCGACGTTGTTGACCAAGATGTCGAGGCGGCCGAAGGTTTCCACCGCACTGGCCATGACCCGGGCGCAATCGGTGTGTTGCTCCAGGTCGGCGGTGAGGGTGAGCATGCCTTCGCCGGCCAGCTCGTGGACCAGTTCGGAACGGTCTACGGCCACCACTTGCGCGCCTTCGGCCTTGAGCCGCCAGCACACACCCCGGCCGATGCCTTGGGCGGCACCGGTGACCAGGGCGACCTTGCCTTGGAATCTGTTGTTCATATGCAAATCTCCAGTTCGCGAGAGACCCTGTGGCAGCAATTGTCTTGCTCAAAGCCGGAAAGGCTGCGCGATCACTGTGGGAGCGGGCATGCCCGCGAACACGGGCGAAACCCGTGCCATCCACCGCGCTGCCTGCTTCGCGGGCTCGCCCGCTCCCACAGGGTCGGCGTATTGCTTTGAATCAGAGGGGCTGTCAGGCCGCAGCCGCAAACTTCTCGTAGTAGAAGTTGGCCGGGGTAATGCCCTGTTCGCGCACGTACTGGCTGACCGCTTCCACCATGGGGGGCGGCCCGCACAGGTATACGTCCACATCGCCGTCATTGAGGTGGCGTGGCTCGATGTGCTGGGTGACATAGCCCTTCTGCGGGTACTGGCTGTCCGGGTTGGCGACGCAGGCGCTGTAGGTAAAGTTGGGGATGCGTGCCGCCAGCGCTTGCAGGCGGTCGAGCTCGACCAGGTCGAAGTCGTTGGTCACGCCGTAGATCAGGTGCAACGGGTGCTCACTGCCCTCCTCGGCGATCTTTTCCAGCATCGCGGTGAACGGTGCCAGCCCGGTACCACCCGCCAGCAGCAACAGCGGGCGCTGGATCGGCCGCAGGTAGAAGCTGCCCAACGGTCCGGCCAGGCTCAGGCTGTCGCCAGCCTTGGCAAGGTTGGTCAGGAAGCTGCTCATCAGCCCACCCGGTACGTTGCGGATCAGGAAGCTGACTTCGCCGTCCTTCTGCAGCGAGCTGAACGAGTAGGCCCGGCTCTGCTCGCTGCCCGGCACCTTGAGGTTGACATACTGCCCTGGCAGGAAGGCCAGACGGCTCAGGGCCTCACCCTTGATCGACAGGGCAATGGTGCTGACCGACAGCTGACGGACATCGCTGATGGCGGCCTCGAAACTGGCCTGCTCGGTCTTGCACAGCTGCGACGAAGCCGGGATGCGGATGACGCAGTCGCTTTCGGCGCGCATCTGGCACGTCAGCACGTAGCCTTCGGCGATTTCGTCTTCGCTCAAGGCGTCTTCGATGAAGTTGTCGCCAAGGTCATAATGACCGGACTCAGCCTTGCACTTGCAGGTCCCGCAAGCGCCGTCACGGCAGTCCAGCGGAATGTTTATGCCTTGGCGGTAAGCGGCGTCGGCCACGGTTTCTTGACCGGTGGCTTCAATGAAACGGGTAACCCCGTCTTCGAAATTCAGTGCGATCTGGTAGCTCATGTTGCACCTCGCGGGCGAGCCGGGCCACGGCGCGTCACAAGACGCACCGGGCAATGCTCGCAAAACCCTGTATCAGATGTGGTAGATGTCGATGACCTGGCGGACGTAGTCGTTCTTCAGCACCACCTTCTTGGCCTTGATCAGCGGCTGCTCGCCGCGCAAGTCGAGGGTGTAGAAGCTGGTGCCGAAGTAACTGTCGGTGGTCTTGTAGCGGAAGCTCAGGGTGTGCCAGTTGAAGCGCACCTGGCAGCTGCCCTCGCCCTGCTCGACGATCTCGATGTTGCTGATGTTGTGCGAGGTGCGGGTGTCGGGCACGGTCGCACTGGAGCGCTCGGTCTTGATGCGGAACACGCGGTCTTCCAGGCCGCCACGGTTGCCGTACCAGATCAGCGAGATTTCGCTTTGTGGGTCTTCGGTGAGGGTGTCGTCATCGTCCCAGCTCGGCATCCAGAAGCTGGCATCGCTGGCGTACAGTTCCAGCCACTGGTCCCACTGGGCATCGTCCAGGTAGCGCGCTTCGCGGTACAGGAAGTCGCGTACGGTTTCATACAGGCTCATTGCACGGCCTCCACGGGGATCAGCTGCTGTTCGTCCTTGAGGGCCTGGATCATGGTGTCCTGCCAGTACTTGTGCTGCAGCACGAACAGGCCTTCGTCCTCGGTGCGCACGCCCGACAGCAGGGGTTCGAGTTCAATCTCCTTGGCTGCCTCATCGGCGCCTTCGACCCAGTGTTTGGCGCCGCGGGACATGTCGTTCCAGCCGGTGCCGCCGCCATAGCCGGTCTGGCACGAGCGGAATTCTTCCAGGTCGTCCGGGGTGGCCATGCCGCTGACGTTGAAGAAGTCTTCGTACTGGCGAATACGCTTGGCACGGGCATCGGCGCTCTCGCCTTTCGGCGCGATGCAGTAGATGGTGATTTCGGTCTTGTTCACCGAAATGGGCCGGGCGACGCGGATCTGCGAGCTGAACTGGTCCATCAGGTACACGTTGGGGTACAGGCACAGGTTGCGCGAGTTTTCGATCATCCAGTCGGCGCGGGCCTGGCCGAAATCGGCGGCCAGTTGGTCGCGGCGCTCATAGGCCGGGCGGTCTTCCGGGTTGGCCCAGCGGGTCCACAGCAGCAGGTGGCCGTGGTCGAAGGAATAGAAACCGCCGCCCTGCTTGGCCCAGGCACCCGCACTCATGGTCTTGATCTCGTCACCCGCCTCGCGCTGCTTGCGCTGGTTCTGGGTGGCGGCGTAGTTCCAGTGCACGGAGCTTACGTGGTAGCCGTCAGCGCCGTTTTCGGCGGTGAGCTTCCAGTTGCCTTCGTAAATGTACGAGCTGGCACCGCGCAGCACTTCCAGGCCTTCAGGCGACTGATCGACGATCATGTCGATGATCTTCGCTGACTCGCCCAGGTGCTCGACCAGCGGTTTCACGTCGGCGTTCAGGCTGCCGAACAAAAAGCCCCGGTACGACTCGAAGCGTGCCACCTTGGTCAGGTCGTGGGAGCCGTCGCAGTTGAAGCTGTCGGGGTAGCCGGCGTTGCTGGGGTCTTTCACCTTCAGCAGTTTGCCGCTGTTGTTGAACGTCCAGCCGTGGAACGGGCAGGTATAGCTGGAACGGTTGCCGCGCTTGTGCCGGCATAGCATGGCACCGCGATGGCTGCAGGCGTTGAGGAAGGCATTGAGCTCACCGTCCTTATTGCGCGCGATGAAAATCGGCTGGCGCCCCATGGTCAGGGTGAGGAAGTCATTCTTCTCGGGGATCTGGCTTTCGTGGGCCAGGTAGATCCAGTTGCCCTCGAAGATGTGTTTCATTTCCAGGTCGAACAACCGTGGGTCGGTGAACATCTCCCGCTTGCAGCGGTAGATGCCCTTTTCACGGTCGTCCTCGAGCATGGCATTGAGGTAGTCGAATCCCAGGGACATGGCCAGGGTCTCCCTTGTTATTGTTTAGACCTGGTCAGGTTAGAGGCTGGGATTGGGTCGCAATATCCGGTTTGTGCGGGGTGCTATCCGTTTTGTGCAGGTTGAGGTGACAGGTTCAAGCGTCTCTTCGCGGGCGTACCCGCGAGAGACCGGTACGGTTTAACGCCGGTTGCGCAAGGTTTCGGACGGCAATTCGCCAAACTGCTGTCGATACACCTCGGAGAAACGCCCGAGGTGCAGAAAACCATAATCCATGGCCAGTTCGGTCACGCTACGTACCGAGCAACTGGCATCGCCCAGGCAGGCACGCACCTGTTCCAGCTTGCGTTGTCGCACGTACTGCTTGGGTGTGGTCTGCAGGTGCCGGTCGAACAGCGCATACAACGAGCGCAGGCTCATGCACGCCTGCTCCGCCAGCGCCTCCGCTGTCAGCTCGAACTTAAGGTTGCGGTCGATGTAGTCGATGATCCGCTCCAGGCTTGCACCCGGTGAGCTGAGGCTCTCCCGGCGGATATTGGTGCTCATCAGGGTCAGCAGCTTGCTGGCGACAATCTGGCTGTAATGGCCCTGCACTCTTGGCAGCGAATCGCTCACTTCCGCCTCGTGGCAAACCATGGCCAGCAGGTTGACGAAGCCATCCAGTTCATCCAGCCGGTAATGATTGCGCAAGAACCGCACGCCCCCATCAGGCCGCTGCCAGCGCTGTTCATCGCAGATCGAGTCCAGCAGCCGGGTTGGCACCTTGAGGATGAACTTCTCGCAGTCTTCTGAGTAAGTCAGGTCAACCGGGTCGTCCGGGTTGATCAGCAGCAATTCGCCCGGCACCAGGTGCTGCTCGCGCTTGTGCCCGCGCCACAGGCAGTTGCCATTGAGCAAGACTTGCAGGTGGTAGATGGTTTCCAGCGCAGGCGACGTCACGCGAACACTGCCGCCATAGCTGATACGGCACAGGTCGAGCTCGGCGAACTTGCGATGGCTGAGGCTGGCCTGGGGGTGGGTGGTGCGGGACAAACCGATGCAATGCTGGCCTACATGCTGGTTCACATAATCGGACACAGCGTAAGGGTCGGCGTGGTGAAACACGCTACTGCGCTCGCTCAGCAGGCGGCTTTCCATAGGCAAGGCACTCGGTATCGTTATTGTTCTGGTCGCCGCGCCCTACCGCCTTGTGGGCTGTGGTTGCGGTCATCACGGTCATTCTATCGGGCTGGCAGCGCGTCGCAGGGGCAGGCGACAGCCGGCGGATAGGGGACACTACAGCAAAAAGGCGGGGGTTGGGCAATGCAACGATGGGATTGGCTGGGCGGATAGCGGACAGGTCAGGCGTCATGCGTGTTCGTTTATCGAACAGTATCTTCCGGTACTCGCGTGGCCTGCACGTGACGGCGGAACAAGCGCTCCTGCAACGACCGTCATTCACTGCACCGGCAGGAAGTTCATCAGCAACAGGCTCTGCGCGTAATTCAAGCCTATGCGCCGATAACGCTCATCCAGCAACTCGGCCAGCAAGTCCAGCCGCGCGACGATCTTGCCGAATTCAACGGCAAAACTCAGGTTGCTGCCCTCCTCCGAGATCTCGTTCGAGAACAGCAGCAACACCCCATTGGCATCTTGCCGCTGGCTGAGCATCCATGTTGCCTTCTCGATATTGCGCGCGGCGTTGTTGACGAACAGGGGGTCGATGGTATCGGTCATGTAGAACTCGGTACGCCCGCCATGCGCGGTGATCAGCATGCTGCCAATGGCGTAGATGAAGGCGCCGACCCGGTCCCCGCGAAACTCGGGGCTCAGGGCGTAGCTCAAGGCTGCAAGGTCACGGCGGTTGCCCAGTTGTGGCAGCGGCCGGCGCTGTTCGATGGCAATGCGGATCTGTCGCTCGGCAGTGGCGGCGTCCAGGTAACCAGACATCTTCCACTGGCTGGGGTTGCGCAGGTACAGCTTGTTCATCAGCAGGTACAGGCTTTGCAGGTTGTCGCGCATCGACAGCGTGGCCAGGCGGTCGACGCTGGTCTGGAACAGCTCGCTGGGTTTACCGTTGCCGAGCTGGTTGACCATGTCACGGCCCTGCTGCTGCGTACAGGCGCACAGGCATGCCAGGGCACTTGTCAGAAGCAGGCGGGGGAGGAAATTCGGGTAGCTTGCAACCATCGGCACCGGGTCGATATTCGGCGGCTGCGCTGGGAGTCAGCGCGGCCTGGCCAAGCATAGAGCCCGAAAATGGGAAAAAGTGCGGTGGCTGGAGAGAATGCAAACCTGTGGCGGCCTCTTCGCGGGTGAACCCGCTCCCCCAAAAAGGGACTCGCCCGCGAAGAGGCCAGGGCCGACGAGCCCGGATCACATGGCGTGGCGCAGCATCTCCAGCAGCTGCGCATGCAGCGCAGGGTCACCACAGGCCACCACGCACCCGCCATCCTGCGCCGAACTGCCATCCCACGCCGTGATCACGCCACCCGCCCCTTCGATGATCGGCATCAGTGCCTGTACGTCATACGGCTGAAGGCTCGCTTCGACAATCACGTCGACAAAGCCCGAGGCCAGCATGCAGTAGGCATAGCAATCACCGCCGTACCGCATCAATCGCGCCTTGCCGGCGACCGCTTCGAATGCCGCCTTGCGCTCGGCGGTGTCGAACATGTCCGGCGTGGTGCACATCAGCGTGGCGGCAGACAGGTCAACGCAGGCACGCGTCTTCAGGGGCGTGCCACTGCGCCAGGCGCCTGCCGGGGTACCCACGAAACGTTCGCCGGTGAACGGCTGGTTCATCACGCCCAGCACCGGGCGGGTGCCGTCATTCAGGGCAATCAAGGTGCCCCACAGCGGCAAGCCGGTAATGAAGGCGCGGGTGCCATCGATCGGGTCCAGCACCCACGTCAACGGGCTGCTGCCCACTGCAACACCGGCCTCTTCGCCAAGAATGCCATGTTCGGGGTAACGTGCCTGGATCAACTCACGCATGGCGTCTTCAGCGGCCTTGTCGGCCACGGTCACCGGGTCATACAGACGCCCGCCCTTGTCCTCGACATCCAGGCTGGCGCGGAAGTACGGCGCGATCGCTGCAGCGGCAGCATCGGCCAATTGCTCGGCAAAGGCGCGATACTCAACGATCTGTTCAGCACTCAGGGACATGGGACGGGCCTCGTGACAATGATGGGGCACGCATCATACCCGACACATCGCCCCGGTGTACGCTGCGGCAGTCTAGACTGAACATGATCAGGTTACCGGGGGGCTGCCACACGTGGAGGTGTGCGATGAGCCAGTTCAAACGTCTGTTCGTCATGCTCGGCCCGCAAATGCGTCATACGCCTGCGCTGCAACGCGCGGCGGCGTTGGCAGAGTCCAGCGGTGCCCTGCTGGATATCAATGTGTTCGTCGACGACGTCGACACCTTTGGCTTGATGAGCGATGGTCGTGAGCGTGAGCGGCTGCTCAGCGACAACCGCCAGTGGCTGGCGGATGAGGCCGAACAGCTGAGCGATGCCGGTGTGGACGTGTCCACCGAGCTGTTGTTGACCCGCGACCCGCTGGGCAGCGTACTGGAACGGGTCGAACGGCTGGGCTGCGATCTGTTGGTCAAGGACGTACAGCACGAGCCCGTACTCAAACGCCTGCTGGTCACGCCGCTGGACTGGCAGTTGCTCAAGGACAGCCCGGTCGCCGTGCACCTGGTCAGCGACATTCGCCTGCCCCTGCCACGGCAGATCGCCGCCGCGGTGGACCTGAACAGCCACGGCGCTGGCGAACACCTGGACGAGCAGGTCATCCAGTGCGCCCATGACCTGGCCCTGCAGTGCAACGCCGAACTACACCTGCTGCATGTGTGCGACGCGGCCAAGACCCACATCGCCGACTTCGGCGCCGGTACGGTCACCATGCCCGGCTTCGACAGCAGTGTGCGAACCGCGCAGCGGGCGGCGTTCAACCGCCTGGGCGACCATCACCAGATCCCGCTGGAGCGCCGGCACTTCCTCGAAGGGGCCGCGATCAGGGCCATTGCCCAGTTCGTCGGCCACAACCGGGTGGACGTGATCGTCATGGGCAGCCACCGGCATGACGCCATGCAGACATTCCTGGGCGGGACAACGGCGCATGTGCTGGAACACCCGCTGTGCAATGTGCTGGCGATCAAGGCTGTTCGCTGAGCTTCAGCAGCCTGCCCAGGGGCCAGGCAGGAATAACCTTGTACTGCGAAGAGGCACTTGCACCCACAGAGCAGCTTCTAACCTGTCGGCCCCTTCGCAGTGCCCTGCAGGCACTGTTGTCACTGACGCTTTATCGTCGCTGGTATCTGGTACACCAGTGCCACTCAAAATTAATGCATTTGATAATGATTCGTAGTATGTTCGCGTCGTTTCCCGACCCAGCCCCTCAGCGCCCTATTCAAGGACCGTACTGTCGATGCGCCGCACGTTCGTTTCGCTTTGTGTGCTTCATGCTGTCTCCCCGCTGGCCTTTGCCGAGCCTGAACCGCTCAGCGACCCTAACCCGATCGAACTCCAGGCCCTGAGCATCACCAGTACTGCCGACGGTGAACGCGCCGACGGCCCGGTCGATGGCTACAAGGCCACCCGCTCGGCCAGTGCCACCCGCACCGACACGGCGCTGCACGAAACCCCGCAATCGGTCAGCGTGGTGCCCAAGGATGTGCTGGTAGACACGGGCGCCACGCGCCTGCAGGACGGCCTGGACTACGCCGGGGGTGTCGGCCGCGCCAACAACTTCGGCGGCCAGGGGCTGACAACGTTCACCGTGCGTGGCTTCACGACCGGAGAGTTCTATCGCAACGGCTTTCCGATCAACCGCGGATACCCCAATGCTCCGGATGCCAACACCGTCGAGCGCCTGGAGGTCATCCGTGGCCCGGCCAGCAGCCTGTACGGCCGTGGCGACCCCGGCGGTACGTTCAACGTGGTCAGCAAGCAGCCGTTGCCCGAGTCCAAGGTCACCCTTGGCAGCCAGTTCGACGACCAGGGCATGCACCGTGCCACCCTTGATGCCACCGGGCCGCTGAGCCAGGACGGCTCGCTGGCCTACCGCCTGAACGTACTGGGCGAAGGCGGCGACAGCTTCCGCGACGATGTCGAAAGCGAGCGCTACGATGTCGCTCCGGTCATCAGCTGGCAGGTCAATGACGCCACGAAGATCACCTTCGAAGGCGATTTCATGCGCAACAACCACCCCCTCGATCGCGGCCTGACCCGCTACCCCACCCAGACCGGCAGCGCCTCGCGCGATACCTATATCTGGGAAAAAGGCAGCGACAACCTGCTGCACAATGACAACAACATGGCGCAGGTGCGCTTCGAGCACCTGCTCAATGACAACTGGTCGCTGGCTGGCGGGTTCCAGTTCCTCGATGGCTCGCTCAAGGGCAACGCTGTCGAAGCCGACGGCGCACCGGCAGATGGACGCACGCTGCAGCGCAACTTCAACTACCGCAAGCTGGAGTGGACCGACCGCGACTGGCAGCTGAACCTGACCGGGCATTTTGACACCGGCAATTTCAGCCATACCTTGTTGACCGGGGTCGAATACGAGAACTACGACTACAACTCGATCATCCAGCGTTCCTCGGCAGCCTACCCAATCGACATCTACAACCCGGTACTGGGCCAGCCGCGTCCGGCCCTGAACCGCACCACCACCTGGGACAAGGAAAACCTGCAGACGTGGGCGTTCTTCATTCAGGACCAAGTGGCCCTGACCGAGCGTTTGAAGGCATTGGCAGGCGTGCGCTTCGAGCGTTTCGAGCATGACTATGACAACAAGCTGAACAATGCCGGCGATTTCAGCAAGGGCGAAAACGGCGTCACACCCCGCCTTGGCTTGATCTACGACCTGACCGATACCCTGGCGGTCTACGCCAACACCGCACGCTCGTTCAAACCCAATACGGGCACGCCGGCCAGTGGCGGTGGTTTCGACCCGGAGAAGGGCAAATCCTACGAGCTGGGTGTGAAATGGGAGTCACTCGACCGCCAGTTGAGTGTCGACGCGGCGATCTACCACATCGTCAAGGAGAACGTACTGACCAACGACCCGAGCGACCTTACTGGTACTTACAAGATCGCGGCCGGCGAGGTGCGCAGCCGTGGCCTGGACATCAACGTCGCCGGCAACCTCACCCCCGAATGGCGCATGATCGGTGGCTATGCCTACGTGGACGCCGAAGTCACCAAGGACACCACCCTGCCCAAGGGAACGCGCCTGGCCAATATCCCGCGCAGCACCTTTAGCCTGCTGAACACTTACGAGTTCCAGGATGGCCTGGTCAAAGGCCTTGGCCTGGGCGTAGGCGTTAAGTATGTAGACGACCGTGCCGGGCAGACATCGGCAGCCACCTACACGATGGAACGCTACAGCGTGGTCGACCTGTTGAGCTTCTACAAGGTCAATGAACACGTGCGGTTGAACCTGGACGTGAAAAACGTGTTCAACAAGGGGTATGACGAAGGGGCGTTCAACAACTACGTATACCCCGGCGCACCGCGCACGGTGCAGGCCGGCGTTTCGTATACCTTCTGAATTGCCGGGGCCGCGCCGCGGCCCCGTCATGTCAGAACGCTGTGCTGTAGAACAGCGAGTACGACTCTATGCCGTCGTTTGGCTGCTTTATACCGGCGTTGGAGTAGTGCATGGCACGGATGCCTACCTTCTGTTCTCCCGGCAACTTCAGGCCAAAGCCGATACGGTCTTCAAAGTTGACCGCCGACCCCAGTCGCTGGTCGCCCACGTCGGTCTTTGAAAACGCTGCCAGGCCAATACCTGCCTCGATGTAAGGCGTGTAGGTAAAGCCGCTGAACTCATACGTGAACACCGGGCTGAACGACAGCGAGTGCGCACCACTGGCATCGCCACCTTCCCAATAGGTGTAGGCCGCATCCCAGTAACCGCTCACATGGCCGGCGCTGCTTTCCAGCCATGTCTTGTCCCAGTCGAACGACAGGCCGATACGGTACGTCATGTCACCTTGGCCAGTGGCGCCCACGGCGGCTGATATCTGCGCAGCCTGGACCAGATCGGCCCCGGCAAAGGCCAGCACTGCAACGGCCAGCGAAGCGGCTAGACGGGTTTTCATCAACGACTCTCCTGATGGTCTACACGGCAAGCGGGGGCTTGGGCCCCTCGATGTTTTGCGCTGACCGGTGCATCCAGACCGGTCATACGAAGTAATACTTTTCTGATTATTGTCCAGATAATCAGAAAGTTGGAAGTATATTGCCACTATTGGCTAAAACACTCGGTAAAGATGTGCCTGCCGGGCACAGGCATTCGCGAGGCGTGACCTTACCCCAGGCAGGAGTACATCCGTACTCCTGCCTGCCTCTTCATCAACGCCAATTAAGGCTAACGGTCGTGGGGGCCTTGCCCGTGACGGCCGCCCACTGCTGCACCGCCTGACCTTGGGCATTGCCAATGACCTTGTATTTGCCGGGAGGCAGCTGCACATACAGCAGTGGCCCGGCATCGCTGACGCTGATCACGGGCTGGCCCTGGGCAGTCTGGATATCGACGGTGGCCCCGCTCTGGAACTTGCCTTCCGGGCCGGTCGAAAGCTCTACGTGCAGGTCATAACCCGTGGTCTTGCGCAGGGCATTGGCCTCGTCCTGGCCGATACCGCCCTGCAGGTAGCGCACGCCATTCTGCTCCTGCGGTTGCAACTGCACGGCCTGCATGTCGATGGGGGCATTGAGGTCGGCGGCGGCGGCCAGGGTCCATGGCAGGGCCAGGGTGATCAGTAAGGCTGCGCCGAGCGCATAGTGATGGTTACGCATGGTACGACCCTCCTTTCGAGGATGGCTTACCTAGCATTTGATCCTCCCAGCGAAGGGGTGTTCGTGCTGATGCCTGGTCATGGAGATGAAATTCACTTCAGATAATCAGGTTATCGAGTGAAAACATCAGCTTGCGCGGCCTTCTTCAAGCAACTTCACGAACATGCTCAAACTGCGCGAGACCGTACCCCGTCGCCATACCAGCCAGGTTTTCAGATAGCGGAAGTCCTCCGACATTGGCCAGGCGCTGACGGTGCTGCACCCGGGCATATTGTCGAGCATGCTGCGTGGCAGCATGGCCAGGCCGGCACCCGCACTGACGCAGGCCAACATGCCGTGGTACGACTCCATTTCGTGGATCTTGCCCGGTACCGCCTGGTCCTGCACGAACCAGTTTTCGAAGTGATGGCGGTATGAACAGTTGGCACGGAAGGCGTAGATGCTTTCACCGTTCACGTCCTGGGCGCGGGTCACCGGTGTATGGTTGAGCGGCGCAATGACCATCATCTCTTCCTCGAACACCGGAATGCCCTCCAGCGTCGGGTGCAGCACCGGGCCGTCGACGAACGCAGCCACCAGGCGGCCAGACAACACGCCTTCGAGCATGGTCCCGGAGGGCCCGGTGGACAGGTCAAGGTCTACCTTGGGGTAGCGTTGGTTGTAGGCGGCCAGCAGCGCCGGGATGCGCACCGCCGCCGTGCTTTCCAGCGATCCGAGGGCAAAGGTGCCCTGCGGGTCTTCACCCGCCACGGTCAGCCGCGCCTCATGGACCAGGTCGAGGATGCGCCGGGTGTATTCGAGGAAGTTCCAACCCGCAGGCGACAGGCGCAGGCGGCTCTTCTCCCGAATGAACAGTTCTACACCCAAGTCCTCCTCCAGTTGCTTGATGCGCGTGGTCAGGTTCGACGGCACCCGATGGATGTGCTGCGCGGCGGCGCTGATGCTGCCCTGCTCTGCCACGGCCTTGAAGATCTCCAGTTGCACCAGGTCCACAGGCATTCTCCAAACGTGAATGTTTCGCTCATTATTATTCAGTTTTCATTAAAGCCATAGCCCACTAGTCTGGCCTCATTGATTAACAACAACGAGAGTGTCCCGCCATGAGCGCGATCAGCAGCCTGACCCACGCCATCTCCCTCGACCCGTACAGCGGCGAGCAGATTGGCGCCTACCCGTTCGACACCGACGCCGCACTGGAAGCGGCGCTGCAACGTGCCAAGGTTGGCTATCGCCAGTGGCGCCAGGTGTCGCTGGGTCAGCGCAGCGAGTACCTGCTGGCCCTGGCCGGCACCCTCGAAGCCAAGGCTGAAGCTTTCGCGCACATGATCAGCCGTGAAATTGGCAAGCCGATCGCCCAGGCCCGTGGTGAAGTCGCCAAATGCGTTGGCTTGTGCCGCTGGTACGCCGAGCACGGCCCGGCCATGCTCGCCGCCGAGCCGACCCAGGTCGAAAAAGCCCGTATCGAATACCGCCCGCTGGGCCCGATCCTGGCCGTGATGCCGTGGAACTTCCCGGTCTGGCAGGTGCTGCGCGGCGCCGTGCCGGCGATTCTGGCGGGTAACACCTACGTGCTCAAGCACGCACCGAACGTAATGGGCAGCGCCTACCTGATGGGTGAGCTGTTCAAGGATGCCGGCCTGCCGGAAGGCGTGTTCGAAGTGTTGAACGTGACCCCGGATGGCGTCACCCGCGCCATCAACGATCCGCGCATCGCCGCCGTGACCCTGACCGGCAGCGTGCGTGCCGGCATGGCGATTGGTGCACAGGCCGGTGCCGCGCTGAAGAAGTGCGTGTTGGAGCTGGGTGGCTCCGATCCCTTCATCGTGCTGGCCGATGCCGACCTGGATGCTGCCGTCCAGGCCGCGGTGATAGGCCGCTACCAGAACACCGGCCAGGTGTGCGCCGCCGCCAAGCGCCTGATCGTGGAAGCCAGCATCGTCGATGCGTTCACCCACAAGTTCGTTGAAGCCACTCGCCAGTTGAAAGTCGGCAACCCGCTGGAGGACGACACCTATATCGGCCCGATGGCCCGCTATGACCTGCGCGACGAGTTGGACGGCCAGGTTCAGGCGACGTTGGCCGAAGGCGCCACGTTGCTGCTGGGCGGCAACAAGGTCGAAGGCGTGGCCAACTTCTACGCGCCGACGGTGTTCGCCAATGTCACCCCGGACATGACCGCGTTCAAGCAGGAGCTGTTCGGCCCGGTAGCGGCGATCATCACTGCACGCGATGCCGACCATGCCGTGGAACTGGCCAACGACAGCGAGTTTGGCCTGGCCTCGACCATCTACACAGCCGACTATGCGCTGGCCGAACGCATGACCGCCGCACTGGACACCGGCGGCGTGTTCATCAACGGCTACTGCGCTTCCGACCCCCGCGTGGCGTTTGGTGGCGTGAAGAAGAGTGGTTTCGGCCGTGAGCTGTCGCACTTTGGTGTGCGCGAGTTCACCAATGCCCAGACCGTGTGGCTGGACCGTAACTGATTCATGACCCTGGGGCTGCTTTGCAGCCCCAGCTGTGTCAATCCCGCACCTGGTCCTTGACCCAGTCCAGCATCCCCCCCGGCACGATCAGTTCATGCCGCGCCCGCGAACAGGCGGTATACAACCCCGCCAGCATACGCGCCCGTTCATTGCGGTTACCCGCCACCTGTGGCGCCACCATCAGCTCCGGCGACACCATCACCCGGGCAAACTCCATGTTCTTCACATCCCGTACTCGCCCCAGGAACAGCTTCGGCGCCTTGTCCCAGCGGTAACGGCTCTTGGCCTTGGCAAAGTGCTCCGGCGTGTAGCCCTTGCGCAGCATATTGGCCACGGCGACGAACGCTTTGTCATCGCCCTTGTCCTGTTCCAGCGCCTGCCAGCTGGCATAGCGGAACAGCATCGGGTGGCGCGGTCGGGTGCCGTAGCGGTACAGCTCGATGCAGTCCTCGACGAACAGCTCAAAGTCCTTGCGAGCGCTTTTCAGCAACAAGAACGGCACCCCCTGATGCGTCAGGCGCTGGAACCAGCCAAACAGGCCCCATTCATCATCGACGATAAGCGCCGTGGGCTGTTCCGGCACCATCACCGTATCGAAGAAACTGACCCGGGTGTAGTGCTCGGCGTTGCCACTGAAGGCCGCCTGGATCGTGGCCGGGTGCGCCTGGATCAGCGGGTTGAGCACATTGTCCATTGCCGGCCCGGCGCGCAGTGAATGGTCAATGCAGCGTTGCCGGATGAAGCTGCCATGGTGCGGGCTCAGGCCGTTGAGGTTTTGCAGTTCGTCACCCAAGGTAATGATCGACTGCGGACTGCGATCGAGTACCGCCAGCATCGGTGCCGACAGCTCGTGGGCCTCGTCGACGATGACATGGGTGTAACGGCTGTCGATCACATGCTCGGTCAGCGACAGCAGCTTGACCCGGTGGTAGTCACGCACCGGTAGCTGAATGTCCCGCGCCGACGGGCGAATCAGCTCTTGCCAGTACAGACGCGCCTTTTCCAGCAGCACCTCCTGATCCAGCGGCGAGGTGCCAGGCCCGGCCCAGGGCAAGTGATGCAGCTGAAGCTGGGTATCGGCACTGTGGCAGAACGTGCGCACGGCGCGGATGCACAAGGCAACCACGTCACGCGCTGCGAGCGGGCCGATATCAGGGATCGCCAGCCAGCGCACCACTTGCGCTTCCTGGGGGCGCCAGGACAGCTTGGTGCGGTATGGATCGCGCAATCGCCAGCCGTTGCTGGTGAGGTCACGGTTGAGCAGCTCGTCAGCCAGTTGGCCGAAGGTCAGCGCGGTATAGGCGGCAGCGTCCTTGACCCGCGCCTGCAGCGCGCGCAACTGCCCTTCGGTCAAGGCCAGCAGCAAGGTGCGCTGTGGCTCCAGCAGCCGGGCGAACTGGTGAATCAGGAAGGTCTTGCCGGTGCCGGCGAAACCTTGCACAGCCACCGACTCGTCAACGCCACTGAGGAATTCACGCAGCAGGCGGTTCTGCTGGTCGCTGAGCATCAAATCACTGGCCAGCGACGGCAGGTACACCGGGTGCAGCGGTGTGGCCCGTTGGCGGTAGCGGTCGGCGAACTGGAAGTTCCACTGGCCTTCGTCATCCAGCCATTCGTCCGCCTGGTACTCCACTTCGGCCGACAGCAGTGCAATGCCATTTTCGCCCAGCATGCCCAGGCCCATGGCGAACGCTTCGCGATCGAATTGCTGCGCTACCTGGGCCTGGAAGCGCCCGGGGGCGACACCTTCGACTTCGTTTGCGATGCGCACGATTTCGGCGAAACGACGCTCCTGCGCGTCGGCCGACGCGGTGGCAGGCTGGCGTGGCAGGTTTTGCACGAACAGCACGGCAGCGGCATCGAGCACACTGGCGGTGGTGAAGAACTCGGTTACGGCGGCGCTGGCGAGGCGGTCAGCCTGGTCGCTGGGCAAAGGCAGGTAGAACATCGGCACCTCGGGTGAAATCAGGGCGGCACGATAGCAACTTTCGGCGTGGAATGCTGGGCTCAGTGTTGCCTGGGCTGGCTTCTTCGCGGACTTGCCCGCCCCCCAGGCTACGTGCGATTCACGAAACCATGCTGGCGCTGTGGGAGCGGGCGAGCCCGCGAAGAGGCCGGCAGCCCCGCCTCCACCTCAAACCCTGCAGCGCTTCAATGTTTCACTGGGAAACTCCTTGAACAACTGCCGGTAACTCTCTGAAAACCTTCCTAAATGCCAGAACGACCAACGCATCGCCACCTCGGCCACGGTCACGCCGCCACCGCGCAACAAATCACGCCGCGCACCGTTGAGCCGGCGCAGGCGCAGCCAGTGCGCCGGCGGCATGCCGGTAAACGCCTTGAACGCCTGCTGCAACTGGCGCAGGGAAACGCCAGCCACATCTGCCAGCTCAAGCAGGTTCAGCGTCTCTTCCGGGCAGTCGGCCGCCCATTCGCTGACCCGGTGCATGATCGCCCTTTCCTCGTCCCGCCGCCCCAAGGCCACGCCCTGTAAACGCTGGCTGGCGTTGTCGAGAATGAACAGACAGTCCTCCAGCAACTGCTCAGCCAGGGCCTGCCCTTGCGACGGGCAACCCTCCTCGCCCAGCCGGGTCAAGGTGGCGCTGAGCCAGCTGCCGAACAGCGCATTCTGGCCGCTACCCAATGGCACCATGAACAACCCTTCCAGACGCTGCGGGTCTAGCCCATGGCGGGCCAGGAACGCCTGGTCGAACACGACCGCCACTTCGTGGTAGTTCTCCGGCGTAATCCAGATATTGCGGCTTTGTTCGTTCAGCAGGTACAGGCTGTTCTCGCTGCGGTCGAAGCAAAACGCCAGCGAGCCGCTTGGCGCGCGGAAAAACTGCTCCACCCGGGTGTTCAGGCGCTCTTCGTACACCTCCACACCCTCCAGCCCCAGACAACGCAGCTCACCGCTGAAGTAGCCGGGCGACATCTGCCGGTACTGCTGCTGCCAGCCAGGGGTGGCGCGCACTTGCTCGGTGACATCAGTGGTGTGGAAAGCCTGGACCTTCAACGCATTGGCGGTTGTCACACATCGTCCTGTATGCACTCTTTTGGTGCATTCGATACTGAAGAAAGTGGATAGATTGCCCCGGGGGACTGCGACCAAGATAGTCTGCAGCGCGTCACCTGGGAAGCGTAACGCCTTCGCAACTGTTCAACGGTTTTCGCAAGCGCCCACGCTCCCCCACTAAAACCCAACCAAGAGGTCTGTATGAACGCCCCCTTCGATCAGCTGTCCACCTGGCTGAAAGAACATCGGATCACCGAAGTCGAATGCGTGATCAGCGACTTGACCGGCATCGCCCGCGGCAAGATTGCGCCCACCGCCAAGTTCCTCCATGAGCGAGGCATGCGCCTGCCAGAAAGCGTGCTGCTGCAGACGGTCACCGGCGACTACGTCGACGATGACATCTATTACAACCTGCTCGACGCCGCCGACATCGACATGGTCTGCCGCCCCGATCCCACCGCCGTTTACCAGATACCGTGGGCGATCGAGCCAACCGCGATCGTGATCCATGACACCTTCGACAAGCAAGGCAACCCTATCGAGCTTTCGCCACGCAACGTGCTGAAGAAGGTGCTCAAGCTGTACGCCGACAAGGGCTGGCAGCCGATCGTCGCGCCCGAGATGGAGTTCTACCTGACCAAGCGCTGCGAAGACCCGGATTTGCCACTGCAGGTGCCACTGGGGCGTTCCGGTCGTGCTGAAAGTGGCCGTCAGTCGTTCTCGATCGACGCCGCCAACGAATTCGACCCCCTGTTCGAAGACGTCTACGACTGGTGCGAGATCCAAGGCCTGGACCTGGATACGCTGATTCACGAAGACGGCCCGGCGCAGATGGAAATCAACTTCCGTCACGGCGACGCGCTGGACCTGGCCGACCAGATCACCGTGTTCAAGCGCACCATGCGCGAGGCCGCGCTCAAGCACAACGTGGCCGCCACGTTCATGGCCAAGCCGATCACCGATGAACCAGGCAGTGCCATGCACCTGCACCAGAGCGTGGTCGACATCGCCACTGGCAAACCGATCTTCGCCAACGAAGACGGCAGCATGAGCCCGCTGTTTCTGCATCACATCGGCGGCCTGCAGAAGTACATCCCCAAGCTGCTGCCGATGTTCGCGCCCAACGTCAACTCGTTCCGCCGCTTCCTGCCGGATACCTCGGCACCGGTGAACGTCGAGTGGGGCGAAGAAAACCGCACGGCCGGCCTGCGTGTGCCCACGTCCAGCCCTGAGGCGATGCGGGTGGAAAACCGCCTGCCGGGCGCCGATGCCAACCCTTACCTGGCCATCGCTGCCAGCCTGCTGTGCGGCTACCTGGGCATGGTCGAGCAGATCGACCCTAGCGCACCGGTGCAGGGCCGCGCCTATGAGCGGCGCAACCTGCGCCTGCCGATCACCATCGAGGATGCGCTGCAGCACATGGAAGACTGCGAAACCGTGCAGCAGTACCTGGGCAAGCAGTTCGTCCAGGGCTACGTGGCGGTCAAGCGCGCCGAGCACGAGAACTACAAGCGCGTCATCAGCTCGTGGGAGCGTGAATTCCTGATGCTGAGTGTCTGATCCACCGCGAGGGGTGCTTTGCACCCCATGCACAGGCAAGCCTGCTCTGAACTCCAAGAACAAGACCAACGAGGTGTTCCCATGCGTCATCTGCAAGCCCTGATCCCCGCTGCATTCACCCTGCTGTTCGCCACCACCACCCAGGCCGCGCCCACGGTCAGTGTGTACAACTGGACCGACTACATCGGTGACACCACCCTGGCCGACTTCCAGGCCAGCAGCGGAATCAAGGTGGTCTATGACGTGTTCGACTCCAACGAAACCCTTGAAGGCAAGCTGTTGGCCGGGCGTACGGGTTATGACGTGGTGGTACCGTCCAACCACTTCCTCGCCCGCCAGGCCCAGGCCGGCGCCTTCCTGCCGTTGGACCGCAGCAAGCTGCCGAACTGGCAGCACCTGGACCCCAAACTGCTCAAGCAACTTGAACAGAACGACCCCGGCAACCAGTACGCCGTGCCTTACCTGTGGGGCACCAATGGCATCGGCTACAACGTCGACAAGGTCAAGGCGGCACTGGGTGTGGACCATATCGACTCATGGGCGGTGCTGTTCGAGCCCGAGAACCTGAAAAAGCTCAAGCAGTGCGGCGTGGCATTCATGGACTCGCCCGACGAACTGTTCCCGGCCGTGCTCAACTACCTGGGCATGGACCCGCGCAGCGAAAAACCGGGCGACTACGCCAAGGCCGAGGCACGCCTGCTCGAGCTGCGCCCCTACATCACCTACTTCCACTCCTCCAAGTACGTCTCTGACCTTGCGAACGGTGATGTCTGCGTAGCGTTCGGCTACTCCGGCGACGTGTTCCAGGCCGCCAACCGCGCCGTAGAGGCGAAAAACGGCGTGAAGGTTGCCTACAGCATTCCCAAGGAAGGCAGCAACCTGTGGTTCGACCTGCTGGCCATCCCCAAGGACGCCAACAACCCCGAGCAGGCCCTGGCGTTCATCAACTACCTGCTCGACCCCAAAGTGATCGCCAAGGTCAGCGCCACGGTCGGCTATGCCAACGCCAACCCGGACGCCAAGGCCTACATGGATGCATCGCTGGTGAACAACCCCGAGATCTACCCACCCCAGGAGGTGCTGGACAAGCTGTACATCTCCAGCACCCCAAGCCCAAAAATCATGCGCGTCATGACCCGCTCCTGGAGCAAGATCAAGTCCAACCGCTGAGTCGAGAACGCTCATGTCTTTCAATACCCAACACACCGCCTCGTACTACGCCGCCACCGCGCGCGACGCGGCACCCTACCCCAGCCTGGACAGTGAACTGACGGCCGACGTATGCGTGATCGGCGGCGGACTGACTGGGGTCAATACAGCCCTGGAGCTGGCCGAGCGCGGCCTCTCGGTGGTACTGCTGGAAGCCCGACGCATCGGCTGGGGCGCCAGTGGGCGCAATGGCGGCCAGCTGATTCGCGGTATCGGCCATGATGTCAGCGGCTTTGCCCGGCATGTCGGCCAGGACGGTGTGCGCTACCTGAAGCAGGCCGGCATCGACTCAGTGGAGCTGGTGGCCGAGCGCATCGCCCGCTACGGCATTGCCTGCGACCTGCGCTGGGGCTTCTGCGAACTGGCCAACACTGCGGCGCAGTTCGCCGCCTTCAAGGAGGAACAGGACGACCTGGCCGCCTTGGGCTATCGCCATGAAACACGCCTGGTCGGTGCCGGGCAACTGAACGAGATCGTCGCCAGCGACCAGTACGCTGGCGGCCTGGTAGACATGGGGTCGGGCCACCTGCACCCACTTGACCTGGTCCAGGGCGAAGCCCGTGCGGCCCACAGCCTGGGCGTGCGCATTTTCGAGCAAAGCCCGGTGCTGCGCATTGAGCACGGGCCCAGGTTGACGCTGCACACGGCGCGCGGCAAGGTGCGCGCAAGCAGCCTGGTGCTGGGCTGCAATGCGCACCTCGATGAACTGGAACCGCGCCTGAGCGGCAAGGTACTGCCGGCCGGCAGCTATGTGGTGGCCACCGAACCCTTGCCCGAAGCGCTGGCCAGCAGCCTGATCCCGCAGAACATGGCGCTGTGCGACCAGAAAGTCGGCCTGGACTACTACCGCCTCACCGCAGACCGCCGCTTGCTGTTCGGTGGCGCCTGCCACTATTCCGGGCGCGACCCTAAAGACATCGGCGCGTACATGCGGCCGAAGGTATTGAAAGTGTTCCCGCAACTGGCCAACGTGCGCATCGACTACCAGTGGGGTGGCATGATCGGTATCACCGCCAACCGTTTCCCCCAGGTCGGGCGCCTGAACCAGCACCCCAACGTGTATTACGCCCAGGGCTATTCAGGCCACGGGCTGAACGTGACGCACTGGACGGCGAAACTGCTGGCCGAAAGCATCGCCCTCGGCCACAGCCACGGCCTGGATGTGTTCAGCGCCGTGCCGCACCTGACCTTCCCCGGCGGCAAGGCCCTGCGCTCACCCCTGCTGGCACTGGGCATGTTGTGGTACCGCTTGCGTGAGGCCCTGGGTTGAGTGGGCAGCAACGTTTGCAGCGCCCCTCAGGGCGAGCCACGCTCTGTGTTCTTTTCAACGAGGATTGCCCCGTCCACTGGCCAACTGCCTCGCACCTGCTAGCGTTGTTGAGGCCGACCTCTCATGGATGCCTTTTCATCATGAAATCATTGCCTCGCATTACCCTGTTGTGCGCCGCGCTGCTTGCCGTGGCCGCCTGCTCCAGCAACCGCGTGGACCCCAAGGATTACTCCGGCTTCCTCAAAGACTACAGCCGGCTGCAAGAGGCCAAGAGCCCGTCGGGTGACCCGGTCATGCGCTGGATCGACCCCAAGGTCAATATCAATCAATACAGCCAGGTATTCGTCGAGCCAAGCCAGTTCTACCCCAAGCCGCAGCCCACAACGGTTATCTCGCAGCAGACGCTGCAGGAAATCACCCGCTACTTCAACGAGGCCCTGCGCCGCGAAATGGGCAGCGTGATGCCGTTGGCCAAGGGGCCTGGCCCGGGCGTGATCGTGGTACGCCCGGCGATCACGGCAGTGTCCACCAGTAACGAGGGCCTCAAGCCTTACGAGGTGATCCCTATCGCGCTTATCGCGGCAGGAGTGAATACCGCCATGGGTGGACGTGACCAGGACGTGGATGTCGGTGTGGAGGCAGCGTTCCTGGACGGCGCCAGCCAGAAGGTACTGGCCCAGGTGGTCCGCAAGGGCGCGGGCCAGGAACTGGAGAACGATACCCAGAAGCTGACCTTGAATGACGTCAAGCCGGTGCTCGATGGCTGGGCCAAGGACATGCGTGCGAGCTTCGTGGCAGCCAAGCAGAAAGGCCGCTGAGTCCGTCGCAACCGGGTTCAGGAGCGGCCCATCGTGACACAAGGCCGCTCCAGTTGACCGCGTTAAAACTCAGCACTCGACAAAAGCGACCGCCAAACCGCCGCGCGAGGTTTCCTTGTAATTGGCATGCATGTCCGCCCCGGTATCACGCAGGGTGCGGATCACCCGGTCGAGCGAGATGAAGTGCTCGCCATCCCCCCGCAGCGCCATCTGCACAGCATTGATCGCCTTGACCGCAGCAATCGCATTGCGCTCGATGCACGGCACCTGCACCAGGCCACCCACCGGGTCGCAGGTCAGCCCAAGATTGTGCTCCAGGGCAATTTCGGCGGCGTTTTCAAGCTGGGGCGGCGTAGCACCCAGTACCTGCGCCAAGCCGGCAGCAGCCATCGAACAGGCTGAGCCCACCTCCCCCTGACAACCCACCTCGGCACCGGAAATCGAGGCGTTCTTTTTGCACAGGATGCCAACCGCCGCTGCGCCAAGCAGGAAGTCCACCACATCAGCATCGCAGGCACCGGGGTTGAACTTCATGTAATAGTGCAGCACCGCCGGGATAATGCCGGCTGCCCCGTTGGTGGGCGCGGTAACCATACGCCCACCGGCGGCATTCTCTTCATTGACCGCCAAGGCGAACAGGTTGACCCACTCCATGGCGCCAAGGGTCGAGCCGATCACGTTGGGCTTGCCCAACTCCTGCAGGCTGCGATGCAACCGCGCGGCGCGGCGCTTGACGTGCAAGCCGCCCGGCAGGACGCCCTCGTTGCGCAAGCCGTTCGCCACGCACTCACGCATGGCCGCCCAGATGCGCAGCAAGCCTTCGCGCACCTCGGCCTCCGGGCGCCAGGCGCATTCGTTGGCCATCATCAGTTGCGCCACACTCAGGTTGTGGGCCTTGCACAAAGCCAGCAGTTGGGCACCACTGTCGAATTCATAAGGCAGCATCACGGCATTCGTTTCGTTTGCCGGCGCATCGATTTCGGCTTGCTCGACGATGAAGCCGCCACCCACCGAAAAATAGGTCTGGCTCAACAGGCTGTGCTGCCCGTCCATGGCTTCCAGGCTCATGGCGTTGGGGTGATAAGGCAGGCTCTCGTCGAGCAGCAGCATGTCACGGCCATAGTCGAAGGCCAGCGGATGGCTACCGTCGAGCATCAGGCAGTGCTCTTGCAGGACCTGTCCGATGCGCGACTCGATCGTGGACGGGTCGATACGGTCCGGCCACTGGCCCATCAAGCCTAGCAGGCACGCGCGGTCGGTGGCATGGCCAACCCCGGTAGCCGACAGCGAGCCATACAGCCGCACTTGCACGCGCGTTACCCGCGCCAGCACCCCCTGCTCACGCAAGGCCTGGGCAAAGGTGGCCGCCGCCCGCATCGGGCCCACGGTATGGGAACTGGACGGCCCGATGCCAATTTTGAAAAGGTCGAAAACACTGATAGCCATGCTAATGCCTGACCCTACCCTGATATGCATCCAGGATAGGGGTGTCTGAAGAAATTGAGCGTTATTGCGAATTTGCGCGATACTGCCGCGCTGGCTCACGGATGACCAACGAAACTTCCTAAGCAAGCCTTTAGTGGTACTAAACGATGCGACGACAACTCAACGGTCAGATGTTCGTCTGGCTGCATGTTTTTGCCTGCGCAGCCCGGCACTTGTCCTTCACCCGCTGTGCCGAAGAGCTGCACATCACCCCGGGCGCGGTCAGCCAGCAGATGCGCCAGCTGGAAGAGCGCCTGGGCTACCGGCTGTTCCTGCGACGGGCGCGCGGCGTGGAGCTGAGCGCCGAGGGGCAACGCCTGGCCCAGACGGTGGCGGAAGCCTACGGCAGTATCGAAGCCGAACTGCTGCGGCTGGACGCGGGGGAAATCCGCGGCACATTGCGTGTGCGTTCGATCCCCTCGTTCCTGGCCAAATGGCTCACGCCGCGCTTACCGCGTTTTCAACAGCGCTACCCGGATATCGAACTACGCCTGGTCGCCGAAGACAGCGCCCAGGCGCTGACCCCGGGTGACTTCGACCTGGCCATCGACCTGAACGATGGTAGCTACCCAGGCATGCTCTCGACGCCGCTGCTGGACGAGCAGATCTTCCCGGTGTGCTCACCTGCACTGCTACGCGGGCGCCCGCCGCTGCACGGCCCCGCTGACCTGGCGCACTACCCGCTGCTGCATGACATCACCGCCTGGCGTGGCAGTTCGGAATATGCCGAGTGGGAGTTCTACCTGGAAGGCATCGGCGCCGCCGGCCTGGATGTGCGGCGCGGGCACACTTTCAACCGCAACCACCTGACCATCGAGGCGGCGATTGCCGGTATCGGCGTGGCGATTGCACGACGCACGCTGCTCAATGACGAACTGGAGCGCGGCGCACTGATCGTGCCCTTTGGTGTACCGATCGCCAACCACAAGCGTTATGTGGTGCATTACCCGCCAGGCGGCTTGAACCAGCCAGGTGCGCGGGCGGTGCATGACTGGCTGGTGGAAGAAGCGCGGGGGTTCAGGGCGTTGCATCCGTTGAACAAGGAATAGCCACTTGGGCGCGCTTGAGCAGGAGCGCTTCGCTCAATAAGCCTGCTTACCGGTGAAGGCATTGAGCGTGCGCACCAGGATCACGAAGTCCAGCCACAACGACCAGTTGTTGATGTACTCGATGTCCGAGTCGACTCGCTGGATCATTTGCTCGATATCCTTGGTCTCCCCCCTGAACCCGCGCACCTGCGCCAAACCTGTCATGCCGGGCTTGATATTGTGGCGGGCAAAGTAGTCAACGATATCCTGCGAATACAAGGTGTCATGTTGCAAGGCATGCGGCCGCGGCCCTACCAGGGACATTTCCCCGGTCAGCACATTGAACAATTGTGGCAGTTCATCAAGGCTTGTACGCCGGATAAAGGCGCCGACCCGGGTCAACCGTGGGTCATTCTTCTGCGCCTGCTTGACCACACCTGCTTCCGGTTGGTGAACATGCATGCTGCGAAACTTCCAGATACGGAACGATTCTCCTGTCCAGCCGGTACGTTCCTGGCGGAAGAACACCGGCCCGCGGCTGTCGATCTTGATGGCCAGCGCAACAGCCAGCAATACGGGTGATGCAAACAGCAAAATCAACGCGGCCAGCACCCGGTCCTCAAGGTTTTTCAAGAACAGGCTCATGCCCGTCAAGGGTGTCTCCGACAAGGTCAGCACCGGAATGCCGGCAATTTCCCGCACGCTGTGGTTGATCAGGCGCAACGAGAAGATATCCGGCACCCAGTTCACCGCAATGCACTTGTCGAGCAACTTGAAGTAAACGTCGTTGATGACCTCGGAGCCACCCAGTGGCGTCACCAGGTACACCGTACGAATGCCGTGTTGGGCCACCAGCTCGTCGAGGTCGCCAATATGCCCCAGCACTGGCAGGCGCTGCTTGCCCTCGGCACTCTCCAACCCCTGCCCATCGCCTTTGTCGAGCAGCACGCAGCCCAGCACTCGTTCGCCAAACCACGGGTTGTTGCTGATTTTCTGATACAGGAAGTTGGCCAGGTCACCGTTGCCGATGATCAGGGCATTGTCCAGGCGCGCATGCGCACTAAAGCGCTTTTGCAGTTCGCGCACGGCAAAATGCAAGAATAGCTGGGCGACATAACCAATGACGAACAGTTGCACCACCAATAGCCGTGAATAGGTTTCGCTCTGTTTGGTCAGGAAAGCCATGACGACCAGGAAGCAAAACGTTGCCGACCAGGCCTTGAACAGGCGGAACGCCTTGATCGAAAGCCCGACGTTGGTGCGGTAGATGGCGTAATGATCATAAATGACTGCCAGTGCGCCAATCAGCAACAGCAGCATGATCACGTAATCGGATGTGATATAGCCGAACTGGTCGTAGATCAGGTACCAGGCAATACCGGTGACGGCAATACCATCGAGGCCGGCCTGAATGGCGTTACTGACACTGCTTCTTCTCTGGAGTAAGGAACGACTGCTTCTGGGTTCGAAAACCATTTCAGACCTCATCAAAATGAGCGTAGCAAGTGCCTTCCATCAAACAGCAAGTTTTGAAAACAGGTTACGCAAAGCCCGTGCAGCAGGCGCGTGGCGCTCTCAAGCGATTGATATCACTGTAGCAGCCACCCGCTGCTGGCGTACCCGGAATCACCGCTTGTGCGATCGTTGACCGATTCATAGGGCCCGCCTGGTCGAAACCGCCGCCCGCCGGTACAGCAGGGTGCGCAACAGGAATAGCGGATTGCCCACCACGTATCGCATGAACAGGCGCTTGGGTTCGCGCAGCAGGCGGTACAGCCACTCGCCCCCCAAACGCCGCAACCATTCGGGGGCACGGCTGACCTTGCCGCCGAGGAAGTCCAGGATCGCCCCACCGCACACGATCAGGCATGGCCCGCCAGTGACTGCCAACTCCGCTGCCACCGCTTCTTGCTTGGGCATGCCCATGCCCAGCACGATCAGCTCGGGTTGCTGCTCGCGGGCCAACTGCAAATAGGTTTCAAGGCTGGCGAAACCATCGTGAACCGACACCGGCACGATGCCAAACTCGGCTTCACAGCGCCGCACGGCCTGGTCCAGGTAGGGTTGCCGGGTGCCCCAGAAGGCGACCTTGCGCCCTCGGTAAGCAGCCATGAGCCTGGGAATGAAGTCAGTGCCGTTCATGTTCAGCCCGGGTTCCAGGCCCAGGCGGCGATACAGAATCGCCATGCCGGCGCCATCGCGCAGCAGCACATCTGCGGCCGACAGTGCCTGGCTGTAGCCACCATCGCGCACCACCAGGTTCATCGCATGGGCGTTGACGAAGCCCAGCACGGTGCCCGTATCCGGCGTAGCCAGGCGGTCGAGAAGGCGCTGCACAGCGGCGCCATCAGCGATCACTTCCAGCTGGTCGATCACACGCTTCCAGCGATTCTGCCACTGATCCATCAGTCGTTATCCCGTTTTGAACGCACCCATTCAACCTGGCGCTTGATCAGGAAACTCAGGTACAAGGGCATTTTCCTGGCCGCGTAAAACGGCGCGTACAACAACACCGAGAACGGTATCACTTCACGGCAGAAGCGCGCCCAGGCCAACGTCACAGCGAAGGCCAGCAAGGCCAAACCGGCAAAGGCGAGCCACGCGGGCGCCGCCAGGCCGAACAGCAGGTACGCCAGCCAGGTCACCAGGTTAAGCCCGAGCAAGGTCAGTACCAGCAACGCCAGGGGCGGCACCAGCAGGTCCAGGGTCAAGGCCGCCAGGCTAGCGTTGCGCTGGGTGATTGCAGCCATCGCCCGTTTGGGTGCGTCGGCAAGCATCAAGCCCAGATGGCCATGCTCCCAGCGGGTGCGTTGGCTGTTGAGGCCTTGCTGGCTGAGCGGGAACTGGCTAGTGACCAGTGCCTCGGGGCAGAAAGCAGGCGGCTTACCCTGCTGGCAAAGGTCCAGGCCCAGCTTCACATCCTCGACCAGATGACCATTGGCCAGGTTGATCAGGCTCAGATCGTGCCAGCCGAACGCCATGCCCGCGCCCATCAGCTGGCATGGCAGGCCCAGGCGCGCCCAGCCGCGTGGCCGCACCAGGTTCTTGACCCGCCAGGCAAACTCGGCAACTTGCACCCGCAACCCGGCACCTGCCGGTGCACGCATCAGGTACAGCGACTGTACCGGGCGGGCGAGTGCGTGGCAGCGGCGCGCCAGGCAATCGATCGCCCCCTCGCCCACCTGGCAGTCGGCATCCACCACGATGACCACCTCGGGCGGCCGCTGAGCCAGATGGCGCACGCCGAAATCCAATGCGTAACCTTTGCCGCGCAACCGCGTATCGTGGCGCTCTACCACTTCGGCGCCGGCCTCACGTGCCAACTGGGCCGTGTCATCCGAACAGTTGTCCGCCACGACCAGCAAGCGGTCGCCGTCCAGCAGTTGCGGCGTAACGCTCGCCAGCATCGCGCGAATGATCAATGCCTCATCGTGGGCGGGCACCAACACCGCCACTCGCGGGCGCTCGCCAATGCCCTTGGGCCTCGACCGCGCCGGCAGGCAAGCCAGCAACACTTGCAGCACCAGCACCAACACCGGTACCAGGACGATGATCGCCAACAGGCCCAGTAACCAACCCAATACACTTATCATGCGTATGCCTTGAAATAGCTGGCCAGCCTGGCCGCCTCGGTGTCGATGTCATGCCGTTGCACCACACGCTGGTAGGCCACCTCGCCCATACGCTGCAGTACCTCGGCCGGTTGCGCCAGGCAGTCGGCCATGGCTGTTGCCAGCTCGTCCACGGCGCCGGCAGGGAACAGCCAGCCGTTCTCGCCAGGCCGCACCAGCTCGGGGATACCCGCTACATAGGTGGTGAGCACGGGCCGGCGCAAGGCCATGGCCTCCATGATGACCACGGGCAAACCCTCGGCGAAACTGGGTAGCACCAGCGCACGGGCGGCCAGGATTTCCTCACGTACCTGCGCACTGCTGATCCAGCCAGTGATACGCACTTGCTGCTGCAAGCCGTGCCGGGCAATCAAGGCCTCGATCTGCTCGCGCATTTCACCGTCACCCGCCAGCACCAGCTCGAAGGTGATCGACCGGGCAGCGAGACAGCGCGCCGCTTCGAGCAACAGCAGCTGGCCCTTCTGTTCGCACAGGCGCCCAACACACACCAGCCGTGGCGCCGATGGCACATCGACTGGCGCCACCTCATGGAAACCACGCTCCAGTCCGCAATGCACCACCTTCACCTTGCCCCAGTGCTCGTGCGCCACCCAACGGTACAGCTGGCTTCGTCCGTACGAGCTCACCGCCGCGACAAAGGCGGCGCGCTGCACCTTCTCACCCATGTGCAAGAACTGTGGTTTGTCGAATTCTTCCGGCCCGTGCACGGTAAAGCTGTATGTCGGCCCGCCCAGGACGTTGGCCAGCATGACCACTTCAGTAGAGTTGGTGCCGAAATGCGCGTGCACATGTGTTGCCTCCCCAGCCTGCAACCATTGCAGCACCAGGCAGGCCTCGGCCAGGTAGACCAGGTGGTAGGGCCAGGCACGGTCGGCCCGCAGGCCAAGGCGCATGGCCAGCCCCAGCGCCTGGAAAAACCGCCGCGGCTGCGTACGCAGTACTTGCCACGTCGGTGCCAACAACCCCTTGAGCCCACCTTGCAATACGTAGCGGGTCTTGCCCCGTTCGGTTGCGTCCTCGGCATCCTGCACCTCGGCGTCCCACCCACGCAGGGCTATACGTTGCACCTCAACCCCCTGGCGCTCCAGCGCCAGAATTTCGCGACGGATGAAACTGTGGCTGACTTTCGGGTACTGATTGATGAAGTAAGCAATATGCATACGAATCCAGATCCAAACCCGCTTGATGACCAACCTTCCCTGGCAACCTTCACTTCAGGCTGTCGACTACGGGCGGCCTGTCTACTGCCGATGCACTCACAGCAAATGCATCCCCCTGTTTTCCTTGTAGTCCAAGGTTGTGGTTGCTGCTTGGCAATGCTGCCTGCAAGCGGGTGAAAACATCGTCAAGCAATGCCTGGCGGCGGCGGTACATCGCCCGTTTCTTGGCCGGAATGTCAGCTTCCGCCCGTTGAGCCGGCGCTAGAGGCAGGGTAAAAAAGTCCTCACGGTCAGACGCTGTGGCGCCATGTTCCTGCCAGATCGCGTCGTAGTTGGCCGCCAGGTCCTGGCCCTTGTCGCTGCCAAAATAGGGATGGCGATGGTGCCGGCAGGCGTCACTGACGGCATACAGCTGCGTCACACCCAAGGTCCTGCCCAGGCATTTCAACGCTTCGAGCAACAGGCTGCGTGGCCGCAACCCTTCGAAGTCCTTGGTCAGGTCACGGTAGATAGCCAGTGAGGTTTCGCTGTCGATACCTTTGTGAATACCCTGCACCGCACCGATGAACAGGCTGGTCTCACCTTGGCTGCAGCCCAGGGTGAAGGCCAGGGATGCCACACGCAGGTCGGCCTGGAACAGGTTCAGCACCAGCTCGCCTTCGCGCTTGAACCAGATTGGCCGGTCCAGTACCAGGCAACAGCCCGGCGAGTGGCTGGACAGGTCACACAACTTCAGGTTTTCGTCGCGCCCCAGCAACAGCAACGCCGGGAACTGCCCAGCCACCTGTTCAAAGTGCGAAGCCACCACATCCAGACGCTGTGGCGCCTCCCAGCATCGGCTGATGTAAGGCCATTGCACGACACCGATACAATCCACACCCAGGCGCTGCAAACCATGTGGGCCCAGCGCCGCCGTCATGCGCTGCATGAACCCGTTCAGCTCAGGCCACTGCCTGGCGATCTGCCGTGCCAACTTGTACTTGTTGTGCATCGCCCGCAACGAGTAACCCGGTTGCAAGGTAAACACGCTTTTCACGAGGGTGCCGAGCATCATGGGTTTCTCTCACTTGTACTCGATCAAAGCCGATTTGCCAGCCGCAAGGCGGTGGCGCAGGAACTTCAGCTGGCCGAGCATTTCCGGGAATTTGCCCAACACCAGAAACACAGCCTGCAGCCAGTTCTCGCGCGTCGACTTGCCGCCGCGGCGGGCCAGGCGCACGGCCTGCAGGGGGTAGATCAATAGCAAGAGCAGGCCCCAGCCGCCCAGCAGCAGGCAGGCCAGCACGATCACCAAGGGTATGCCCAGGCCCCACAACCAGGCCCGACGTGACTCACGCAGCCAATGCCGCTCGGGTGGCTGGCCATGCAGGTAGGCGCCCTCGGCATAGGCGTGCCCAGCACGCAGGCTACGCCGCCACCACTGGCTGAAACGGGTCATGCCGGCATCGTGCAGGGTCATCTCGGCAGCCAGTCGCCAGACCTTCCAGCCGTTGGCCCGCAAACGCACGCACAGTTCAGGCTCTTCTCCGGCGATCAGGTCAGGCCGGAAGCCACCCACAGCAGCAAAGGCGTCTGCCCGCATCAGCGCATCGCCGCCACAGGCCTTGGCCTCACCGACCGGGGTATCCCACTCCAGGTCGCACAGCAAGTTGTACACCGAACGCTGCGGGAAGCGCTCACGCCGGCGACCACACACCACTGCCACGGCGGGGTGCTGCTCAAGAAAAGCCTGCGCCGTGGCCAGCCAGGTGGCATTCACCTCGCAGTCGCCATCGACGAACTGTACCAGTTGCATCGATGGCAACAGGCGCTGCAAGGCGGCAAAACCTTCATTGCGGGCGCGTGCGGCGGTGAACGGGATACTCATGTCCAGCGCCAGCACCGCCACGCCAAGGTTGGCGGCCAACTGCAGCGAACCATCGGTGGAGCCCGAGTCGACGTAGATGACTTTGTCCGCCCCGTGCGCCAGCGAAACAAGGCAGCGCTCGAGACGCTGGCCTTCATTGCGGCCGATTACCACCACCCCGATCACCGTTGCCATAGGCCTCACTCGACCGATGCCGCGGCGGCCGGTTGCCGGGCCTTGATGATGGCCGGCACCCCCACTGCCAGTGAATTGTCAGGCACATCTACCAGCACGACGGCATTGGCGCCGATGATCACGTTGTTGCCGATGCGAATACTGCCCAGCACCTTGGCCCCGGTGCCGATGTCGACGTTATTGCCGAACACCGGGGCAATCGGCTCGTCGACATTCTTCAGGCCCACCACCACGCCGTTGCGGATACGGCAGTCATCGCCGAAGCGGGCATAGCCGCTGACAACGATGCCACCAAAATGATCGATGACGAAGTTGCGCCCGATCACCACCTCGCACGGCAGTTCGATACCGGTGATGATCTGGACGAATTTGAACAGCACCTTGTAGATGAGCGAGCACAGTTTGCGCAGCAGTGCCGGGCGCAGCGTATAGCGCCAGCGGCCAAAGCGGTACACCAGCAATACCCAGAAGCCCTGGGCGCCCCAGTCCCCGCCATGGGCACGCAGGTCGGCGCGAATATTCTCGAACATGGCTCCACCTACCTTGTCGGTTGGCTGGCGTACCGGGTCTTGAACAGCAAAGACCAGGTTGCCCGGCAATGACGCCAGCAGGCCTGTATGGCGCCCCAGCCGCGTCGTTTCAACAGCGCCTTGAGTGCCAGCACCAAGTCGCCCAGCGTCACCAGCAGCATGTGCAGGGCAAGCCCCGCCACCCCGTGATGCTTGCGAAAGTACAGCAACTCGCTTTCGATCTGATAGGACGAGATCTGCCGGCTGGCAGCCTCCAGCTCCGCCACCGACTTGGAGCTTTCGCCACCGATATGCACCACCGTGGTATGCGGGTAGAACACCACTTTCCAGCCCGCTTCCTTCACCCGCTTGCAGTGGTCCACCTCCTCGTAATAAAGGAAATAGCGCGGGTCGAACAAACCCACCTTGTCGAGTACTTCGCGGCGTACCAGGTAGAAGCAGCCGGGCAACCAGTCACACTCGCGCACCGAGGCGTGGTCCCAGTTCATGTCGTCAACCATCTTCACCCCTGGGAAGAACCGCCCCAACCCGGTACGCCCAACGAACACATTGAGCGGCGTGGGGAAGTAGCGACAGCTTGGTTGCAGGTCGCCATCGCGACCCTCCAGGCGCACCCCCAGTACGCCGCACTCCGGGTGGGCATCCATGTAGTCGAGCGTTTTTTGCAGCGAGTCGGCGGCAACGAAGGCATCGGTATTGAGCAGCAAGGCGTACTTGCCCTTGAGGTGCGCCAACAACTGGTTGTTGGCCCGGCCGAACCCCACGTTCTGCTTGTTGCTCAGCAGCAGTGCCTCGGGGCACACCTGGGCCATGCGCTGCACCGAGTCATCGCGCGAGGCATTGTCGACCACCAGGTAACTGGCCAGCCGATCGCTGTCGGCCCGGCGCAGTGCATCGAACATCGGCTGCAGCAGTCCAGCGGTATTGAAGTTGACCACCATGACATCCACTGGTTTGCTAGCCATTTTAGCTGTCCCCGAAGAAATACTGGCGTCTTTGCGCCATCAGTAACGGTTCCACTTCCGGGTCGTAGGCACCGTTGCGCTGCTTCACCAGATCGATCCATGGGTAGGCTTCGCAACGTGCCTCGACCCGTTTGATCAACTGCTCGGTGGTACAAATGAACTCCGCAGGGTTGCCACCATAGACGGTGCCTGGCGGCACGTCCTTGGTCACGACCGCCCCTGCGGCCACGATGGATTCGGGCCCGATGGTCACGCGAGGCATCACGATCGCACCATGGCCGATGAAGCAATTGTCCTTGATGTCGATGAATCCGACCGAATCCAGGTGCTTGCCAAAGCGATGCTCGATCAGCAATACCACCCCGTCATGACCGATCAACGTACAGTCGGACAAGCCCACGCTGTTACCGATACGGACCAGCGACGGGTCGAGAAACTTACAGCCTGTATTGACGTAGAAATTGCTGCCGACCGAATGAAAGTTGCCCCATCGGGCCAGATAGGCCCCCCATTCGAGACCAGAAGGGTTGCAGAACCTCCTGTAAAATTTGCCCCCTCGCCCGGTTGCATGGGCGTAGTGCGCCACTGCCTTGCGTATCCATCCCTTCATACTGCCTGGCCTCGCGATCTGAACAATCTGGAGTATCCTGAGGCGTTCCGGTCTCGTTCTTCTAGGTGCTGACCGCATCGCACTCACCCGTGTACAACCTGCATCACGCAGCGGCGCTGCTGGCCGCTTTCATCTTGTTATCGAGGTGGTCGGCCAGCCGCAAGGCAAATTGCAACAGCGGCATGGTCGGGTTGGAGGCGCCGCCCTTGGCAAAAATGCTGCTGCCGGCGACATACAGGTTTTCGGTACCGAACACCTTGCAATTGGCATCGACTACACCGAACTGTGGCGAGGCGGCCATACGCGTGGTGCCCATGTGATGGGCATGGGGCGCCATTTTCAGCGGAATCGAGGTGTCGTAGACGAAATCGTTGAGTTTGACGAACCCCAGATCCATGTCGGCGAACTGCTTGGCCAGTTCGCTACCAATGCACTTGATGGTGTGCCGATCTTCGGCGCTCAGCACCCAATTGACATTGACCTTGGCCACGCCCAGCGCATCCTTCTCGTCCAGCAGCGAAATACGGCTGTGCAGGTTGGGGAACTGCTCGATCATGGTGCTGATCACGCCGTCACCAGGGCAACTGAACTTGGCGACGAAGGCGACCTTGTTGGCAAACCCCATGTCGCAGGCCAGGCTCTCGAGAAAATACTTCACCTCGGCAGTGCGGCCATAGGTCTGCACATCGGCCAGCAAAACAGCAGTGACATTGCCTTTACCGGCCTTGTACTCGTCGACGAAAGCATCGGTGGTGTAGTACTGGCGCGGCTCTGGGTCCTGCCCGGACTTAAGGATGAATGTGCCCATTTCGATATTCAGGTGTTCCATGAAACACCCGCCGACCAGCCCTTCCTTGCCCACCACGCCTGCGGCCACCAAGGTCTCGCTGTTGAGCAACTGCCGGGCATTCTCGATGGCACCTGTGGCCAGAATGAAATTGCCAGCCACCAGGCGTTGACGATTGCGCTCATAGTCGGACAACACCACCGCAGCCAGGTGGCCGGAAGCCTTGTCGAACTCCAGGTCAACGCAATTACAGTGGATGAATACGTCCAGGCCTGGCGTCTGCTCCAGTGCTGAAGCGTACTTTTGCGCAAAGCGTGTCGGCGTGCTGAGCAGAAAACGGTCCGCCTCGAAGTCACCACCATTGAGGCCGGCATTCATCGCGCGAAAATCCGAGCCAGGCGCCAGATCGACGATCTCCATCGCTGCCGGCAGGAAGCCTTCGATCTCCGAGTAGGGAATTGGCCAACCCGGCAAGTCGCCTGGCGGGGCGACGGCAAAATCCGAGGGGGTGAATGGACGGCAACGGCCAGCCCAGTGATTGGAGGTGCCACCCAGGTAACGCAGGCGGGTTTCCTCGGCATACAGTTCCAGGCCGGTGGATGAGCACGCGTACAAGTCTTGCGAATACGGCGCATATTCGCGCCCCCCGCCTTCGGCGATCATGACGCTCCAGCCGGCGGCTGCCAGGCGCAAGCCCAGGGTTATACCCGCCGGGCCGGCGCCGATGATGCAGAAATCATAGTCGTCGCGCAGCGCCTTCTGCTGCTGAAAGTCCTTGATCATGCTGACGCGTTCCGGAAGTAACGGGACGGCAATACCCAACCGTTGATTACCACAAACCCAGGCTTTTCGACCGTCTTGCTGGCAACGGCCGCCGAGGCGCCAAATACCGCGCCCCCCACACTAAGCAAGACACAACTCTGGAGAAAACCTCTACGACCCAACTGCGCAGTACAAAAAGTGAGCTTCCCCATGATCCCGTGACCTGTAGCCATGAAAGTTACACTCGGCAAACTGCGCTACAGCCAGTTGAAAAAGGCCGTCAACAGTGCCCCGCATAGCGCCCCGACCAGCAACATCGGCAGTACCACCAGCTCACGTTTGAGGCTGAAGATATCCAGTTTGCAGTTCACATACACAACCAGCACCAGCGTTGGCACAGCATGCAGGGCAACCCCCCAGATAGCCCACTCCACCCCGCCAATCGCCAGTAACAGCGGCAACAGCCCCCATAACGAGACCAGGCGGATAATGTTGTCCATGGCCTGGTACTTGGTCAGGCCCAAGGCAATCCACACCTGATGAGCCAAGGTATAGCGCAATACGATGAACGATAGCGAGAGAATCGCCAGCATCGGCCCGGCTTCGCGGTAGCGATCGTCATACATCCAGCCGATCAGCAGCGGGCTGGCGGTCAGGAAACCGCCACAGATGAACAGCACCAGCAGGTCGACCAGCAGCCGAAAGCGCAAATACAGCGCTTTCAGGCGCGGCCTGTCGTCGGCCCTGGCCGCCTCGCTGAAAGCAGGCAGCGCCACCGCGCCGACAATTTTCATGAGCGCGGTCTGCACCGCACCCAGGATCAGCACGGCGATCGAATACACACCCAGTTGCGCCGCCGACATGCTGGCGCCAAACCATATGCGGTCGCCGTACATCGCCAGCACGCCGACCATCGACGACAACAGGATCCAGCGGCCAAACACAATCAGCTCGGTCAGCGCCGAACGGTCCCAGCGCAGGTGGTTGTTGGGCCCCTCCAGGGCGGTATGCCCCAGCACGGTCCAGACGACCGCCGAAACCAGGCCTGATAACACCAGCGCCCAGATCGAATGGGTCAGCAAGCCCAGCACCAGCATCACCACCAGGCCAGCCAACTGCGAGGCAAGGTCGACCAACACCACGCGCTTTTGTTGGAAAGTTCGTACCGCCACATCTATCTTGGTGGACTGGAAACCCCAGATGGCCGCCGACAGGCCGGTGACCGCCAGTACCATCGGCAGTACGGGCGCGGCATAGGTAGAGTCTGCCGGCCAAAGCTCAGCCAGTTGCGCCAACCAAGCCCCCAGGGCCAGCAGCAGGGTAAGGGCAAACAGCAGGAAACCGCGGATGATCTGCACGGTCCAGGCGGTATTGAGAAAATCTGGATCGTCACCACGGTGGCTCTGGATGATGTTCTGCCGCAGGCCCACATCGGAAAGCAAATGCAGCAGTATCGAAACAGTGGTGGCAATGACCATCACGCCGAACATTTCCGGCAGCAGCAAGCGGGCCATGATCAGATTGCCGCCCAGGCGCATCACCTGTGAAGCCACCTGCGAGACCAGGTTCCATGACCCGGCCCTCAGGGCCCGCTTGCGCAGGCTCGCGGCGGCTGACACATCAATCGACGGCATGACTTCAATCTCTGACTGATTGGCTAAAAGTCACTATAGTTTCAATTAGCCACGATGCTAGCCGTTGCCCACCAAGGGAAAGGTGTACATAGCCGATGCCTGAACATTTTCGTGCGTTGATCGTCATCCTGTTTTTGGCGAGCGTGGTCTTCCTGATGGCCCGGCGGCCTGCCACCGACCTGATTCCGCTCAGTGACTACAAGCGCCGGCGTAATCTGTGGTTCCTGCTGACCCTGCTGGCTTTTTTCTCGCACAGCTTCTGGCTGTACCTGGGCGTGGGCGCGGTCGTCCTGTTGCTGGCCGGGCGCCGCGAGCACAACCCCATGGCGCTGTTCTACATGCTGCTGTTCCTGATCCCGCCAGCGTCGGTACAGGTGCCCGGGTTTGGCGTGGTCAATTACCTCGTTGACCTGAACCATATTCGCCTGCTGAGCCTGTGCGTGCTGCTGCCGGCCGCGCTGCACCTGCGCCGCCAAGGTGACACCCTGCGCTTTGGCCGCACCTGGACTGATAAGTTGCTGGCGGCCGGCCTGCTGCTGCTGAGCGTGCTCTATTTGCGCGAAACCACCCCTACCGACACGCTGCGCCAGGCGCTGTACCTGTATGTCGACGTACTCCTGCCGTATTACGTGGCCAGCCGTGGCCTGCGTCAGATCAGCGACTTCAAGGACACCCTGCTGGCCTTCGTACTCGTCTCTTTCGTCATGGCGCTGATCGCTGTGGCCGAGTATGTGCGCCACTGGTTACTGTACAGCGCGCTGGTCGACGCCATGGGCGTGCCATGGAGCATGTCCGGTTACCTGAGCCGCGGCGGTGCGCTGCGGGCGAGCGTCACCACCGGCCAGGCGATCGTACTGGGTTACGTGATGAGCGTGGCCATCGGCCTGTTCCTGTTCGTGCAAGGCTATGTGCAACGTCCGCTGCACAGGGCCATGGGCGCCCTGCTGCTGGCCGCCGGGCTGTTCGCGCCATTGTCGCGTGGCCCGTGGATCGGCGGCGTGGTCATCGTGGTGGTGTTCATTGCCCTGGGCAAAGGCGCCGTCAAGCGCCTGGCGCTGCTGGGTGCGGCTGGCATGCTGGCGTTGCCCTTGCTGACCGTCGTGCCTGGCGGCGACAAGGTGCTGGACCTGCTGCCGTTCATCGGCAACCTCGAGAAAGAGAACATCACCTACCGCGAGCGGCTGATGGACAACGCCTGGATCGTCATCCAGCGCAACCCGCTGTTCGGCTCCTTCGATTTCCGTAACACACCCGAAATGCAGGCGATGATCCAGGGCGAAGGCATCATCGATATCGTCAACACCTACATCAATCTGGCGCTGCGGGCCGGCCTGGTCGGGCTAGGCCTGTTCGTGGCGTTCTTTGCCGTGCTACTGCTGGGTATCCGCAGGGCCATGCTCAGTTTTGCCGACAAGGATGACGAGCGACGACAGCTCGGCCGGGTGTTGCTGGCAACGCTGACCGGCATTCTGGTCATCATCTTCACCGTCAGCAGCATCACCTTCATCCCGGTGGTGTACTGGTCTATCGCAGGGCTGGGCGTGGCCTACATCCAGATGGTTCGCCGCCTGCACAACAGCCCGGCCGTGGAGCTGGCAGAACCCGACCTACAACCCAGGTAATGTTCATGAATAGGCTGTCCCTGCGTCATTACGTGCGCCTTTCGGCCATTGCCGGCCTGGCCCTGCTGCCGCTGGCCAGCTGGGCTTCAGACTGGCAGGTCAGTGTCGATGAGCAAAATGGCTTGCCTACCGTGACACACGGCGGTGGCCCGGTCATGAAGGCCAAATTCGATTTCTGGGCTGCCAACTGGAGCTGGACCGGTTTCTATACCGACTTCAAGGTCAATGGCCCTTACCACTACACGCTGCGGGGCAAGAACAAGGAACTGGACTTCGACCTGCAGGCTGACATCCGCAAGGAACAGGCGCAAACCCTGAGCTGGGCCTTCGACCTCGACGCCCACAGCCGCCAGAGCGGTGTCATGGGTGGCGGCCTGGTGTTCCAGTTCGACCCGGCACAAATCGCCGGCAACATGGGGGCCCCGCAGTTGCTGCCCGACAACCGCGGCTGGACGTGGGGCAAGGCCGACCAGGGTCGACGCATCGAAATGCGCTTCGACCCGCCACTGGCCAAGGTCTATTTCGAGCGCGGCAACCCGTCCGAGCTGCGCGCATTCCTCTACAAGGACCCGATCAGCGCCGGCCGCCAGCAGCTCAAGGCTGTGCTCAACGTGACCGGCGACATCGAACTCGGCCCGACGCCCACCGAGCGCTTCGGCCTGGCAGACCCCGCCAAGTGGCCTGATGACCAACTGGACTGGCGCACCTCGCCGGTGGACCTGTCGTTCCTCAACGCAGCGGAAAGACCCGCCGGTAAGCGTGGCTTCGTCAAGGCGGTCGGCGACCAGTTGATGTTTGCCGACAACACCCCGATACGCTTCTGGGGCACCAACCTGTCGGCCTACTCGCTGTTCAAAAGCCCCGACGACGAAATACGCCAACAGGCCAAACGCCTTTCGGCACTGGGCTTCAACCTGGTGCGCCTGCATCACCACGACTCGCCCTGGGTCAGCCCCAACGTCTTTGGCGACGGCACCTTGGTGCGCGATACCCAGCAGCTCAGCGCCGAATCGCTGCGCAAGCTCGACCTGTGGATCAAGTCACTCAAGGACGAAGGCATCTACATCTGGCTGGACATGCATGTGCAGCGTGCGTTTACCGCCAACGACAATATCGAAGACTTCAAGGAGCTGCCCGAGCAGGATGGTCGCGTCGACCTGAAGGGTTACGCCTACGTGAACGACAGTATCCAGCAAGCGATGAAACGCTTCGCCGAGCAGTACCTGACCCATGTGAACGAATACACGGGCCTGGCCTACAAGGACGACCCGGCCATCGCCGCCGTGCTGATCACCAACGAGAATGACCTGACCCAGCATTACGGCAACGCCCTGATGCCGAACAAGGATGTACCGCGCCACAGCGCACGCTACATGACGGCGGCCAAGGCCTTTGCCAAACAGTTTGACCTGCCCGCCGACCTGACCTGGCGTGCCTGGGAGCATGGGCCGTCGAAGCTGTTGCTCAACGAGCTGGAACAACGCTTCAATGCCGACATGATCGCCCACTTGCGCAGCGTGGGCGTGAAAGTCCCCATTGCGACCACCAGCACCTGGGGCGGCAATGGGCTTAGCGCACTGCCGGCACTGAGCGTTGGTGATGTCATCGACGCCCACAGCTACGGCGACGCAGGCCAACTGGAGAAGAACCCGCTGACCAGCGACGGCATGATCGACTGGATTGCTGCCGCCCAGGTCGTCGGCAAACCGCTGACCGTCACCGAGTGGAACGCCGAGCCCTTCCCGCTGCCGGACCGTCACTCGCTCCCCATTTACATCGCCGGCACTGCCAGCCACCAAGGCTGGGACGCCATGCTGCAATACGCCTACAGCCAACAAGCATTCAACCCAGGTTGGCGCACGGCGGACAACTGGCACGCGTACAACGACCCGGCGATGATCGCCACCCTGCCCGCCGCTGCCCTGCTCTATCGCCGTGCGGACGTAAAACCCGCCACCACTCGCTACGTGTTCGCACCGACACCAGACACCCTGTACAACCAGGAAATCACCCCGCGTAACTCACCGCTGCTGCGCACGGCCATGGAAAAGGGCCAGTTGCAGATCGCCCTGCCACACACGCCGCAATTGCCCTGGCTAAAACCCGCGCCCATCCCGGCAGGCGCGCAAGTGCTGCATGACCCGGGGCAATCGCTGCTGGCCGCCGATGCCACCGAGTCGGTGACCGATACAGGCGAGCTCAGGCGCAACTGGCAACAAGGCATCTACACCATCGACACGCCACTGACCCAGGCCGCCAGCGGCTGGCTGGGCGGCCGCCCGGTCAACCTGGGTGCCATTCAGGTACAAGCGAAAACGCCTTACGCCAGCGTCGTGGTCCAGAGCCTGGACGGCAAGCCACTGGGCCAGTCGCGCGAGCTTCTGCTGTCTCTGGGCACCCGTGCCATGCCCAAGGCCGATGACAAGACGCCGTTCAATGTCGAGCCCCTTGAAGGCCGCCTGGACATCAAGGCACCCCCCGGCCTGAAACTGTTCGCCCGCGATGCACGGGAACAGCTGAAGCCGCTGCCAGTGGCCTACAAGGATGGGCAATACACCATTACCTTCGACGGAACCTACATGTCCAATTGGCTATTCTTGAAATAGAGCATATGGCCATCTACGCTCAGGTCACCTGTAGCTGATCATCCCACCTGCACGTGTCAGGGAGTGTTCACTGCGTCTGTAAACAGCAGATTCCAGGAGGTGGGGATGAAATATCTGGTTGTGGGTGGTGCGGGCTACATTGGCTCGCACATGGTCAAGCACCTGCTCGCCGCCGGCCATGAAGTGCTGGTGGCGGACCTGGTCTCACCTGGCCCCGGTATCCAGTGGGCCAAGCTCGACATCGCCGACGAAGCCGCACTGGATGTGCTGTTTGGCGTGTGCCGCTTCGATGCGGTATTCCACTTCGCCTCGTTCATTCAAGTGGGCGAGTCGGTCAGTGCCCCCGGCAAGTACTACCAGAACAACGTCGCAGCCACCCTTTCCCTGCTGCAGGCCATGGTCAATGCCGGCATCAGGCACTTGGTGTTTTCTTCGAGTGCCGCCGTATACGGCAACCCGCAGTACGTGCCGATCGATGAAGCACACACCAAGGGGCCGATCAACCCGTACGGGTTGAGCAAATGGATGGTCGAGCAGATTCTTGAGGACTTCGACCGGGCCTATGGTTTGAAGTCGGTATGCCTGCGCTATTTCAATGCAGCGGGCGCTGACCCGGAAGGCCAGCTAGGCGAGCGTCATGAACCGGAAACCCATCTGATCCCGTTGATCCTGCAGGCTGCATCTGGCCGGCGTGAGGCGGTGACAGTGTTTGGTCGCGACTACGACACACCGGATGGCACCTGCATACGCGACTACGTGCATGTGGCAGACCTGGCGGCGGCCCATGCACTGGCAGTGGATTATTTACTGGACGGTGGCGAGCGTGCCGCGTTCAACCTGGGCAATGGCCTGGGCTTTTCGGTGCAGCAGGTGATCGATACGGCCCGGGCAGTGACCGGGCGACAGATCAATGCCCTTGACGCACCGCGTCGCGCCGGCGACCCGCCACGGCTGGTGGCGGATGCGAGCAAAGCCATGCAGGTGCTGGGCTGGCGTCCGGCATTCGCCTCGCTGGAGCAGATTGTTCGGCATGCGTGGCAGTGGGAGTTGCAGTATCCCTGGGAGCGCTGAGTTGCCCTCGGCTTCCTGTAGGCGCAGCACAAGGCGGCGTCTACAGGCGCATTGCCAGAAGGCTCAGTAATAGGTGCGCGGCTGTTCGTCAGCCTTGTTCAACACTGTCCCGATCAGGTTCACCGTGCCCAGGTGATGCAGGCAATCCTCGATTTCCTTCTTGTTGTTCATTCCGTTGGCCACCACCAGCAACACGCAGTCGAACTTGGGTAACACGGTGATCGCATCGTCCGAGCTGAGCAGCGGTGGCAAATCGAAAATGCAGATGCGCGATTCGTAGCGGTTGCGCAAATCACCAATCAGGTTGTTCACCTTGGGCGAGGACAGCATCTCGGTCGACAGGGGCACAGGTACCCGCGTTGGCAGCACCACGAAGCGCGGCAAGGTGGGGTTGACCAGGCAGTCCTGCAACTCGGCCTTGTCCGTCAGAAACTCGTTCAGTGCCTGCTCCATGGGCAGCCCCAGGTAACTGCCGACCTTGGGCCGACGCAGGTCGAAGTCCACCAGCAACGCAGTCTTGGTGGTGTGGTGGGCAATACTCATGGCCAGGTTGATCGCCAGCATTGTCTTGCCCGCTTCCGGCGTTGGCGAGGTGATGGCCAAGGTGCGCCAGCCGTTCTCGTCCATGGCCCTGAGCACCTGCGTACGCAACAGGTCGATCGGCCCGTTCATGTTGGAGTTCTTGTTGTACGCCACGATGCGGTTACGCTCCAGGTGGTCTGCACGCAGCGGCACCACCTTGGTGTTCACGTAATCGAACTGACCCGGCACTTCGGTCAGCGCCGTACCGGGTGCGGGAGACAGTGCCTGGGGAGTACCCGGGGTAACCTGATGAATATTGTTGCCAACAGCCGGCTTGATCCTGTCCATCACTGCTTTCCCTATACAAACCGAGACATGACTTTGTACAACAGCACATCCAGTGGCATGTAGAACACGTGCACCAGCCCTATCATGATAGCTGCCAACGCCAGTGCCGCCAGGATCAGGCGATTGCGCCAGCGCTTGCGGCGGGCCACGTCGGCCCGGGTATCGATATAGGGCAGTGCCACCAGCACCCGTTTGCCCAGCAGGTTTTCCAGGGCGCCAACGCCGCGCACGCGCTGATTGAGCATTTCCAGCAGCATCACCAGCGCACCGCCACCGGCCGGTGCCAGTACCAGGCCCAGCGCAGCGATTTTCTTGCGGTTAGGCTTGATCGGCTTCTCAGGCAACAGAGGAGGCTCCAGCAGCACAAAGCGTTCAGCCTTGTTTTCCTGCTCGAGGCTTTCGGTAATCTTTGCACCCATTTCCTTGGCACGAATCTCTTCGTATTTCTTGCGCGCGTTGTCGTGGTCACGCATCAAGGTCACCAGGCCACGCTCGACTTGCGGTGCCTCGAGGATCTCGGCTTCATAGCCTTCCATTTTCCGGGTCAGCTCACGCTTTTGCTCTGCCAGCGAGGCAATACGCACCTGCGCGGCACTCATCTTGGCGCGGACACGGGCCGCGTCGAGGCTGACCGTGGACGCTGCCGCAGTGCGACCACCACTGGCTTCGAGCGCCTGGATCTTGCGCTTGACCGCCACGACATCCGGGTGGGCGTCCTTGTAGCGGGTCAGCAGCTGCGCGTATTCGGCTTTCAGGCTTGGCAGGTCTTCGGGCAGGTCGGCACGGGTTGGCCGGGCGCCCTCGACAACCTTGGTGGCAAGGCCGGCATTGGCCGCAGACAGCTCCAGTTCCAGGTAGCGCAGCTCTTCCTGGGCAGCCTTGTAGTCACGGTCGACCTCACGGAATTCCAGCTCCGCCCGCGACAGCATGTTCATGCGCAGGGTCTGGTGCTCGGGCAAGGCATTGGCGTGGGCCTGCTTGAAATCGGCCAGCTGGTTTTCCAGGCTGGCCAGCTCGGCACCCAGCTTGTTGGCTTCCTGGGTGAGGAATTCGGTGGTTTCGTTGGCCCGCTCGGTGCGCTGCTTGAGGTTTTCGTTGAGGAACAGCGTCACCAGTTCATCGGCAACTTCCTTGGCCACTTGCGCCTGCTTGTGCTCGAACGACACATTGAACGCCACGGTCGCTTCACCACGACCGCGCACGTAGGTGGTCAGGGTTTCGACCACGATCGCGTTGCGCATCTGGTCGATCTTGTCGCTTTCGCTGAAGCGCTTGTCGGCGAAGAGGTCGTACTTGCCGATGATGCGCAGCAGGTTGTCGCGGGTCATCACCCGTTGGCGGATCACCTCGATGCGCTCATCGGCAAAGCTGGTGTTGTTGGTCGACACCAGTTCAGGCGAAATCTGCTGCGACTCCACCAGAATGGTGCCGGTCGACTGGTAGATCGGCGGCACCATCAACGCGACGGCCACGGTCGCGGCGAGAATGACTGCGGCACTCACCCCTAACACCAGGGCCCTGTCCTTGATAATGGCGATGTAATCTCTGAGGGAGAGCTCGTAGTCAGACTTCATAGGGCCACCTGCCTGCAGTTCAGATGTCGGGGTACCTGTACGTCAACGTCAAACCAACGATCGTAGCGGTCGCATCCGGTACATGGTCCTGCTGCCGTTCCTTGTACATCAGCGACAGGCGCAGGTCCCAGTAAGGCGAAAACTGGCGGCTGGCCCATACGCTGTACGTCTGCAGCGTGTTGGGCGACTGCCCTTTGCTGTCTTGCCACGCGGCGTCTGCGCCGACCCGGGACAACTCGGTCAGCGCATAGCTCCACACACCGCGCACCTGGTCCAGTTCGGCGAAGCCGCCTTCAGCGCTTGCCACCGTGCTGCGCTCGGCGGTGAAGCTGGCGTCGGCACGCGGGCCGGTGTACAGCAACGCAACCCCACCCTCCCCGCGCCGGCCGCCGTCGTCACCTGACACTTGGTTGACGCCAACATGGGCATCGGCGCTCAAGCCTTCGGCAAGCTGGTATTTGATGCCGACTGCCGGGCTGTAGCTGTTGGAAGCAGTGGCGGTAAGGTCCTCTTCGGGCTCATAGCGCCGGGCACCAAAACGGGTATACAGGTCAGCCCGCTCACTCCAGGCGTAAGTCCAGGTGAAGACGTTCGCCAGTTCGTCGTAGCCCGTCAGCGTGCTGATGTCGTAACGGGCACGGCTGTAGGTGGTTTCGTTGCTCAAGGTACTGCGCTCGGTCACCGCCTGGCTCCAGTTGCCAGTCAAGGTGTAAAGCTTCTGCGTACCGTCGGTGGTAATCACCCCGGTATCCAGTACTGTCCCCGACAACGTCGAGCTTTCGTTGTAGCGCCCCACCAGGCCGAACCGCCCCCGCTCGGTGGTGCGCTGCCAACCCAGGCTGATATCAGGGTCTTCACGGTCATCGACGATATCCGTATCGGACGAGCGCAGCAGATTCATGCCAAGCCCCAACCTCAATTCGTCGCGGTCAAAAGTGCCGATCAGGGTGTAATCCGGCGCGATGATCGTGCGCGTTATGCCCTTTTCCCCCGAGGTCAGCAGCAATGGGTTGCTGTCGTATTCGACGGATGTCGGTACCACCACCGTAGACTGCCAATTTGCCGCCAGTACCGCGTCCGTGAACGGCAAGACCAAGATTGCCGTTGCAATGCGAGTTGTTCTAAGAAGAGGCATTAAATGTTCTTATTAAAGGCAAGATCAAGGAACGACCAGCGTATCGCCAGCCTGAAGTTGGATGTTGGTGGACATGTCCCGCCCAGACACCAGGTCCTTATATCGCACGGGCAGGATCTTTTGGGAAGCACCGGTGCCGCGGACCACCTTGATTTCGCTTTCATCCGCAAACTTGTCCAGGCCACCCGACATGCTCAGCGCCTGCAATACCGCCGTGGGGCCTGCCATTTGCACAGGCCCAGGCTTGATCACTTTGCCCTGCACATAGACCATATTGCCGGCAATGCTTTTGACGACAACGCTGACGTTAGGGTCGGGGAGGAATTTTTCGAGTTTGGCAGCGACCTGCTTTTCGACTGCCGTCACGTCCAGCCCGGCAACATTGATGCGCCCGGCCAAGGGGAAGGTGATACTGCCATCGGGAAGTACGGTGGCTTCTTGACGCAGGCTGTCTTCCTGCCACACCGATACCATCACCACATCGCCGGGGCTGAGCAGGTAAGCAGCACTGCTCTGGTCGGCGTTACCGGCACCAGACCACACCGTCAGCATGCAGAAAGCGGCAAACATTGAACGCACCATGAGGGTCCCTCCGGCCAAATGGCCCGACAAAGAGCACTGAATGAGAACAACACACCAACTCTCGCTCCGCTTCACGGCGCACTGCTGCCGCGATGGCCTCGACCTTCCTGGAGGCCCTTGCCTTGACGCTGCAGACGTGGCTGCAACGCCTTGTAAATGTTGGTCCTACGGGCTACTGGGAATATAGCAACGGTTGGAGAATTCACAAGCCATGCTTGTGGCCTCGCAGCAATGGGTCACTTTAGGTACCCGGTATACGGCTCAGATCTTTCTGCGGTTGGCAACGGCAACAAAACCGACCACAGCAAAGGCAAAGAACCAGCCTGCAGTTGAAACAGGAATGATACTGTTCTGATTTATATACGAATCCGCTGCGCGGGCAGCACCACTTAGCATCACCAGCAAGAACATCGATTTGATTATCAGAGTCGTGCGCATACTCCCCTCCTAAAAACAGGAAAATCAATTAGTTATTGGCGCTGTGCTGCGGGAGTTGTTTCGTTGTTGACTTGAGCTTATGGGCACAATGACACTACGTCAATGATCCGACACCATAATAAAATTCAATGAGCGATGGGCGCATTCGTCAAAAAAACGGCATGCAGATTATGCAAGGGAGGGATGATGCGATGAACATGGCGTTTCACAGCTGAGAACACGTGGGGGGCATGATTGCCCCCTGCGGTTTCATTCGTCTGCGTGGTGAACCACAACCAGTAACTGCGCCGGTGTCGCACCTACCGAGCGCAGGCGGTGCGGCGTCTGGGCATTGAAATGCAGGGCGTCGCCCTGCTCCAGCAACACCCGCTCACTCATGAAATCCACTTCCACCTGGCCTGCGTGAACAAACAGGAACTCTTCGCCCTGGTGTTCCTTGAACGTGGGGTCGCTGAACTCGGACGGCGGCTGAATCAGAAACGGCAGCAGGCTGCGCTGGCCAACCTGACTGGTGAGGGCCGCGTACCCCGGCCCTTGCCCATCGCCTACCAAGGCCTGGCGCTCGGTACGGCGCACCAGGCTGTAGCGGCTCTGCCCGGTCTGTTCTTCGGCGAACAGCTCTTCGACATTGACATTCAGTGCCCTCGCCAGTTTCAGCGCCGCAGCGATCGAGGGCGTGTTGAGGCCGCGCTCGACCTTGGACAGGTAGCTTTTGGTCATGCCAGTCTTTTCGGCCAGCATTTCCAGGGTCATCCCCAGTTTCTTACGCAGCAGTTTCAATCGGATAGACATGTGACGCGGGTTTCCCAGGCTGAGGCAGCCATGATACGCGTCTGAAAGCTGACGCCAAGTCTCCAGGGGCCTTGAATCAAGGCATCACGGGCGGCACATACTGCAGCGTTGTACCCAGCGCCCACAGCAACACCAGCACCAACGGCACATGCACCAGCAATTGCACGAACGAGAAACCGATCAGGTCGCGCGCCTTGAGCCCCAGCACGCCCAGCAGCGGCAGCATGTAGAACGGGTTGATCAGGTTCGGCAAGGCTTCGGCCGCGTTGTAGATCTGCACGGCCCACCCCAGGTGGTACTGCAGGTCGTTGGCCACCAGCATCACGTAAGGGGCCTCGATGATCCACTTGCCGCCGCCTGAAGGGATGAAGAAGCCCAGCACCGCCGAATACACGCCCATCAGCACGGCATACGTGTCATGGGTGGCAATCTGGGTGAAGAACAGTGAAATATGGTGGGCCAGCGTCTGTTCATCGACGCCCTTCACCTGGGTGAGGATAGCGGCGATCGAACCATACAGCGGGAACTGGATGAGCACACCGGTGGTGGTCGGTACCGCGCGTGCCACCGCGTCAAGGAAGCTGCGTGGGCGCCAGTGCAGCAAAGCACCGAGCATGATGAACAACAGGTTGTAGGTGTTGAGCCCCGAGATGGCGGTAATCGCAGGTTTTGTCGCAAACTCCTGATACAGCCAGCCAGCAGCCAAGGCCACCAACAGCAGGATCAGGATTGGGCTGTGTTCCAGCCACTCCCCCGGGCGCGTGCGTTGCGGCGCGGGTGGCGCTGTGAAGCTGGGGTCGACACCGCAGTCTTCTGCGCTACGTGCGCTGTTCGGGCCCGGCGCAGTGGCATAGGCAATCACCAGCGAGACCACCACCAGTGCCGCCAACATCACGCCGGACTGCCAGAGAAAGATGGTTTCGGTAAACGGGATCACTCCGGTTATCGACAGGATTGAAGGTGGCAGGCTGGCCGGGTTGGCCTGCAGCTGCGCCGCCGAGGATGACAGGCCCAACGCCCACACCGCACCCAGGCCCAGGTAAGCGGCCGCACCCGCAGCGCGGTAGTCCATCTTCAGGTCGGTGCGCCTTGCCAAGGCGCGCACCAACAAACCTCCAAACACCAGCGACAGCCCCCAGTTGAGCAAGGAGGCCAGCATCGAGATCAGTGCTACCCAGCACACTGCCGAGCGCCCATTGCCGGGGATGCGCGCCAAACGATCGATCAGCCTCGCGGCGGGCGGCGAGCTGGCCACCACATAACCGCCGATGACCACGAAGGCCATCTGCATGGTGAACGGTATCAGGCTCCAGAAGCCGTCGCCAAACGCCTTGGCGGTGTCGGTCGGTTTGGCGCCCATGGCCAGTGCGCCGATACACACCAGCAGCACCGCCAGCGCGGCGAACACCCAGGAGTCGGGGAACCAGCGTTCAGCCCAGTTGGAGCAGCGCAAGGCAAAGCGCGCGGAGCGGCTGTCTTGAATTTCAGCGGCCACGGTTGAATTCCTTTTATTGGTTTTATGGGATGAAGCGGTATTGCCAGGCAACGCAAAAAACCTGTGGGAACGGGTTTACCCGCGAATGCGGCGGTCAATGTACCGACGCATTCGCGGGTAAACCCGCGCCTACAGGTGAGATCACGTCATGCCTTAGAAGGTCATTTCCTTCACGTCATCCGGCACGATCAGTTTGCCGGCGGTTTTCTCGATGATTTCCTCGACGCTGACCCCAGGCGCGGTCTCGCGCAGGATGAAGGCGCCGTCTTCGATTTCCAGGTAGGCCAGGTCGGTCAGCACCTTGCGGATGCAGCCCGCACCGGTCAACGGCAGGCTGCACTGTGGCAGCAACTTGGACTCGCCGTCCTTGGAGGCGTGGGTCATGGTAACGATGATGTTGTCGGCGCCGGCCACCAGGTCCATGGCCCCGCCCATGCCCTTGACCAGCTTGCCCGGAATCATCCACGAGGCGATGTTGCCCTGCACGTCCACCTCGAAAGCCCCCAGTACGGTCAGGTCGACGTGGCCGCCACGGATCATGGCGAACGATTGTGCCGAATCGAAAATCGAGGCGCCGCGGCGGGCGGTGACCGTTTGCTTGCCGGCATTGATCATGTCGGCATCGAGGGTGCTTTCGGTGGGGAATTCGCCCATGCCGAGCAGGCCGTTTTCCGATTGCAGCATCACATCCATGTCGGCGGGTACATAGTTGGCCACCAAGGTGGGGATGCCGATGCCCAGATTGACGTAGTAACCGTCCTTCAGTTCACGGGCAACGCGTTGCGCCATCTGTTCGCGGGTCAGTGCCATGGTCAGGATCTCTTTATTGTTCGGGTGGATGGCGCTCAGGCCTTGACGGTGCGCTTTTCGATACGTTTTTCGAAGGTGCCGACGATGACACGGTCCACGTAGATGCCCGGGGTGTGGATTTCGCTTGGCAGCAACACGCCGGGTTCGACGATTTCTTCCACTTCGACCACGGTGATCTTGCCGGCGGTGGCCGCCAGCGGGTTGAAGTTTTGCGCAGTGTTGCGGTACACCACGTTGCCGTAGTGGTCGGCCTTCCAGCCCTTGACGATGGCGAAGTCACCGGTGATGGACTCTTCCAGGATGTACTTGCGGCCCTTGAACTCGCGGACTTCCTTGCCGTCGGCAACCGGGGTGCCATAGCCGGTGGCGGTGTAGAACGCCGGAATGCCGGCACCACCTGCGCGCATTTTTTCGGCGAGGGTGCCCTGTGGGGTCAGTTCCACTTCCAGCTCGCCACTGAGCAACTGGCGTTCGAACTCGGCGTTTTCGCCCACGTAGGAGGCGATCATCTTGCGAATCTGCCGGTCTTCCAGCAGCACGCCCAGACCAAAACCGTCAACGCCGCAGTTGTTGGAAACCACGGTCAGGCCCTTGACGCCACGCCGCTTGATTTCGCTGATAAGGTTTTCCGGGATGCCGCACAGGCCGAAACCACCGGCCAGTACCGTCATGTTGTCGGTCAGGCCTTCGAGGGCCTGTTCATAGGTTGCAACGCGCTTGTCCAGTCCGGCCATGCTGATCCGCCTTTTGTAGTTGTTTAACCGACGAGGCTGTCGGTGAGCGTGTGCAGACATCTTCACCGCAAGCGACTGATTTGTTAATTTTGTTTTCGTCATCGATTGATAATTTTTACAAAACAAACGATAGGCCCGACATGAACGTCAAACAATTGCGCGCCTTTGTTGCCGTGGCCAAGTACCAGAGCTTCGCCCAGGCCGGTGAACACCTGCACGTTTCGCAACCGGCACTGAGCCTGACCATCAAGGCGCTGGAAGAAAACCTCGGCGGCGCCCTGCTCAGCCGCACCACGCGCAGCGTCAGCCTGACTGCCGAAGGCGAAGTGCTGCTGCCACTGGCACGCCGCCTGCTGGCCGACTGGGACGACACCGAAGAGATGCTGCGCCAGCGCTTTACCCTGCAATTGGGCCGTGTGTCAGTGGCGGCCATGCCGGCTTTTGCCGGCAACCTGTTGCCCCACGCGCTCAAGGTGTTTCGCCAGCGCTACCCCAAGGTCAACGTCACGGTGCACGACGTGATCAACGAACAGGTACAGGAACTGGTACGCCATCGCCGCGTCGAACTGGGCATCGGCTTCGAGCCGGATAACATCGATGGGCTGGACTTCCACCCGTTGTACATGGACCGCTTCGTTGCGGTAGTGGCCGCCGACTCGCCCTTGGCGCTGCTGCCCCAGGTCAGCTGGGCACAGCTGATGGCCGAAGATTTCGTGGCCCTGCAGCGCCCTTCGGCGGTGCGCCTGCTGATGGAGCAGAATGTGGCGGCCCGCCACGGCAAGCTGGCAGTCGCGTTCGAAAGCCACCAGCTGACGACCATCGGCCGCATGGTGGCCAGCGGCCTGGGGGTCAGTGCTGTGCCGGCGCTGTGCATCAACCAGATGCAGGAGCTGGGTGCCCGCTGCGTAACCTTGGTCGAGCCCACTGTCGAGCGGCGCATCGGCGTGATTGCCCTCAGCGAGCACAAGCTTTCCACCGCAGCGCAAGCACTGCTTGAGGTGCTTCTTTCCAATACCCGGATCCCGGAGGTGACATGCGTTACGTAAATCTGGCAGGCACGAGTGTTCCAGCCATCGGCCAAGGCACCTGGTACATGGGCGAAGACCCAGGTCGCAAGGCTGCCGAAGTCGCGGCGCTGCAACAGGGCATCGAGCTGGGCCTGAACCTGATCGACACCGCCGAGATGTATGCCGAAGGGGGGGCAGAAGAGGTCGTTGGCCAAGCCATTGCCGGGCGCCGCGACCGGGTATTTCTGGTCAGCAAGGTCTACCCGCACAATGCCGGCCTGCGCGGCATGGCGGCTGCCTGCGAACGCAGCCTCACCCGGCTGGGCACTGATTGCATCGACTTGTACCTGCTGCACTGGCGGGGTCAGCACCCGCTGGAGGAAACCGTCGAAGGCTTCGAGCGCTTGCGCGAGCAAGGCAAGATCAAGCGTTGGGGCGTGTCCAACTTTGACGTCGACGACCTGCGCGAACTGCGCAACCCTGATTGTGCCACCAACCAGGTGTTGTATAACCCGGCCCAGCGCGGCATCGAATTCGACTTGCTACCGTGGTGCGAAAAACGTGGCTTGCCAACCATGGCCTACTGCCCGCTGGCTCAGGCCGGGCGCTTGTTGCAGCACCCGGTACTGGCGGAAATTGCCGAGCGCCATGGCGCCACACCGGCCCAGGTCTGCCTGGCCTGGGTGACCCGCGATGACGGCGTGATCGCCATCCCCAAGGCGGTGGCGCCCGAGCACGTGCGGCTCAATGCGGCGGCGGGAGCGCTGACCTTGACCGGTGAAGACCTGCGGGCGATCGACCGGGCGTTCCCTGCACCGACGCGCAAGCAGCGGTTGGCGATGGTGTAGGCGAGCACAAGCGGGACCAGGACGCGACCTTTGGGAGCAACTGTCTTGCTCAATTTCTAAAAGGCGGCGCGATCCCTGTGGGAGCGGCCTTGTGTCGCGATAGGGCCGCAAAGCGGCCCCAGCAATCTATGCATGATGCCGAGATCCTGGGGCCGCTGCGCGGCCCTTTCGCGACGCAAGGCCGCTCCCACAGGCTCCGCTTGGCAATCCGGTATTTGCGAAGGAACATTTTGCCGCTGCTTTAAGCTCGCCCGTCAGCGCTTCATAGGCCACCTGGTACCTGTGACGAGGAAGTGTGGCGCATGATGCAAGCGAGCAAACGTATGGCTGGCCAGGGCAGCTGGCCAGGAAAACAGTGCATCGACCCGTTCAAGGCGGACTTCGACATGTTGCAGACGCAGCCGGTGTCACGTTCCGTGCGGCTTAACGGCTTTTCTACCTGCCTGCGCCTGGAGGCTGTCTACTGGGGTATCCTTGAGCGCATTGCTGCTGCCAACCGTTGTTCGGTCAGTGCCGTGTTGTCCTACGTGGACCGTGAAGTGCACCTGCGCCAGGGCGGAGTGCGCAATTTCAGCGGGCTGATCCGGGTAATCTGCGTGGCGTGGCTGCAGGACCCGCCAAGTGTGCGCTGATCGCCAGGCGGGCTGCGCAGTGCTTGCTAACCATATATAATCCCGCTTTTTGCTGCCCCCCGGCAGCCAGCGTTATGGTTGACGAGAGACACCCATGCCCCTTTATGACTATCAATGTGCGTCCTGCGAGCACCGCATGGAAGTGCTGCAGAAGATCAGCGCCGCGCCGCTGACCGATTGCCCGGCCTGTCAGGCGCCGGCACTGAAAAAGCTGCTGTCGGTGCCAGGCTTTCGCCTGAGCGGTAACGGTTGGTACGAAACCGACTTCAAGACCGGGGCGAAAAAGAATCTGGCAGGCGGCGACAAGGCCGACTGAGTTGAATGCTGTGACCGGGTCTTGCAGTATTAGCCCTCCGGGCGGCCAAGGCCTCCACCGAATACACGAATCACGAGAAGCGAAACCACCATCATGATGCGCAGCCATTATTGCGGCCAACTGAACGAGAGCCTGGACGGCCAGGAAGTCACCCTTTGCGGCTGGGTCCATCGTCGCCGCGACCACGGCGGGGTGATCTTCCTCGACATCCGTGACCGCGAAGGCATGGCCCAGGTCGTGTTCGACCCGGATCGCGCCGAAACCTTCGCTGCTGCCGACCGTGTGCGCAGCGAATACGTCGTGCAGATCACCGGCAAGGTCCGCAAGCGTCCTGAAGGTGCAGTGAATGCCAACATGGCATCCGGTGCCATCGAGATCCTCGGCTACCAGCTGAACGTGCTCAACGAAGCGGAAACCCCGCCGTTCCCCCTGAACGAATACTCCGACGTCGGCGAGGAAACTCGCCTGCGTTATCGCTTCATCGATCTGCGTCGCCCGGAAATGGCCGACAAGCTGCGCCTGCGCTCGCACATCACCAGCAGCATCCGTCGCTTCCTCGACGAAAACGGCTTCCTCGACGTCGAAACCCCGATCCTCACCCGAGCCACGCCGGAAGGCGCGCGCGACTACCTGGTGCCAAGCCGTACCCACGCCGGTAGCTTCTTCGCCCTGCCGCAATCGCCACAGCTGTTCAAGCAGCTGCTGATGGTCGCTGGCTTCGACCGTTACTACCAGATCGCCAAGTGCTTCCGTGACGAAGACCTGCGTGCCGACCGTCAGCCGGAATTCACCCAGATCGACATCGAGACCAGTTTCCTCGATGAAAGCGAGATCATGGGCCTGACCGAAAGCATGATCCGCAAGCTGTTCAAGGAAGTGCTCGACCTGGAATTCGGCGAATTCCCGCACATGACCTTCGAAGAGGCCATGCGCCGCTACGGCTCCGACAAGCCAGACCTGCGTATTCCGCTGGAGCTGGTTGACGTTGCCGACCAGCTGAAGGATGTCGACTTCAAGGTGTTCGCCGGCCCGGCCAACGATCCAAAGTGCCGCGTTACCGCCCTGCGTCTGCCAGGTGGTGCCAGCATGCCGCGCAGCAAAATCGACGAGTACACCAAGTTCGTCGGTATCTACGGTGCCAAGGGGCTGGCCTACATCAAGGTCAACGAGCGCGCCAAGGGCGTCGAAGGCCTGCAGTCGCCGATCGTCAAGAACATCCCTGAGGCCAACCTCAACAACATCCTCGATCGCGTTGGCGCCGTAGACGGTGACATCGTGTTCTTCGGTGCCGACAAGTTCAAGGTGGTCAGCGAAGCCCTGGGTGCGCTGCGTATTCGTCTGGGTCACGACTTCGAGCTGCTGACCTGCGAGTGGGCGCCGATGTGGGTCGTCGACTTCCCAATGTTCGAAGAGAACGAAGACGGCAGCTTCACGGCATTGCACCACCCGTTCACCGCGCCGAAGTGCACGCCGGAAGAGCTCGAGGCCAACCCGGCCACTGCCCTGTCCCGTGCCTACGACATGGTGCTGAACGGTACCGAGCTGGGTGGCGGTTCGATCCGTATCCACCGTAAAGAGATGCAACAGGCAGTATTCCGTCTGTTGGGTATCGAGGCAGAAGAACAGGAAGAGAAGTTTGGCTTCCTGCTCGACGCTCTGAAGTTCGGGGCACCGCCTCACGGTGGCCTGGCGTTCGGCCTGGACCGTCTGGTCATGCTGATGACCGGCGCTCAGTCGATCCGTGAAGTGATCGCGTTCCCGAAAACCCAGAGCGCCGCATGCGTCATGACCCAGGCCCCTGGCATGGTCGACGCCAAGGCCCTGCGCGAGCTGCACATCCGACTGCGCGAACAGACCAAGGTCGAGTAAGCAGTCCCCGGGCGCATCCACATGGATGCGCCTTTGCGTTTCGACGCAGGTATTTTCCCGTCCCGCCCCGTCATGGGGCGGGGCTGTTTGTGATTCAAAGGATTCGGAGTCGTTATGGCTGGTCATTCCAAGTGGGCGAACATCAAGCACCGCAAAGAGCGCCAGGATGCCAAGAGGGGCAAGGTCTTCACCAAGTGGATCCGCGAACTGACGGTCGCTGCCAAGCAGGGTGGCCCTGATCCGGCATCCAACCCGCGCCTTCGCCTGGCGCTGGACAAGGCGTTGGGCGCCAACATGAGCCGCGACATCATCGATCGTGCCGTGGCCCGTGGTGCTGGCACCAATGAAAGCGACAATGTCGAAGAGCTTAGCTACGAAGGTTACGGCCCGGGTGGCGTGGCGATCATGGTCGAAGCCATGACCGACAACCGCAACCGTACCGCCGCGGCCGTGCGCCATGCCTTCACCAAGTGTGGCGGCAACCTGGGTACTGACGGTTCTGTGGCCTACCTGTTCGAGCGCAAAGGCCAGATCAGCTTTGCTCCGGGCGTGGAAGAGGACGCGTTGATGGAAGCGGCAATGGAAGCCGATGCCGATGACGTGGTCGCCAACGACGACGGCTCCTTCGACGTGTTCACCTCGTTCAACAGCTTCTATGCCGTGCGTAATGCCTTGGAAGAGGCTGGCTTCAAGGCCGCTGACGCGGAAATCGTCATGCAGCCGACCACCAGCGCCGAACTCGACCAGGACGGTGCCGAAAAGGTGCTCAAGCTGATCGACATGCTCGAAGACCTGGATGACGTGCAGAACGTTTACTCCAACGCCCAGATTTCCGATGAGATCATGGAAAACCTCGGCTAAGGTGATTTGGCATTTTGTGCCAACTCTGAGCGTTTGATAGCGCCTGTGCCGGCCCTTTCGCGGGTAAACCCGCTCCTACAGGTATTACGCCCATTTCAAATGTGGTGCAGTACCTGTAGGAGCGGGTTTACCCGCGAAAGGGCCGGCGCAGTTTGTAGAGATGCATCATTTTTTCGACGGGCTTTATGACTCTGATTCTAGGTATCGACCCCGGCTCGCGCATCACCGGCTATGGCGTGGTACGCCAGACCGCCCGTGGTTGCGAGTACGTGGCGTCGGGCTGCATCCGCACCGGCAGCGGTGAGCTGCACGAGCGGCTGCAGATTGTTTTTCGTGGTGTCAGTGAAATCATTGCTCAGCACGGCCCGGTGACCATGGGCATCGAACGGGTGTTCATGGCCCGCAACGCCGATTCGGCGCTCAAGCTTGGCCAGGCACGTGGCGCGGCTATCGTCGCCGCCGCCGAGGCTGGCCTGGAGATCGCCGAGTACAGCGCCACCCAGGTCAAGCAGGCCGTGGCCGGCACGGGTGGTGCCAACAAGGAGCAGGTGATGATGATGGTCATGCACCTGCTGAAATTGACGCAAAAACCGCAGATCGACGCTTCCGATGCCCTGGCCATCGCCCTGTGCCACGCCCACACCCGCTCCAGCCTGGTGCCGCATGGCTTGAGCACAGCGCGGCGACGCGGCGGGCGCTTGCGTCTGTAAGCGCTTCATGCGCTGATACACATTTTGTTCGGGTGATGCATTCACCTGCTGCATTTGCTGATAGGGTTGAGCGGTCTTTGACCGGCTCCCCGAGAGGAAGGATCGGAACGTGATTGGACGTTTGCGCGGCACCCTGGCGGAAAAACAACCGCCTCACCTGATTATCGACGTCAACGGCGTGGGTTACGAACTGGAAGTTCCCATGACCACGCTGTACCGTCTGCCCAAAGTGGGTGAAACCGTCACGGTGCATACCCACCTGGTCGTGCGCGAAGATGCCCACTTGCTCTACGGCTTTGCCGAAAAACGTGAGCGCGAGTTGTTCCGCGAGCTGATCCGCCTGAACGGCGTAGGGCCTAAGCTGGCCCTGGCGCTGATGTCCGGGCTGGAAGTGGATGAACTGGTGCGCTGCGTGCAGGCCCAGGACACCTCAGCCCTGGTGCGCGTGCCGGGCGTCGGCAAGAAAACCGCCGAGCGCTTGCTGGTCGAGCTCAAGGACCGTTTCAAGGCCTGGGAAACCTCGCCGGCCATGTTCACCCTGGTGTCCGATGGGCCTTTGCCGGTTGCCAGCGAGTCCAGTGCCGAGGCCGATGCAGTCAGTGCCTTGGTCTCGCTGGGCTACAAGCCGCAGGAAGCCAGCAAGGCAATTGCCGCGATCAAGGACAAGGCCGGCCTGAGCAGTGAAGAGCTGATCCGCCGCAGCCTGAAAGGGATGATTTCCAAGTGATCGAAGCCGACCGCCTGATCGCCGCCAGTGGCCGCGACCGCGAAGAAGTCCAGGACCGTGCGATTCGCCCGCTGAGCCTGGACGAGTACATTGGCCAGCCGGTGGTGCGCGAGCAGATGGCGCTGTTCATCCAGGCCGCCCGCGGCCGCGGCGAATCGCTTGACCACACGCTGATCTTCGGCCCGCCCGGCCTGGGCAAGACCACCCTGGCCAACATCATCGCCCATGAAATGGGCGTGTCGGTGAAGAGCACTTCGGGGCCGATTCTCGAGCGCCCCGGCGACCTGGCAGCCATGCTGACCAACCTCGAGCCGCACGACGTGCTGTTCATCGACGAAATCCACCGGCTGTCGCCTGTGGTCGAAGAAGTGCTTTACCCGGCCATGGAGGACTTCCAGCTCGACATCATGATCGGCGAAGGCCCGGCAGCCCGTTCTATCAAGCTCGATCTGCCACCCTTCACCCTGGTGGGGGCTACTACCCGTGCCGGCATGCTGACCAACCCGCTGCGTGACCGCTTCGGTATCGTTCAGCGCCTGGAGTTCTACAACGACAAGGATCTGAGCACCATTGTCAGCCGCTCGGCCAACATCCTTGGCCTGGCCATCGAAGACCAGGGGGCCTACGAGATCGCCCGCCGTGCCCGTGGCACGCCGCGCATCGCCAACCGCCTGCTGCGCCGCGTGCGTGACTACGCCGAGGTGCGCGGCAAGGGCCAGATCACCAAGGCCGTGGCTGACATGGCGCTGAACCTGCTGGATGTCGACGAGCGTGGTTTCGACCATTCGGACCGTCGCCTGCTGCTGACCATGATCGAGAAGTTCGACGGCGGCCCGGTGGGCGTGGACAACCTGGCTGCAGCCATCAGCGAAGAGCGTCATACCATCGAAGATGTGCTTGAGCCGTACCTGATTCAGCAGGGCTACATCATGCGCACGCCACGCGGCCGCGTGGTCACCCGGCATGCCTACCTGCACTTTGGGCTGAATATTCCCGGGCGCTTGGGGGAGGGGGGCGATTTTTCCGAGCCAGGCGATGAATGACAGATCAAAAGCGACTTTTCGTGGTCCTACCGCTGGCATGCCCTGGGTGCGCTGGCAATAAGACATTAATGAAGAAAAAACAGTTGCCACAGCGGATTGGCAAGCTGAGGAGTAAGCACTAGAGTATGCGCGCGCAAAATCAGCTCGAACCGTTCGCACACCGGTGTCGCGTCTATTACGAAGATACCGATGCGGGCGGCGTGGTGTATTACGTCAACTACCTGAAATTCATGGAGCGCGCGCGCACCGAACGCCTGCGGCACCTGGGCTTTTCCCAGTCGCAGCTGGCTGAAGACAACCTGCTGTTCGTGGTCCATTCCAGCGAAGCGCGCTATCACGCGCCGGCGCGGCTGGATGACGAATTGCGGGTGACCGCGCAAGTACTTGAACTCAATCGCGCCAGCTTGCGTTTCGTACAGCAGGTCTGGCGGGAAAAGGATGAAACGCTGCTTTGCGAAGGGCAGTTCCTGGTGGCTGCCGTGCGCGCCGACACTTTCAAACCCCGAGCCCTACCCCCCCAGCTGCGCGACGCCTTTGCGGCGGACGGCTCGGGTAATCAATCGAATGCAGGAGAATAAGCGTGGAAGCTAACGTCGTCGACCATACCTCCATGTGGAGTCTGGTCAGCAATGCCAGCGTGGTGGTACAGCTGGTAATGCTGACCCTGGTGGCCGCCTCGGTCACCTCATGGATCATGATCTTCCAGCGCAGCACCATGCTGCGCGCCGGTCGTCGTGCGCTGGATGCCTTCGAAGAGCGCTTCTGGTCAGGCATCGACCTGTCCAAGCTGTACCGCCAGGCAGGCAGCAACCCAGACCCGGACTCCGGCGTGGAGCAGGTGTTCCGTGCCGGTTTCAAGGAGTTCTCGCGCCTGCGCCAGCAGCCGGGTGTTGATCCGGACGCTGTCATGGAAGGTGTTGGCCGTGCCATGCGTGTGGCCATCTCGCGCGAGGAAGAAAAACTCGAGCAGAGCTTGCCGTTCCTGGCCACCGTTGGTTCGACCAGCCCGTACATCGGCCTGTTCGGCACCGTATGGGGCATCATGAACTCCTTCCGTGGCCTGGCCAGCGCCCAGCAGGCCACCCTGGCCACCGTTGCTCCGGGCATCGCCGAAGCACTGATCGCTACCGCCATCGGCCTGTTCGCGGCAATCCCGGCTGTCATTGCCTACAACCGTTTCGCCGCGCGCAGTGAAGTACTGATCGGCCGTTACTACACCTTCGCCGACGAGTTCCAGGCGATCCTGCACCGCAAAGTGCACACCAGCGAAGAGTAATCAGGTAGAAGCCCATGGCCCGAGTTCGCCACAAACGCAAGCCCGTCGCCGAGATGAACGTGGTGCCCTACATCGACGTGATGCTGGTGCTGCTGGTCATCTTCATGGTGACGGCGCCCATGCTCAACCAGGGCGTGAAGGTCGACCTGCCCAAGGTTTCCAGCGAAGCCTTGCCGCAGGACAACAACGTCCAGATCCTCACCATCTCCATCAAGGCCGATAAAACCTATTACTGGAACCTCGGCAGTGAAGTCGATACCGACAAGCAGATGGACAAGGCCATGACCTTGCCGGCCATGACCGACGCCGTCACCAAGATCATTGCTGCCGGCCGTGACCAGGGCAAGCAGACCCAGGTGTTCATTCGTGGCGACAAGGCTGTCGACTATGGCGCGGTCATGGGTGCCATGGGCGGGTTGCAGAAGGCCGGTGTCGGTAACGTTGGCCTGATTACCGAGGCGCCCTGATGCAACAGCGAGAGCCATCCGCCTCGGAAAGCTACTTCTGGCCCAGTGTCTGGGCCATCGGCCTGCATGTGCTGGTGTTTGCCCTGCTGTTCGTCAGTTTTGCCATGACGCCTGAGCTGCCGCCTTCCAAGCCGATCGTTCAGGCTACCCTGTACCAGCTCAAGTCCAAGAGCCAGGCAACCACCCAGACCAATCAGAAGATTGCCGGGGAGGCGAAGAAAACCGCTTCGCGCCAGACCGAAGTCGAGCAGCTGGAACAGAAGAAGGTCGAGCAGGAGGCCGTGAAGGCCGCGGAACAAAAGAAAGCTGACGCCGCTCAAAAGGCCGAAGAGGCCCGCGAAGCCGCCGAGGCGAAAAAAGCTGAGGATGCTGCCAAGGCCGCCGAAGCTGCCAAGGCTGCCGAGGCCAAGAAAGCCGCCGAAGCCAAGAAAGCCGACGAGGCGAAGAAAGCCGCCGAGAAACAGCAGGCCGACATCGCCAAGAAAAAGGCTGAGGACGAAGCCAAGAAAAAAGCCGAAGAAGAGGCCAAGAAAGAGGCTGCTGAAGAGGCGAAGAAGCAAGCCGCCGAGGAAGCCAAGAAAAAGGCAGCCGAAGAGGCCAAGAAGAAAGCAGCCGAGGACGCCAAGAAGAAAGCGGCGGCCGAGGACGCGAAGAAGAAGGCAGCTGAAGAGGCCAAGAAAAAGGCCGCTGCAGATGCCCAGAAGAAGAAGGCACAGGAAGCGGCCCGCAAGGCGGCAGAAGACAAGAAAGCCCAGGCACTGGCCGAGCTGTTGTCCGATACCACCGAGCGGCAGCAAGCGCTGGCCGACGAGCAGGGTGACCAGGTGGCCGGCGACTTCGACGACCTGATCCGTATGCGCGCGGCCGAGGGCTGGGCACGTCCGCCTTCCGCGCGCAAGGGCATGACGGTGGTCCTGCAGATCAACATGTTGCCGGACGGTACCATCACCAGTGTCAGCGTGGCCCGTTCCAGTGGTGACGGCCCGTATGACAGTTCGGCGGTGGCTGCGGTGAAGAACATTGGTCGTTTGACCGAGATGCAGGGTATGAAGCCGAGCGATTTCAACCAATATCGTTCGTTCAAGATGACATTTACACCTGAGGATCTAGCGTTGTGATTAAACGTCTGAGAGGACTGCTGGTCATGCTCTGCTGCGTGGCAGGCATGGCGGTGGCAGAAGAAAAGAACATCCTGGTTACCAGCGGCAGCGACCGGGCCACGCCCATCGCGGTAGTACCGTTCGGTCTGCAGGGCGGCAGCGTGCTGCCCGAAGACATCGCCGACATCATTGGCAATGACCTGCGCAACTCTGGCTACTACTCGCCAATTCCGCGGCAGAACATGATCAGCCAGCCGTCGCAGGCCAGCGAAGTGATCTTCCGTGATTGGAAAGCGCTGGGTGCACAGTACGTGATGGTCGGCAGCATTGTGCCGTCGGGCGGTCGCCTGCAGGTGCAGTACGCGCTGTTCAACGTCGCCACCGAGCAGCAAGTGCTGACCGGCAGCGTGGCGGGCAGCACCGACCAGCTGCGCGACATGGCGCACTACATTGCCGACCAGTCGTTCGAGAAGCTCACCGGCATCAAGGGCGCGTTCTCTACGCGCATGCTGTACGTGACGGCCGAGCGTTTCTCCACCAACAACACCCGCTACACCCTCCAGCGTTCGGACTACGACGGTGCGCGTGCGGTGACCCTGCTGCAATCGCGTGAGCCGATCCTGTCGCCGCGCTTTGCGCCAGATGGCAAACGTATCGCCTACGTTTCGTTCGAGCAGAAGCGCCCACGTATCTTTGTGCAGAACATCGATACTGGCCGCCGCGAGCAGGTGACCAACTTCGAAGGCCTGAACGGTGCGCCAGCCTGGTCGCCGGACGGTTCGCGCCTGGCGTTCGTGCTGTCCAAGGACGGCAACCCGGACATCTACGTGATGAACGTGGCCTCGCGCCAGATCAGCCGTGTTACTGCAGGCCCGGGTATCAATACCGAGCCGTTCTGGGGTAAAGATGGCAACACCCTCTACTTCACTTCCGACCGTGGCGGCAAACCGCAGATCTATAAACAGTCGGTCAGTGGTGGTGGTGCCGAGCGCGTAACGTTCGTGGGTAACTACAACGCCAACCCGAAACTTTCGGCGGACGAAAAGACCCTGGTAATGATCCATCGCCAACAGGGCTTTACCAACTTCAAAGTGGCGGCACAGGACTTGCAGCGCGGAAGTGTAAAGATTCTGTCTGAAACAAGTCTTGATGAGTCTCCCACTGTTGCGCCAAACGGCACCATGCTAATCTACGCCACCCGCCAGCAGGGCCGGGGAGTCTTGATGCTCGTGTCGCTGAACGGCCGCGTGAGGCTCCCACTTCCTACCGCTCAAGGCGAAGTCAGAGAACCGTCCTGGTCCCCTTACCTGAACTGATTGCGGCGTAATACATTTTGCTTAACACACTGGGGTTTCATTAGGAGTTTCACGATGGAAATGCTGAAGTTTGGTAAATTTGCTGCGCTGGCTCTGGCCATGGCCGTAGCTGTAGGTTGCTCCTCGAAGGGCGGTGATAACGCAGGCGAAGGCGCTGCTGTAGACCCTAACGCTGGCTACGGTGCCAACACTGGCGCTGTTGACGGCTCCCTGAGCGAAGAAGCCGCCCTGCGCGCAATCACCACCTTCTACTTCGAATACGACAGCTCGGACCTGAAGCCAGAAGCCATGCGCGCTCTGGACGTTCACGCCAAGGACCTGAAAGCCAACGGCAACCGTGTTGTTCTGGAAGGTAACACCGACGAGCGCGGCACCCGCGAGTACAACATGGCTCTGGGTGAGCGTCGTGCGAAAGCCGTTCAGCGCTACCTGGTTCTGCAGGGCGTTTCCCCTGCTCAGCTGGAACTGGTTTCCTACGGCGAAGAGCGTCCAGTTGCTACCGGCAACGACGAGCAGTCCTGGGCTCAGAACCGTCGCGTAGAACTGCGTAAGTAAGTTCTTATGCGTATGTGCCGCCGTGTAGTAACCGTCCTCGCACTCAGCCTGCCGCTTGCGGCCTGGGCTGAGGTCCCTGTAGTAGATGACAACGCAGGCAGCTATCCGCCTGCGGGTTATGGCACGAGCGGCGCCTATGCCGGGTCAGGGGCTTCGGCCCCTGCCTCTGCACAGGGCCAGCTGTTCATGCAGCTGCAACAGATGCAGGATCAGCTTTCCCGCCAGCAAGGCATCATCGAAGAGCTGCAAAACGATGTGTCGCGCATGAAGCAGGAAAACCTGGAGCGTTACCAGGACCTGGACCGTCGCATCAACAGTGGCGCTGCGCCTGCCGCAACCCCTGACAATTCCTCCGGTGGTGGTGCGTCCAATGCCGCCCCCGATGCCGCAGCAGGTGCTGCTGCGCAACAACCGGCCGGCAGTAGCCAGCCCGGTGATCCGGCGAAAGAGAAGCTCTATTACGACGCAGCTTTCGACCTGATCAAACAGAAAGACTTCGACAAGGCCAGCCAGGCGTTCAACGCCTTCCTGCGCAAGTACCCCAACAGCCAGTACGCCGGTAATGCCCAGTACTGGTTGGGTGAAGTGAACCTGGCCAAGGGTGACCTGCAAGGCGCCAGCCAGGCCTTTGCCCAGGTCAGCCAAAAGTACCCGAAGCACAGCAAGGTGCCAGATTCGCTGTACAAACTGGCTGATGTCGAGCGCCGTATGGGCCATACCGACAAGGTAAAAGGCATCCTCCAGCAGGTCGTCACCCAGTACCCCGGCACCTCTGCCGCTCAACTGGCCCAGCGTGACCTGCAGAAGCTCTAGGCGTTGTCGCTGTACCGCTCGAAAGAAACCCGCGCCAGTCGCGGGTTTTTTCGTTAGAATCACTGCCCTTTTTTCGTAAACACGCTGCTGCGGATAACGCGATGTCGAGTCCGCGACAGTGCCTGACGGAGGCGGACAGCCTGTTTAGCTGTCACGCCCGTGGCGAGCATGCAAGACACATTACGCATCACCGAAGTCTTTTACTCTTTGCAGGGTGAGACGCGAACGGCCGGGCTGCCTACGGTATTTGTGCGCCTCACCGGTTGCCCCCTGCGTTGCCAGTACTGCGACAGTGCCTATGCCTTCAGTGGCGGTACCGTTCGCACCCTTGATTCGATCCTTGAGCAAGTGGCCGGCTTCAAGCCGCGCTACGTGTGTGTCACCGGTGGTGAACCGCTGGCCCAGCCCAACGCCTTGCCGTTGCTGCAGCGGCTGTGTGACGCCGGTTACGAGGTGTCGCTGGAGACCAGCGGCGCGCTGGATATTGCCGGCACCGACACCCGCGTCAGCCGTGTGGTCGACCTGAAAACCCCAGGCTCCGAAGAGTCGCACCGTAACCGCTACGAGAACATCGAGCAGCTGACGCGCAACGACCAGGTCAAGTTCGTCATTTGTTCCCGTGAGGATTATGACTGGGCGGTATCCAAGCTGATCCAGTACAACCTGGCAGAGCGTGCCGGTGAGGTGTTGTTCTCACCCAGCCATCATCAGGTGAACGCCAGTGACCTGGCTGACTGGATCGTTGCTGACAACCTGCCCGTACGCTTCCAACTTCAGCTGCACAAGCTGCTGTGGAACGACGAGCCCGGACGTTGATTGAGGAGCACGTACACATGACAGAAAAACGCGCAGTAATCCTGTTGTCCGGCGGCCTGGACTCGGCCACCGTGGTTGCCATGGCCAAGGCCGAAGGCTACAGCTGCTACACCATGAGCTTTGACTACGGCCAGCGTCATCGCGCCGAGCTGAACGCCGCTGCCCGCGTGGCCCGCGACCTGGGTGTGGTCGAGCACAAGGTGATTGGGCTGAACCTCGACGGCATCGGCGGTTCGGCATTGACCGACAGCAGCATCGACGTGCCGGAAGCCCCGGGTGAAGGCATTCCGGTCACTTATGTGCCGGCGCGCAACACCGTGTTCCTTTCGCTGGCGCTGGGTTGGGCTGAAGTGCTGGAAGCGCGCGACATCTTCATTGGCGTCAACGCCGTCGATTACTCTGGCTACCCGGATTGCCGTCCCGAGTTCGTCGAGGCCTTCGAGCGCATGGCCAACCTGGCGACCAAGGCTGGCGTAGAAGGGCAGGGTTTCCGCATCCAGGCGCCGCTGCAGAACATGAGCAAGGCGCAGATCGTGCAGGCCGGTATGGCCCGTGGTGTGGACTACAGCCTGACCGTTTCCTGCTACCAGGCCGACGATGACGGCCGCGCCTGTGGCAAATGCGACAGCTGCCGCCTGCGCGCCGACGGTTTCAAGGCCGCCGGTATCGAAGACCCGACTCGGTATTTTTGAAAAAATCGTGATGGGGTGTTGAATTCTCGTTAGAAATCAGTATTATACGCGCCATCAAATGGGTCGTTAGCTCAGTTGGTAGAGCAGTTGGCTTTTAACCAATTGGTCGTAGGTTCGAATCCTACACGACCCACCATACGCAGTACGTGAAAGCCCGCTACCAGAAATGGTCGCGGGCTTTTTCGTTTGCGCTACGGGTTTCGGAAAAAGGGCGCAGAACGCCCACCAATTACTCGGCCCATTCCGGGTCGCCAGTGAACACCACGGTCAGCCAGCGGTCCGGCCCTTCTCCGCCTACCGCGTCGCCAATCTCGTTGCGCCAGGCATCCCATTCATCGATGGTCTTCGCCGCCATGGTTTTGGGCACGATGAAATACAGTTCGATCTCCCGCGAACGCCCGACCTTGGCGACATAGGCGCGGTAAGACTGCAGGCCGTGGCGAGCGACGAAGGCCTTGGCCACCTCATCTACGTGCAGCTTGAGGTCGCCAGGGGTGACCAGGAAGATTTCAGACAGCGCCTGACGCACCACCGACATCGGCAACGGCACGATCACCAGGCACACCAGCGCCAGCACCGCCGGGTCAATATAGGGTGATACCCATTCCAGCGAAGTGCCTTGCACGGCATAGCCAAAGCAGAAGGCGATCAGCAGTGCGGCAGTGATGCTGGCCGACATCACCCAGCCCTTGACGTCCATGCGCACGAAGTCTGACTTCAGTTTGCGGTTGGCGCGGGCCTCGATGACGGCGATGGTCACGCAGGTGATCACCGTCAGCGCCGCGTAGACCATGGCAATGCCGAACTCCAGGTGGCGCCCGCCTTGCAGCAGGCTGCTGACGGCATTGATCAGCGCGTAGATGGCCACGCCGCCGAGCAGAATGCCGTTGAGCGCCAGTACCATGGGTTCCAGGTGCCAGAAACCCATGGTGAAGCGCTCGCGCAGCTTGCGTGACATCTGCACGCTGGTGGTGTGCGAAGTGATCAGCTTGACCACCACCAGCGACAGCCCGCTCATGCTGGCGTCGACCAGCGAGTACACACCGTCGAAGACGATGGAGAACGAGCCGGAGGCAAGGCCGAAGGCGATGCCGATGGTGGCGATGAACAGGGTGGCGGCGATCGAGGTGCGTAAAAGCCCTTGTTCGCTGGTGATGTCGAAGAAGGTGGATCGGGTTGGATTAGGCATAAGTTGTGCTCAAGAATAACAATGGTGCGGTGCCTGTCAGGGCCTCTTCGCGGGCACGCCCGCTCCCACAGGAACTGCACAGCCCCTTAGGGTTACGCCGAACCTGTGGGAGCGGGCGTGCCCGCGAAGAGGCCCTGACAGGCTAAACGCGAAACTGCTCCATTAGCGCTTGCTGCTGGTTGGCCAGCCGGTTCAGGGCCTGACTGATGCGTGCCGATTCATCGGCCTGTCCGGCCAACGATTCTGTCACGTCTCGAATGCCGGCCACGTTACGGTTCACTTCCTCGGCCACCGCACTCTGCTCTTCCGCCGCCGAGGCTATCTGCAAGTTCATTTCGCTGATCACCGCCACGGCCTCGCCAATACGCTGCAGTGCCGGTAATGCCTGCTCCATGCGTGCGGCGCTGTCCTGGGCCTGGCGTTGGCCTGCATGCATGGCCCCCACCACGTCCTGGGTGCCTTGCTGAAGGCCTTCGATGACCTGGCGAATTTCCTCTACCGAAACCTGCGTGCGCTGGGCCAGGCCGCGCACCTCATCGGCAACCACGGCGAAGCCACGCCCGGCTTCGCCTGCGCGGGCCGCTTCGATGGCGGCATTCAGTGCCAGCAGGTTGGTTTGCTCGGCAATGGTGCGGATCACTTCAAGCACCGAGCCGATTTGCCCGCTGCGGTCTTCCAGTGCACGGGCCTCGTCCATGGCAGTGTTCATGCCTGCGGCCAGGCGGTCGATGCCCTGGCGCGTGCTGTCCACCAGTTGCAAGCCTTCCTGGCTGGCCTGATCCGCGGCGCGTGCGGCCTGGGCCGCCTGCGAGGCGTTGTGGGCGACATCCAGAGCGGTGGCGCTCATTTCATTGGCCGCTGTGGCCACCTGTTCGATTTCGCGATGCTGCTGCTGCATGCCGTTGCTGGTCTGGCTGGCGATGGCGGCCGATTGGTCGGCGGTGTCGCGGGCCTCCTGCAGCGACCCTTTGACCTGAGCAATGACCGGTTGCAACTTGTCGAGGAAGCGGTTGAACCAGGCGGTGAGCAGGCCCAGTTCATCCTGGCGGGCGTAGTCCAGGCGACGGGTAAGGTCGCCTTCGCCACTGGCAATGTCTTCCAGGCGTGCCGCCACGGCCAGGATTGGCCGGCTAACGCCGCGAGCGGTCAGCCACACCAGCAGCAAACCCACGATTGCCGTGCCAAGGCCTATCAGCAGGCTGGTGAGGTTGGCATTCTGGTTATGGGCATCAAGGCGCTGGTTTAGGGCTACGGCAGGGGCCTGCAGCACGCTTTCCGGCACTTCCAGCCATACCTGCCACGGGGCTGTGTCAGGGATTGGCGTGAAGGGGTGGGCCACGCGCAGCAGGCCGTCGGCTACCGCATTTGCCATGGGCTTGCCGAGCGTGCTGTCGTCGCGACTGTTGCCCGCCAGCAGGCCGGCGGCGGTGGCGATACTCACCTGGCTCTGGCCGTCGAACAGGTCGCGGCGGCCGTCCACACTCAGTTGCTGCAGGTTGGCCAGGCCGATGTCCAGGCCGACCACGCCGACTACCTTGCCGTGTTCCAGCAGTGGCAGAGCGATGCTGGTCATCAGCACCTGACGGCCGTTGACCTCGTCGAGGTACGGTTCGAGCATGCAGGTCCTGGCGGTGTCCTGCGGGCAGGTCAGCCAGCGGTTCTTCGCCGCGCCGTTGCTGCCGATGCTGGTGTCACCGAGCATCGTTTCCGGCATGGCTTCAAGTTCCAGGGTGCCGGGGCTTGGTTGGGACCAGTACAGCGAGAAACGCCCGCTCTCATTGCTGCCCAGGGCGTCCTGCCCGAGGTAGTGGCTGTCCTGCTGGTCCAGGGCATTGGGCTGGAACACCAGGTACAGGCCAATCACATCCGGGTTGCCGGCCAGGCTAGCACGCGCCTGGCGGGTCAGTTCGGCGCGCAGGTCGCTACCACCACGGTCCTTCAGCACCTGTACCAGGCGGGCAAAGCCATTGCCGTACTGGTAGGCGTCCATGAAGTAGCGCTGGATACGCAAGGCCTGGGTTTCGGCGTGGGCCTGCAGGCGCTGGCGGGCGCTGTCTTCGAGCATGGCAGTGTTGGCCTGGTTGACCAGGGCGGCGCTGCGATGGGCCTGGGTCAGCGAGGTGGCTACCAGCAAGGCGACAATGGCCAGCAGGCACAGGCCGGCGAGGAGTGTGATCTTCCACTGGATGGAGAGGCGACGCAGCGGCATGAGGGCTTTCCTTTTCAAACAAATGCAACGCCCGCGATCAGGCGCGGGCGTTGTTGGCAGCGTGGGTCATTCGGCGACGTAGTTGGGCGGTGCCGCGCGGAAGGCTTTGGTCAGCCAGCCCAGGTAGACCAGCCCGAGCGCAGCCCAGATGCCGCCAAACATCAGCGAATGTGCGTTCAGGTCCAGCCACAGCGAGACGATGATGCAGAAGCCGATGGTAGGCAGAACCAGGTACTTAAACTGGTTGCTCAGGCCTTTGCGATTGCCTTCACGCAGGTAGCAGTGGTTGATGACCGACAGGTTGACGAAGCTGAACGCGACCAGGGCGCCGAAGTTGATGATGGAAGTGGCGGTAACCAGGTCGAAGAAGATCGCCGACAGCGAAATCAGCCCTACGACTGCAATGTTCAGCACTGGCGTCTTGTAGCGCGAATGCAGGCGGGCGAAGACGCTGGCCGGGATCACGTTGTCGCGGCCCATTACATACAGCAGGCGTGACACGCTGGTTTGCGAGGCCAGGCCCGAGGCGATGGTGTTGATCACGGTGCAGGCAATGAAGATCGACTGGAAGAGCTTGCCGCCAACGTACAGGGCAATTTCCGGCAGGGCTGCTTCCTGGTCGTGGAAGCGGGCCATGGTCGGGAAGTAGGCCTGGATGAAGTACGACACGGTGATGAACACCACACCGCCAATCAGTGCGGTGAGGAAGATCGCCCGGGGAATGGTCTTGGCCGGATCGCGGGTTTCCTCGGACAGGCAGGTGACCGCATCAAAGCCCAGGAACGAGAAGCACAGGATGGTTGCACCGGCGGCCAGGGCACTGAACTGGGTCTGGCTGTCGGCGAACGGTATCAGGCTCCAGGTGGTACCCAGCCCTTCGCCCTGGTCCAGGCCGCGCACGCACAGGTAGATGAACACGGCGATGATCGCCACCTGTACACCCACGAACAGCAGGTTGAAGTGGGCCACCAGGTTTACGCTGCGCATGTTGATCAGGCTGATCAGGGTGACGAAGCCGGCGACCCACATCCACTCAGGTACTTCCGGGAACATGGCCGAAAGGTACAGCTTGGCCAGTAGCGCGTTGACCATCGGCAGCAGCAGGTAGTCCAGCAGTGAAGACCAGCCCACCAGGAAGCCCACGTGCGGGTTGATCGCGCGCTGGGTGTAGGTGTAGGCCGAGCCCGACTGCGGGAAGCGTTTTACCAGGGTGCCATAGCTCACCGCGGTGAACAGGATGCCGGCCAATGCCAGGATGTAAGCGCTGGGTACATGGCCAGCGGTGATCCCGCTGACGATGCCGAAGGTGTCGAACACGGTCATCGGGGTCAGGTAAGCCAGGCCGATGATGATCACGTGCCAGAGGCGCAGGGTTTTGCGAAGTTGGCCGTTGCCGGAAGCGCTGTGGTCAGGCTGCATGCTGGCATGGCTCCTGCTGCTGGGCGTAAACGACGGGCACGGTGTATTGCGCATGCGGCAAGGGCGAGCGGGTGGGCTCCATATTGTTCACCTTTTATGTTGGAGCGGCGGAAGGCGCGGTGGGGCGCGCAAAGTGGTGAAAATAAAAAACGATGGGTAGGTGGGTGTCAAGTTAAACATGACAAGATGTTGCAAAATTGAAATATTTATCGATTAAATACGGGATTTGTTCGGTTGTTGCGCGTTTTTTTGCGATTCTGATCAATTTGAGTGTTCGTAAAAATTAACGAGTCCTTTGCTTGTTTCACCTGGCTGTCGGATGTGTCCGAAAAATGGCATTTCTCGAGCTGGGCCAGCGCTCGGCCCAATCGGGGGTGGTACTCTTCGATTTCTGCGTGGCCTCTGGCCGCCTTCGAAGCCCTTACGGACAGCAATCGGTTCTATTCATGAAGAAATCAGTTGGCATCCTTTCCGGCCTGGCTATCGCCATTGCCGTCGCAACCACCGCAGGCGCCTGGTACACCGGCAAGCAGCTGCCGGCAGAGCTGGACAACGCCCTAGCACGCAGCAACGCCGAACTCAAAAAGGCCCTGGTCAGTACCGGTGGTAGCATGAGCATCGAGCGTGTGTCGCTGGAGCAGCATCTCTTCAGCAGCACTGCCCAGTACCGGCTCAAGGCTCGCGACATCAACGTGGGGCAGGGCGAGGTGATCAATTTTGACGTGGGCGTGACCGACCAGATCGAGCACGGCCCGTTTCCCTGGTCGAGGGTCAGGGCACTGAAGCTGATGCCGGTAATGGCGGTCAGCAACAGCACGCTGCAGAAGGATGAAGCCGTCGCGCCATTGTTCGCCGCTGCGGGTGAAAAGGCCCCGATCAGCGCACAGACCAGCCTGGGTTACGGCGGCAGTGTGGTCAGCCAGGTTCAGCTGGCGCCGCTCAAGTTTGACGAAGCGGATGGCAACACCTTCGACTTCTCGGGTATGCAGTTCGAAGTCAGTGGGGACAAGGAGGGCAAGGCCTCCAAGTTCCGCGGCCAGGCCGACAGGCTGGTGATGAAGCGTGTGCATGACGACCAGCCGCCGGCCACGTTCGAGCTCAAAGGGCTGACGTTTGGCGGTAACCTCGCAGCCACCGCGCACGATGCCATCTATGTCGGTAACGTCGATCTGGCGTTGGCTGAAGCCAAGGTCACACTTGGGCCGAAACAGCAGGTGCTGTTGATCAAGGGCCTGGAACAGAGCGCCTTGCAAACCCTTGAAGGCACGGACACCGTAGGTGGCCGCGCGGCGTACAAGGTCGGCGACATCAGCTGGGATGGCCGCGCGGTAGGCAAAGCGCAGATGGCGGTGAGCGTGACTTCGGTAAACGCCCCGGCGCTGCAGGCCTTGTCGAAGTGGTACCAGTCGCACTTGCCGGAGTTCGAGGCCGCCAGTGCGGCTGGCCAGCCGGTGCCGCAGATCCAGATGGACGACGCCGAAAAGGCCCGCTTCCAGGGGGACTTGCAGAAATTGCTGGCCGCCAAGCCCAAGCTGGCGGTGGAAAACCTGTCGTTCAAGACCGCCAATGGCGAGAGCCGCTTCAACCTGTCGATGGACCTCGCCGCACCGGCCAGCTTCGACCTGCCGCCGGACCAGCTGAGCAAGCAGATCATCACGGAGGTGAAAGGCAAGCTGTCGCTGTCCAAGCCGATGATCGGTGACCTGGCGACCTTGCAGGCCTTGCTGGATGGCCAGACCGATGCGCAAGCGATTGCCATGCAGTCGAGCCAGGCGGGGGAGATGGTCGGTATGATGGCGCTGCAGAGCGGCATGGCCACCGTGCAGGGCGATGATGTGGTCAGCAGCCTGCACTATGCCGATGGCATGGTCGATTTCAATGGCCGAAAAATGACCGTGGAAGAATTTGCCATGTTCATGGCGGCGCATCTGGCGGCCCTGTCGCCGCAGGGGTGACGGTTTCTCCTGTTGCAGTCTCTTCGCGGGTGAACCCGCTCCTACCAGGATTTCACAGTGTAGGAGCGGGTTTACCCGCGAAGAGGCCAGCACAGGCAACACAAAAACCCCTTTAGTAATCGCTGGATTGTCTGTAGCCTTCGGCCTCCGATAATAATCCGCGCCCGCAGAGGGCTGTGGCGGTCAGCATGCCGTCCGGCACCCTTAGCCGATCTGCCAGGGCCGGGTGATACACTCGATTTGACGCGCAAGCGCGCCTGCAGGTCCAGCGATCATGACCCAGATTTCCGAACGCCTTTTGGTTCAGGCCCACCTCGACGCCAAGCAGCCCAACCCGCTGACAGCCGAGCAGGAGGCCGAATACCGTGCGGCCATCGCTGCCGAGCTCAAAGCCCAGAATGCCGTGCTGGTTGCCCATTACTACTGCGACCCAGTCATCCAGGCGCTGGCTGAAGAAACCGGCGGCTGCGTGTCCGACTCGTTGGAAATGGCCCGTTTCGGCAAGAACCACCCGGCCGAAACGGTCATCGTGGCCGGTGTGCGCTTCATGGGCGAGACGGCAAAAATCCTCACCCCGGAAAAGCGCGTGCTAATGCCGACACTGGAGGCCACTTGCTCGCTCGACCTGGGCTGCCCGGTAGAAGAGTTCTCGGCCTTCTGCGACCAGCACCCTGAGCGCACCGTGGTGGTCTACGCCAACACGTCCGCAGCGGTGAAGGCACGCGCCGATTGGGTGGTGACTTCGAGCTGTGCCCTGGAAATTGTCGAAAGCCTGATGGACAACGGCGAAACCATCATCTGGGGCCCGGACCAGCACCTGGGCCGTTACATCCAGAAGCAGACCGGTGCCGACATGCTGCTGTGGGACGGTGCCTGCATCGTTCACGAAGAGTTCAAGTCGCGCCAGTTGGCTGACATGAAGGCGCTGTACCCGGATGCTGCGATCCTGGTGCACCCCGAGTCGCCGGAAGCGGTGATCGAGTTGGCCGACGCGGTGGGTTCCACCAGCCAGCTGATCAAGGCTGCCCAGACCCTGCCGAACAAAACCTTCATCGTCGCCACCGACCGCGGCATCTTCTACAAGATGCAGCAGCTGTGCCCGGACAAGGAATTCGTCGAAGCCCCCACCGCCGGCAACGGCGCGGCATGCCGCAGCTGTGCGCACTGCCCGTGGATGGCGATGAACACCCTGGAGCGGGTGCTGGATTGCCTGCGTAATGGCACCAACGAGATTTTCGTTGACCCGGCGCTGGTGCCCAAGGCGATCAAGCCGCTTAATCGCATGCTGGACTTTACCCAGGCGGCGCGGCTGAAGCTTTCCGGTAACGCTTGAGGTTGCCGGGGCCGCTTTGCGGCCCAATCGCGACACAAGGCCGCTCCCACAATGATCGGCGTATGCAGGGTCATGTGGGAGCAACTGTCTTGCTCAATTTCTAAAAGCTGGCGCGATCCCTGTGGGAGCGGCCTTGTGTCGCGATTGCGGCGCAAAGCGCCCCCAAAATCCTCAGCGCCCCATCATTTCCTGAACCATGCGCCGTTGCTCCATGATCTCGCGCTGGCGCTGGTCAATCTGTGAGGCCAGCGGGAAATTCCCACCCGCCCGGCGCTTGGCGTAATCCAGCTGCTGGATTGCCTGATCAAAGTCGCCGACCAGCGTGAAGTACTCGGCACGCGCCCGGTGCAAGCCAATGGTATTGCCCGACAAGCCACGCACCTCGGCCATGTCGTACCATACATCCGGATCATCCGGCCGACTCTTCACCAGCTCGTTCAACACCTTCTCGGCCTCAGCCGGCTTGTTCTGTTTCACCAGCAGGTCGGCACGCACCTGTTTCAACGGGTAGTTGCCCGGGTACAGCCCCTGCATCCGCTCGGCGCGCTGCTGGGCGTCGGCAAGACGGTTGTTGGTGATGTCCAGGTCGATCTGCGCCAGGTTGTAGGTGATGTCGTTGGGCGCCTTGGCCAGCAGCGGCTTGAGCATTTCACGGGCCTCGTTCAATTGCCCGCCCTTGATCTGTGCCAAGGCCAGGCCATAACGTGCGGCATCCAGTTTTGGGTCTTCGTCCAGCTGGGCGCGGAAGCGCTTGGCGGCAAGCCCCGGCGTGCCTTCGTAGGTCAGTGCCACCCGGGCGCGGATCAGCTGGTAGCGCATGCTGTCTTCAATACCACCCTGGGGCGCCTGGTCGGCGCGGTTACGGGTGTCGGCAATACGTGATTCGGTCACCGGGTGGGTCAGCAGGAACTCCGGCGGTTTGGCGTCATAGCGATACTGGCGTGCCAGGCGCTCGAACATGGTCGGCATGTTGCGCGGATCGTAGCCGGCCTTTTCCAGGTTCTGGATACCGATGCGGTCGGCTTCCTGTTCATTCTGGCGCGAGAAGCGCCGTTGCTCCTGAATGGCCGCCGCCTGGGTGCCGGCAATCATGCCGATGCCCGCATCGCCGGCGCCACCTGCGGCCAGCACGATGCCGGCCAGCAGCGCTGCCATCATCGGCAACTGCATACGCTGCTGGGCCTCGACACCCCGCGCGAAGTGGCGTTGCGACAAGTGCGCCAGTTCGTGGGCCAGTACCGAGGCATATTCACCCTCGGTCTGAGCGTTGAGGAACAGCCCGCCGTTGACCCCTACAATGCCACCCGGGGCGGCAAAGGCGTTCAGCTCGCGGCTGTCGATCAGGATGAACTCCAGGCGCCGGTCCTGCAGCTGGCTGGTTTCGGCCAGCTTGTACACGCTGGTTTCGACGTAGTCCTTGAGCTGTGGGTCGTTGAGCTGATTGACCTGGCCGCGCAGCAGGCTGAGCCAGGCACGGCCCAGTTGGTGCTCCTGTTGCGGCGAGACGATCGCAGAACTGGCATCACCCAGTGATGGCAGGTCGTCAGCATGGCCGGGAAGGGCCATCAGGCAGGCCAGCGTCAGCAGGGTAGGGCGCAGTAGATTCATGCATGAAGCTCGCGTCGGATCAAAGATACCTACTGTAGCGGGCTCACACGTTGGCGACCAGTGGCGCTATCCTAGCCAGCCATGCCAAGAAGCACCCTGGCGATGCCTTTGGAGACCCTGCGATGAGTAACACCCTGACCTGCGACGCCGAACTGGACGCCAGCGGGCTGAATTGCCCTTTGCCACTGCTCAAGGCCAAGATGGAGCTCAATCGCCTGGCCAGTGGCGCGGTGCTCAAGGTTATCGCCACGGACGCAGGCTCCCAGCGCGACTTCCGCACTTTCGCCCAGTTGGCCGGTCATACCCTGCTGCAAGAAACGGCCGAGGCCGGTACCTATACTTACTGGCTGCGCAAGGCCTGAGTCTTTTCCAAGGATCGTCAATGTTCAAAGTGCTTCGCGACTGGGTGCAGCGCTACTTCTCCGATGAGGAAGCGGTGGTGCTGGCGGTCCTGTTGTTCCTGGCTTTTACCGCCGTGCTCACCCTGGGCGGCATGCTCGCGCCGGTGCTGGCGGGCATGGTGCTGGCGTTTCTGATGCAGGGGCTGGTCAACGCCCTGGAGCGCGTGCGCGTACCGACACGGCTGGCGGTGATGCTGGTGTTCGCCTTGTTCATGGGCGCACTGGCGGTGTTCATGCTGGTGCTGGTACCGCTGCTGTGGCATCAGCTGATCACGCTGTTCAACGAGCTGCCGGGCATGCTCGGCAAGTGGCAGTCGTTGTTGCTGCTGCTGCCGGAGCGCTATCCGCACCTGGTGTCGGACGAGCAGGTATTGCATGCCATCGAATCGGTGCGCGGTGAAATTGGCAAGTTTGGTCAATGGGCGCTGACCTTCTCGTTGTCCAGCCTGCCACTGCTGGTCAATGCCATGATCTATCTGGTGCTGGTGCCGATTCTGGTGTTCTTCTTCCTGAAGGATCGCGAACTCATTGGCCGCTGGGTCAGCGGCTACCTGCCGCGCCAGCGCACCTTGCTGAACCGGGTGGGCAGCGAGATGAACCGGCAGATCGCCAACTACATCCGCGGCAAGGGTATCGAGATTCTGATCTGCGGCATTGCCACTTACATTGCCTTCATCAGCCTGGGGCTCAATTACGCAGCGCTATTGGCGTTGCTGGTGGGGCTGTCGGTGGTGGTGCCTTACGTGGGCGCGGTGGTCGTGACCGTGCCGGTGACCCTGATTGCGCTGTTCCAGTGGGGCTGGGGCGACCAGTTCATCTACCTGATGACGGTGTACGCGATCATCCAGGCGCTGGATGGCAACGTGCTGGTACCGCTGCTGTTCTCCGAAGCGGTGAGCCTGCACCCGGTGGCGATTATCTGCGCGGTGCTGCTGTTTGGCGGGCTATGGGGGTTTTGGGGGATATTCTTCGCCATCCCCCTGGCGACGCTGATCAAGGCCGTGCTGGATGCGTGGCCCAAGCAGGAGCCTAGCGTTTCACCGATGCTTTGAATGTCATTGGGGCCGCTCTGCGGCCCTTCGCGGGCACGCCCGCTCCCACTGGGCCCTGCACAATTCCTGTGGGAGCGGGCGTGCCCGCGAAGGGCTGCAAGGCAGCCCCATTCAATTTCAAGCCTTGTTCAAGGCTTGGGCGGCCGCCAATACGGCATCCACATGCCCGGGCACTTTCACGCCACGCCATTCCTGGCGCAGCACCCCGTCCTTGTCGATCAGGAAGGTGCTGCGGTCAACGCCCATGTACTCCTTGCCATACAGCTTCTTCAGCTTGATCACGTCGAACAGCTGGCACAGGGCCTCGTCCTTGTCGCTGATCAGCTCGAACGGGAAGCCTTGCTTGGCCTTGAAGTTCTCGTGCGACTTGATGCCATCACGCGACACACCGAATACCACGGTATTGGCCGCGGCGAAGGCGTCGTGCTGGTCGCGGAAGCCCTGGCCCTCGGTGGTGCAGCCTGGGGTGCTGTCCTTGGGGTAGAAGTACACCACCACCTGCTGGCCCTTTAGTTCGGCAAGGCTGACGGTTTGCCCGCTGGTGGCCTGGGCCTGGAAGTCGGCGACAGGTTGGTCGAGTGCTACAGCCATGATCGGTTTCCTTACATTGGGTTCTGGGGACGCCATGGCTCGATCAGTGCGTCGAGGTTCAGGGCATCGGCAAAGTCCAGGAACTGGTCGCGTAGCCAGCTGATCTGCGTGCCGGCCGGCAGAATCACGGTGAACTGGGCGTTGAGCATGCTGCTACCGGTTTGCGGCGCCAGGTAGGTGTCGCAGGTCATGGCTTCCAGCTCGACGCGGTGGTCAAGGAAGAACTGGCACAGCTCGTTGATGATGTCCGGGCGGTAGGCAGCGCTGACGTAGGCTACATACGGAAGGGCCTGCGGGCGCACTTCCTGGTCCGCGCTGCGGACCACGTCGAGGGTCAGGCCGTGCTTCTTGCCCAAGCCTGGCAGGGTGGACTCGAGACGTGCCAGGGCGTCCCAGCTGCCGCCCACCTGCAGCACCAGGGCGCTGGTCTCGCCGTGGCGGCTCAGGCGCGAGGTGACCACCGCGCAGCGGTTTTCGAAGGCAGCGCGGCTGAGGACGTTGGCCAGCTCCATGGGGTTCGGGCCCAGGGCACTGATGACAAGGAATTGTTCGCGGACGGTGGGGGTGGACATGCAGCATTCCTAAAGCGATGAGCGGTCGGCACAGGACGGGCAAAAGCCTCCTGTCGGCAGGGCCCGGGGCTCGCATGCGAGGTCTTGGACGCTGGCGGGGAGCAAGGTCGACGGCCCGGCGGGCCGCGCTGCACCGATCAAAGGGCCAAGGGTAGCGAAATAAGCCGCCGAGGGGAATGCTCCACCCGCCTGCTTCGCTTGTGCAAGGTCGATGCCCCCAGTACCATTACCGCTCTCTTTTTCCGGCAGGAGCAGTTACATGATTGCGGGCAGTATGGTGGCATTGGTCACACCCATGGATGCACAAGGGCGTGTTGACTGGGGCAGCCTCGACAAACTTGTAGACTTCCACCTGGAAAACGGCACCCATGCGATCGTCGCTGTCGGCACCACCGGTGAGTCGGCCACGCTGGATGTCGAAGAACACATCCTGGTCATCAAGCACGTGGTCGAGCGCGTCAAACGCAGCGCCAAACCGATTCCGGTCATCGCCGGCACCGGTGCCAACTCCACCGCCGAAGCCGTGCACCTGACCCAGAACGCCAAGAATGCTGGCGCCGACGCCTGCCTGCTGGTTGTGCCGTACTACAACAAGCCAACGCAAGAAGGCCTGTACCAGCACTTCAAGCACATTGCCGAAGCCGTCGACATCCCGCAGATCCTCTACAACGTTCCCGGCCGTACCTCCTGCGACATGCAGGCCGAGACCGTGATCCGCCTGTCGACCGTGCCGAACATCATCGGCATCAAGGAAGCCACGGGCGACCTGGCCCGCGCCAAGGCCATTCTCGATGGCGTCAGCAAGGACTTCATCGTCATGTCCGGCGACGACCCGACTGCCGTCGAGCTGATCCTGATGGGCGGCAAGGGCAACATCTCCGTCACCGCCAACGTCGCTCCGCGCGAAATGGCGGACCTGTGCGAGGCCGCCCTTGAGGGCAATGCCGAGAAGGCCCGCGCAATCAACGAAAAACTCATGCCGCTGCACAAAGACCTGTTCTGCGAGTCCAACCCGATCCCGGTGAAATGGGCGCTCGTCGAAATGGGCCTGATGCAAAAAGGTATTCGCCTGCCACTGACCTGGCTGAGCGAAGGCTGCCACGAAAAAGTCCGTACTGCCTTGCGCCAGTCCGGCGTACTGGTTTAAGAGGAAGTACACCGCATGAAGCGACTGGCTGGTCTTTCCGCCCTTGCCCTGATTATCTCCACCACCAGTGGGTGTGGCTGGCTGTGGGGCGAGGATGGCTATTTCCGCGACCGCGGCAGTGACTACCTGCAGGCGCACCCGACCGCGCCGATGCAGCTGCCGCCGGACGCCAGCAACGTCAAACGCCTTGACCCGCTGCTGCCGATTCCGCGTAACGTCGCTGACGATACCGTCAAGGGTGAGTTTGAAGTGCCTCGCCCGCAACCGTTGACGGGCGGTGCCGCCCAGGTCACCGACTACAGCCTGCAGCGCAGCGGCAGCAGCCGTTGGGTGCTGGCCCAGCATTCGCCAGCCGAAGTGTGGCCGGTAGCCCGGCAGTTCTTCGAGGACAACGGCTTCCGCATTGCTGAAGAGCGCCCGCAGACGGGCGAGTTCAACACCACCTGGCAGCGTTTCGACGAACTGTCGGCATCGCTTGGCCAGCGTCTGGCCAGCACTGCCAGCAGCGGTGACAGCGAGGTGCGTGTGCGTGTGCGCATGGAGCCTGGCGTGCAGCGCAACACCTCCGAGGTGTATGTGGTCAGCGTCGAGCGCCCGGCCGGCAGCACTGCCGAGCCTGCGTTCCCGTCCAACTCCAGCAATACCGGCACCGATGCCCTGCTGGTCGACGAAATGCTTGCCAGCATGAACCGCAGCGCCGAGAAGGGCGGTTCGGTGTCGCTGCTGGCCGCGCGCGATTTCGACGCCCCAAGCCGCGTCAGCCTGAGCGAAGACGGCAGCGGCAACCCGGTGCTGTACCTGGGCTCCGACCTGGACCGCGCCTGGTCTGGCGTGGGTCGTGCGCTGGAGCAGGGCGGCGAATGGCGTGTTGAGGACATCAACCGCAGCCTGGGCCTGTACTACATCAACCTGTCCGAAAAGCCTGACGACAAGCAGAACCAGCCTGGCTTCTTCAGCCGCCTGTTCGGCAGCGAGCCGACCAAGGAAGAGCGTGAAGCCCGTGCCGAGCGTTACCAGGTTCGCCTGAGCAAGGTGGGTGAGAGCGTGCAGGTCACGGTCGAGAAAAACATCAACACCGTGGCTCCGGCCGATGTCGCCCGCCGTGTGCTGAGCGCCATTCAGGACCACCTGGGCTAAGTGCGCTTCGCGGTACTCGGAAGCGGCAGCCAAGGGAACGGCACGCTGATCGCCAGTGGTGACACGTTCATCCTGGTCGATTGCGGCTTTTCCCTGCGTGAAACCGAGCGGCGCCTGGCGCTGCTCGGGGTTTCTGCCGCTCAGCTCAGTGCAGTGCTGGTCACCCACGAACATGCCGACCACGTGCATGGGGTCGGCTTGCTGTCACGGCGCTACAATGTACCGGTCTACCTCAGCCAAGGGACTTTGCGCGGCATGCGCAAGCCGGTGGAGGTGGCCGGTTTTCTCGCGTGTGGCCAAAGCCTGCGTATCGGCAGCCTGGAAGTAACCGCAGCGCGGGTCGAGCACGACGCCTACGAGCCGTTGCAGTACGTGGTCAGCGACGGCAAGCGGCGCTTTGGCATGCTGACCGACCTGGGCTCTTACGACGCGCTGTTGCTGGAGCGTTACCAGGGCCTGGATGCACTGCTGATCGAGGCCAACCACTGTCGCGACCTGCTGGCACGTGGTCACTACCCGGCTTTTCTGAAGCAGCGGGTGGGTGGCATGCAAGGGCATTTGAACAACCACCAGGCTGCGCGCCTGGTGCACGAGTTGGGCTGGAACAACCTGCAACACCTGGTGCTGGCCCACCTCAGCAGCAAGAACAACCTGCCACACTTGGCCCGCCAGTGCTTTGTCGACACCCTCGGGTGTGACCCGGACTGGCTCCAGGTGGCGAATCAGGAACACGGGCTCGACTGGCGCGAAATCGCCTAGCCCAACACCTCAAGCAAGCGGAGCCCAATCATGGAAAAACGCGAAGAACTTTACCGCGGCAAGGCCAAATCGGTTTACAAGACCGACGACGCCGACCGCTTGATCCTGCTGTTCCGTAACGACACTTCGGCGTTCGACGGCAAGCGTATCGAACAACTCGACCGCAAAGGCATGGTGAACAACAAGTTCAACGCCTTCATCATGCAGAAACTGGAAGAAGCCGGCGTGCCGACCCAGTTCGACAAGCTGCTGGGCGACAACGAGTGCCTGGTGAAGAAGCTGGACATGATTCCGGTCGAGTGCGTGGTGCGCAACTACGCTGCCGGCAGCCTGGTCAAGCGCCTGGGCGTGGAGGAGGGCATCAAGCTGGAGCCGTCCACCTTCGAGCTGTTCCTGAAGAACGACGAGAAGGGCGACCCCTTCATCAACGAATCCCACGTTGTCGCGTTCGGCTGGGGCACCGCCGAGCAACTGGTAGAAATGAAGAAGCTGTCGTTGAAGGTCAACGAAGTGCTGAGCAAGCTGTTCGATGACGCCGGCCTGCTGCTGGTCGACTTCAAGCTGGAGTTCGGCGTATTCCACGGCCAGATCGTGCTGGGCGACGAGTTCAGCCCGGACGGCTGCCGCCTGTGGGACAAAGAAACCCGCAAGAAGATGGACAAGGACCGCTTCCGTCAGGGCCTGGGCGACGTGATCGAAGCCTACGAAGAAGTTGCCAAGCGCCTGGGCGTGCCGCTGTAAGCGGCACGTTCACGCAAGCGCCTGATACCACGCGATTTTTTTGAAAAAAAGATTTGCGTTTTAAAAGAACGCTGGTATGATGCGCGGCATTGGAGAGATGCCGGAGTGGTCGAACGGGACGGATTCGAAATCCGTTGTACTGGCAACAGTACCTAGGGTTCAAATCCCTATCTCTCCGCCATACAAGATCAAGCCCCTGGAAGCGAAAGCTACCGGGGGCTTTTTCGTTATGGAAGGCAAAGATTTACAGCCAGCATGCTAATTGCCCGAGCGCTTAAATCAAGAGCCCGGAAGCTTCTCGAGCGGCCTGACTGTGAGCTCTACGCCTAAGGCAACCATCAGTTTTTGAATAGTAGTGAAACGGGTCTTTTCTCCGCCCTTCAGCGTTTTATAAAGAGACTCTCGATTGACCCCTGCGTCTTGCGCAAACTGATTCACGCCCTTGGCTTTTGCCACTTCACCCAATGCATGCATCAGGGTCTGAGCGTCATTAGCCTTCATTGCTTCTGCCAGAAATGCCGCGATGGTTTCCGGGCTGTCGAGAAACCGGGAGGCCTCGAAGCGTTTTGTTTTGCTCAAATCCAGATCAAGGATTGGCATGTCTTGCGGCGAAATTTTTTTGCCCATCATTTTTTACCTCGTAAAGCATCAAAAATTTCCTTTGCTCGTTTGAGTGGGCGGCCGTGTCGGCCTGACGCTTTTTAAACGGAGTGGGTTGCCCATTACGCAACGGGCGTATACGCCTGCAGCGATGTTCGCCTCCCATCGTCGGCGCTTGGTTTGGCCGTGACGTGATGAGGCTAGGGCGCGAGCGGAGCGCTGGCAACGGATAGCGCGGGTGTGCTGAGCGTTTGGGAAATGGACTACATGGCGGTAGAGAATGTCGCACTCCAGCTTTAAGCGTGGGGGCTCGCTTAGGTGCGTTTGCGACATGATGCAATCGGTGAAGCCCCGGGATATTTTGCGTTTCCAGGACTTCCTCGCACTTACTTTTTCATCATCCCCAACTCAGCATCATCCAGCAGCGCCTTGGCCATCGCGCTCAGGTAATGCGAGGCCCAGATCAGTTTCTGGTCGCCGTCCATCAGGCCGGTGATGATCAGGTCGCGCACGTAACCCATCAGTTCGGAGGCCTGTTCGCGGGCGTCCTGGCAGGGGATGCCGGGTTCGATGCGGAACAGCGGGTGGGTGTTGTTTTCGCCTTGGTAGAAGCAGGTCTTGCCGACTGTGGTGGGTTCTGTTGTGTTGTCGGTGGGCATTGTTTTGTTTCCCTGGATTCTGGGTTGCCTGGGCTGGCCTCTTCGCGGGCACGCCCGCTCCCACAGGTACTGTGCAGTGCGTGACGGCTGTGGTGACCCTGTGGGAGCGGGCGTGCCCGCGAAGAGGCCTGACCTGCTAATGCAAGGTGTGAGGCTCTGTGGGTAAATGCGGCCGCATCTGCAACTGCATCAACGCCGACTCGACCAGCCCCTGTACCGCTTCCATTTCATGGATCACGGCCTGCATCACGATCGAGCTGTGGGCGGTGGGTTTGAGTTGCACGGATTGGCGGGCCACGGACAGAGCGCAGAGTACGTACTCTGAGGACTGGACCAGGGTGTCTTGCAGGATCTGGGTGGAATGGGGGGAGTAGGGTGGATCGGGGACTGTCTTGCGCATGTAAGCTCCTTGGGTAGTGGAGCCGCCTGGCAACGCTGTCAAACGAATGGAGGCAGCTATACATGGGTTGACAGACCGGTACCCAAGGACCCGGCGCACACGAATGTGCCCCATGCACAGCTGCCATTAAGCGCTGCAACGGAAACTTGAGTAGTCGGCCTGTCAAAGCCGGTCGCTGATTTCACAACGACGAGCCGAGACTAGAGCGCGACCGAATCCGTCGCAACCGTTTGAGCGGGTTGGCAGTATGTTTGGGAAACGCCCTACAAGGAAGGGGATAATTCTGAGTAGAAGTTGTAGGACGGATTTCTACTAATCAAGAGGGTGTCAGAAATTTTGTGTTCGGGCATAACATGAGTAAGAGGTGCATGTATGCCAACCAAAAAGAAACCCTTGCGTGACCTGCCCAAAATCCCCAAAGAGCTGCTGGA